>JAFVYB010000120.1 GCA_017500825.1 Myxococcaceae bacterium | reverse complement strand
GCTCGACTTGCATGTGTTAGGCACGCCGCCAGCGTTCGTTCTGAGCCAGGATCAAACTCTCCAATTATTTCTAATTAGAGCACCAATCGCCTCAGCGATTAGCTCTGATTCCTGTTTGGATGACTTTTCATCATCCGCATCTACCCCATTAATTGCCTCAGCAATTCACAGGTAGATGTCTCAAAGTATTACGTGTGTCCGCATATGCTTCTTTGCAGACTTGCTATTCAGATTTCAAAGAGCGACTCGCTTCCGGCTTTTTCTGCCGCCGAAAAACGGCGCGGGCTTTTACTCGCCCTCGCTCTCTCGGTCAAGAAGTTTTTTTCTCTTTTTTCGAAGCGCCCCTCGCAGCTCATCACCACTCAAGACACCTAAAAGAAAACTCTGCCGCCCAACCACTCTCAAGCGACAGCCTAAACTTCCTAACTTTTCTCTTCTCTAAAGAACTCTCTAACTTCCGCCCCGGCGGGCTTTGTTCCCCGTCGAAAGCGGGGCGCCTTTTAGTCGCCTCACCCTTCCCTGTCAACTCTTTTTTTCAGCATCGCGTTTTTTTTCGACAACACGACTGCCCCCCACTCGCTTCTCTCGACTACGGGGCCTTCTCTCTTAAGATGCCGCTCTTCAGCGCAACAACTCGAGAGGATGCGCAAGAGAGAGGTGTCGCATCATTAATATATACGAGCTGTGGATCGTGTTTAGAGCGACGCGGAGTGAGTCAACCGCCCTGTCGCCTGTCATCAGAGACGTGCGCTTCTTGAGATCGTCTCTGCTTGATCCGTCGAGCGTTTTGTCCAGACGCGGCAATGCCTGGTTGTTCTGGAGCATGCCTTCGACTCGAACACCGCTGACTCGCCTCGATACGGGCACGACTCGACCAGACTCTTGAGCAAGCACCTTCATCGAACGAGCGCTCACTGCCTTCACGAGAAGATGACGTCTCGCCGCCTCCCGCCCTCGCCCCCTTCTTCCAAGCCGCGGGTGGTCAACGCAGCGAAGTTCTTTCGGTTGCGAGTCCGCGCTTCGTCGATTCGTTGCGCGAGGCACAAAGGCGACACTGAGCGTTCGCTGCCGCCAGATTCCCGCGCCCGATGCGTGCGCCTCAAACGCAACCACGATCTCGCTCTGCGTCACTCCGTTACCGACGCCTGCTCTCCGCAACTCTCCGCGAGCGAATTTATCGGTTGGTAGAGCCAACGGTAGACAGCTTCTGAGCGGACGAGCCTTTTGACGTAGCCGCGCGTCTCAGCGATCGGGATCTGCTCAACAAAGTGATCGAGCAAGCGCCCCGACGGCAGAGAGAGCCAGTGCCGGACGCGATCGCTGTCGGCGTTGTAGGCGGCGAATGCGTGCATGGGCTCTCCTGCGAATTCCCTCAGGAGCGTGCCGAGCCAGGCACAGCCAAACTCGATGCTCGTGGACGGATCGAAGAGCTCTTCCTCTTTAAAGGAGGTGCGACCGACGATCTGGGCGACCTGCTGCGCGCGCGCCGGCATGAGCTGGGTCAACCCAAGCGCCCCGGCCCATGAACGCGCCAAGGGATCGAGCGCGCTCTCCTCTCGCATCAGTGCCTGCAACAGGTCGGGCGTAACGCCGTGCGCCGAGCAGTGGCGTTCCAACATCGCGCGATGCGCCAGTGGCCAGGCCAAGGTCCACAGTCCTCGCGTCTCGGGCGACGGCGCCTTGTCAAAGGTGGAGGCAAAGTGAACGCGGGTGATCCACTGCGCGCCACGAAAATCTCCGGCAATCCCCATCAGAACGGCCAACACGCGCTTGTCAGACTTGCGCCACTTTTCGCGGGAAAGCGCGGTCAACAGATCGCGCGCCTCCGCGAGCATTCCCAGCCGGATAAAATCGAGGGCAGCGTCCAGCCGGATGTCGTTCCGCAGTCCCTCCAGCTTCAGGGGAAACAGCGCGATGAGTTCTGATCGCTCTTGCGATGCCGTCGCCTTCGTCGCCCCGTCCTTTGAAGAATCGCCTTCACCGCGAATCGCGCGCGCGATGTCGTGTCGCGCAGCGCAGGCCCGCTTGGCATCGGAACGCTCCAGCTGCTTCAGAGCCATGACTCCATAGTGACTCACGGGCGCTTCGCGAGAGAGCGATTCGTCGGCCGCCGTCGCCTCTGCCACTCGTCCAAGTCGTTCATCGGCGCGGGCCTTCCAATAGATCGCGCGCTGCCGCTCTTCGACCTTGCCGGGATAGCGGGCGAGAAGCGTGTCGAGCCACCGCACCGACTCGGCGATTTTGCAGGCGCGCCAGTCGAGCCAGAAGCGTTTGAAGAGCGCCTCCGAGGCGTAGCGACTCTTGGGAAACCGCTTCGACAGACTCTCAAGACGCCGCGACGCCGCATCGATCTGTTCGTTCTGAATCTCCAACGCCGCCGCGAACCACTCGGCCTGGGCCAAATTGGGCGAGCGCGGGAAGTCGGCGATGAAGCGGTCGTAAAACCTCGGACCACGCTCGGGATGGGCGATCGATTGCGACGAGGCGAGCGAGTAGAGCGCCTTCTCTTTTTGCGCCGGACACCGCTCGACGATGGGCGTGAAGATCTCGATGGCGCGCTCGTGCAGCCGCTCTTTTCGGTGGGCCTCGCCAAACGCCAGATGGGCGCGACAGGCCGCAGGTTTCGGGAGCTTGAGTCGCGCGACGATCGGTTCAAGCGCGGCGATGGCGCGTTGGTTGTGATGAAGCTCGACGAGTCGTTCCGCGCGCCGCAGGTGATCTTCCAATCCCAACGGAGGACACGCCTGCCTGGCCGTGTCTTTGTCGCCGACGAGGTTGTCCGTGCAGATCTCGCGCAGCGCCTCTGAATCGAGCGCCGTTCGCGGGTGATCTCGCCAAACCGCCACCAGTGCCGCGCGCCGGGTCGCGACATCGCCCATCCGCTTCGACAACGCCGCCTGTCGGAGAAGCGCCGTCGCGCCGAGGTCCTCGCCAGACTTGGGTTCCCGCCGCCGCGCCAGATCATCGAGCACCGCGCGCGCACCCTTCAGATCGCCCTCTGCCTCCAAAATGTTGGACCGCTCGAAACACGCCCGATCCGCATAGCGAGAAGCAGCCGGCACTGCGTCCAGCGCGCTCTTCGCGTTCGCCCAGTCGCCAACGCGCGCAAAACGAACCGCCGCCTCAAACGACCAGTGATCGGCAAGGCGCGGAAAGTCCTGACGCAACGCGACAAACGCCCTGGCCGCCCGCGCGTCCTCCCCCGCCAGACTCAACATCCGCGCGTCCAAAACGCGTCGCGCCGCAGACTCGGGCTGTCCCCGCAAAATCTCGCGCGCGGTGTCGAGTTCGCCCCTGTCGAGCGCGTCCCTGGCCTTGGCGAGCGGTCCCTTGAAGGGCGAATCGAGCGCAGCGGTCGTCAACGTGGCGGGCGCGGCCAGCGAGGAAGCCGGTCCACTCGCGCAGAGAGCGCAAAAAAGGGCTGTCAAGAGTTTTTTTCGCATGGGTGGCTCCCCAAAACGCGGCGCCTGTCGCGTCAACGCCGCCTCTAAAAAAATCATCCAGTGCCCCGCGCGCCCCAGCTCCCGCTTCAGCTCCCCTCGCGCCCCCTCGGCCCATCATCTGCCCCATCGATCGAACAACTCATCCGTGCCCCTCCCCCGCGTCACACCCGCGACCGCCCCCTCATCGAGGCGCTTCTCTCCCCAGGAACCGGTCCCCAGCTTCAGCCCGCCCAACGAACCGAAGCAGCCGTCGTTTTCCTTTTGATCACCTCGGAGAGAGTCCATGCGCCAGATGCGGGGAGAGTCACTCGTTTCAAAAATCGCAGCCATGCAGGACGAAGCGCGCTTCCAGGAAGAGGCCTGGGAGGGGAGTTTCGAGGACTACCTGCAAATCGTCCGGGAGCGCCCCAAGGTCACGCGGACCGCCTTCCAGCGCATCTACGACATGATCGCCTCGCACGGTCAGAGCGAATACCTCGACAACAAGAAGAAGCTCACGCGCTACCACTTCTTTCTCGACGAGGCCGCAGGCGGTCGCGACGCCATCTTCGGACTCGACGTGCCGCTGATGAAGCTCGTCAACGTCTTCAAATCCGCGGCGCAGGGCTACGGCACCGAACGACGCGTCCTCCTGCTGCACGGCCCGGTCGGCTCCTCCAAATCGACCATCGCCCGCCTGCTCAAACGCGGCATCGAGGCCTACTCGCGCACCGCCGAAGGCGCGCTCTACACATTTTCCTGGCACCTCGAACGCCCAGGCGAGGACGGAACGCTCACCGAAGAAATCCTCCCCTGCCCGATGCACGAAGACCCGCTGCACCTCATCCCCAGCGAGTGGCGCGCCAAATTCATCGAGGAACTGACGCCGCGCGGCGCTGATTTCGAAATCCCGATGACCGGCGAACTGTGCCCGGCCTGCCGCTTCGTCTTCCGCGATCTGATGAAGCAATTCGACGGTTCGTTCGAGCGCGTGGTCGAGCGCGTGCGCGTGCGCCGCCTCATCCTTTCCGAGCAGGACCGCGTCGGCATCGGCACCTTCCAGCCCAAGGACGAAAAAAATCAGGATTCGACCGAGCTGACCGGCGACATCAATTATCGAAAAATCGCCGAATACGGCTCCGACTCCGATCCGCGCGCCTTTAATTTCGACGGCGAACTCAACATCGCCAATCGCGGCATTGTCGAATTCGTCGAAATCCTCAAACTCGACGTGGCGTTTCTCTACGATTTGTTGGGCGCGACGCAGGAGCACAAAATTAAACCCAAAAAATTCCCACAAACCGATATCGACGAGGTCATTCTCGGCCACACCAACGAACCCGAATACAAAAAACTTCAAAGCAATGAATTCATGGAAGCTTTGCGCGATCGAACGATCAAAATCGACATTCCCTACATCACCAAACTCAGCGAGGAAGTGAAGATCTATGAAAAGGATTTCAATTCCCGCACCATTCGTCAAAAACACATCGCCCCGCACACATTAGAAATGGCCGCCATGTGGGCCGTGCTCACGCGCCTCGAAGAACCACAAAGGCAGGGGCTCACGCTTTTACAAAAACTCAAACTCTACAACGGCATGACGCTGCCCAACTTTAACGAAGATAACGTCAAAGAATTGCGCAAAGAGGCGGTGCGCGAGGGGCTCGACGGCATCAGCCCGCGCTATGTCCAGGATAAAATCTCCAACGCGCTCGTCTCCGAAAAGGGCGAAGGTTGTATCAATCCCTTTATGGTCCTCAGCGAATTGGAATCAGGCCTCAAAAACCACTCGCTCATCTCCAGCGAGGATCAAAAAAAGCGCTACCGCGAATTGCTCGGCGTCGTCCGCGAAGAATACGAAAACATTGTCAAAAACGAGGTCCAGCGGGCGATTAACGCGGATCAGGACGCCATTGAGCGACTGTGCGGCAATTATATCGACAGCATCAAGGCCTACACGCAAAAGGAACGCCTGCGAAACAAATACACCGGCCAATACGAGGAGCCGGACGAGCGATTCATGCGCTCCATCGAGGAAAAAATCGACATTCCCGAGAGCCGCAAGGACGATTTCAGGCGCGAGATCATGAATTATATCGGCGCGCTGGCCATCGAGGGGCGGACGTTTGATTATCGGACCAACGAGCGGCTGCACAAAGCCTTGGAGCTCAAGCTCTTCGAGGATCAAAAAGATTCGATCAAATTACGCCACATGGTCTCAAGCGTCATCGATCCCAAAACGCAGGACAAAATCGACGTGGTCAAAAACCGCCTTATCGATAATTGCGGCTATTGCGAAGTCTGCGCCAGCGACGTGATGAGCTTCGTCGCCAGCATCTTCGCCCGAGGGGATGCCAAATAATCGCCTGCACCTCACTATTTCTTTTGTGCTTCAGCGCACACCTTTGTTTTTTTGTGCCTTGGCGCACGGCAAATCAAAAGCCACTTCAGCGCGGGGCAATTTGATTTTATTCTTATGTCGATTTGAACCTGAATTTGCTCGGTTTAATTTATTGAGTTTTCTTGAAACTCCGATTCACCGCTCGGAAAGCGCGAATCGTGAGCGCTCCGGCCGCACTCATCTGCCCTGAAAGCACGAGGGGGGAAAACCAATGGTTGTTTCCCCCTCGTGGCTCCCCTTTTTCCTTTCGCAACCGTCGGTCCTCGCTCCCACCTTTGGTGGGGCCGGCTGCGGGCCGCCGGACAAATGCCCGCCCTAAGCGCCTCAATGGCCTGTTTTATTTGCTCGATTTAATTTTGAACGCCTCGACCGACCAGATTCGGCGCATGGG
>JAFVYB010000119.1 GCA_017500825.1 Myxococcaceae bacterium | reverse complement strand
TGGAGAATTGAACAATTGCCGGGCGGTGAAGCGGTTTGAGGTTGGCGCGCGCGTCAAGCGCATTGTTTTGCGCGGCGTCCGAGTGAAAACGCGTCTTTTAAAGGTGTGCGTGCTGAAACGCAGAAAACAAAAAAACGCACAGCGGAAAACAAACTGCCGTGCGCCAAAGCACAGAAAAAATAAATGCCGCGTGCTGAAGCGCTTTTAAGCAGCTCCGCGCTGAAGCGGATTTGAATTGCCGTGCGCAAAAGCACAAAAAACAAAGGTGTGCACTGAAGCGCACCAAGGGCAAAATGGGGCGCGTCTTTGGGTGAGAAATATATTTACGTTTGAGATGATGAAGACAGGATGGATGGAAAAAATTATGCGCTGCGCGCTTCTGAGGTGGGTGTGTAGATGGTGCGGCCATGGCCGGCTTTATAGATGGCTTCGAGGAGGTTGGCGCGATCGCGGGCGTTGCCGACAAAATCGATGTCGCTCGAATCCACGACGAGGAGCGGGGTTTCATCGTAATGATGGAAGAAATCGGTATAAGCCGCGCAAACCTGTTCGAGGTAATTGACGTCGAACATTTTTTCGAAATCGCGACCGCGCTTTTTGATCTGCGCGAGCAGGACATCGAGCCGCGCCTGCAGATAGATGACGAGATCAGGGCGGGCGACTTTGGGCTGAAGCAGGGAATAGATGCGCTCGTAGAGCGACAATTCGTTGGCGTCGAGCGTCAGCCCCGCGAAGACGCGATCTTTGGCGAAAAAATAATCGGAGACGGTGACTTGATTGAATAAATCCTGCTGCGTCAATTCCTGCTGCTGCTTAAATCGGCTGAGCAGAAAGAAAATCTGCGTTTGGAAAGCGTGTTTTTGACGATCGGTGTAAAAATTAGAGAGAAAAGGGTTTTCTTCGACAACTTCGAGAACCGTCCGGGCGTTTAATTCCTCGGACAGAATCTTCACCAGGGAAGTTTTGCCCACGCCGATAGGACCTTCGACCACAATGTATTTCGCCCGGTTCATTCTTTGCTCGATGGGAGGGGTTTGTCGTGCGGGGCGACCACGGAATGTGTTCGGCCGCATTGTCGAGCGAGGGCGAAAAAAGGCCTCTTTCTGGCATACGCGCAGCTTAGGGGGGCTTTGCCCGGGCTCGACGGGGCGGCGCCTTTAGACCGGCCAACGCAGGCTTGTAAAGGTTGGGAAAGCCGGGATGCAGCGGCTTAAGCGCCCATGCGCGAACGCGTGTTTTCAGTCGCAAAATCGCGGGGTTAGGCAGCGTTTTGGCGCGGGGAGGCGCTGAGGCGGCCATGAACTTGACCGCCTGGCGCGCGGGGGCTTTAAGGGCGCGCCTTTTTGCCCCGCCTGGGGCTTTCCGCCAGGGTGACACCGATGATCAAGACGCAGCAGCGCACCGCAGTTCTCGAACGTGAAGAGAAGGCTGAGTCGTCGTCGGCGATGGGCGAAGGGGAGATTCGGTTTGAGGAAGGGCTGTGGTGCATCGGTCTGATGCGGGTGGCGCAGGAGTGGAGCGATCCGCGTTCGCCATCGCTGGCCGCTGTGATTCAGGGCGTGGCCGAGCGCATGGGGCTGCCGCCGGATCTCTTTGAGATCTTTGTGGCCGAGCGGTTGGGCGCGCTCATGCCTGATTCCGACGGGCAGTGACGCTGAACACGCGTCCTCTCGACCGGGCGGTGGCGCCGGGGTGAGGCGGAGGGCGAGGTTTGCGCGGGGCTGTTGGTGGATCGCGGCGGGCGATCCGGGGAGGCGATGCCTTTGAAGCGCGAGATCATCCTTCTGGCCTGCGCGATCGTGTTTTTGGGCGCGGGCGTTTTTTTGTTTTTGCTCGAAGACGGAGCCTTTGAGTCGAGGGAGGCGTCGGACGAGGGCGCGGCCGTCAAAAAGTCGCGGGGCGCCAGGCGGCCTGAGAAGGCGGCGCGCGAGACGATGATGGGCTTTTTTCGCGTGGTGGAGGACGAGGCGACGGGTGAGTTTGCCGTCTATTTTCCGCCGGGCCGCGAGATCGCTCATTTTTCGCCACCGGTTGAGCTGGAGATCGCGGGGCTGTGGGGGCTGGCTTCGGGGGCGTTTTTTGCTCATCAGCCGGCGGCGAACGGGACGCCGGAGCGCTGTCAGCTCATCCAGGTGCGAATGGAGGAAGGGATGGCGGTGCGGCGCTTTGCCTGGGATGGTCGCTGCCGTTTGCCCAAGGCGCTGACGGGCGAGTTTTTTTGGTTGGACTATGTGCCGTTTGGGGCGCGGGCGGCGGTGTCGCTGCCGTTGAGGTTGGCGGACGAGGGCGCGTCGCGGCTTGTCGTGAGCTGGCAGGAGGAGGGGGCGCGCGAAGTTTTTGAGGACCAGCTCGACGCGCTGGGAGGCGAGGTGGCGGCGCAGTGCGGCGCGGGGATTGAGTCGCAGGCCTGTCAGGCGGCGATGCGTTCGCTCGTGTTTTTGGGCTGCAGTGAGGGCGAGGAAGCGGTGGCGCGCGTGTCGCGGGGCCTTTCGGAGGAAGGGCAGGCATTGGTGGCGGCGCACGCGGCGGAGATTTGCCAGGAACTTTCGGATCTTCTGGTGCCTTAGGGAAAAGGCGTGACGCATGGCGACGCGTCGATAAACACGAGGCGCGAAAAAGCCCTGGCGCGATGCATAAAAACGGGCCTCTCAAATAAAGAGCCCGGCGCGACGCATTAAAAAGCTCGGCGTAATGCATAAAAAACGGGCCCCTTAAATAAGGAGCCCGGCGCGATGCGTTCAAAATTCGGCGCGACGCATTCAATGCATTCAGATGAGGGAGGCGTAGGCGTTGGCGTCGAGGAGGGCGTCGAGTTCGGCGTTGTTGGCGCATTGGATTTTGATGAACCAGCCTTTGCCGTAGGGGTCCTGGTTGACGAGTTCGGGGGCGTCGACGAGGGCGTCGTTGACGGCGAGGACCTTGCCGCTGACGGGGTAGAAGACATCGGAGGCGGTTTTAGTGCTTTCGACGACGCCGAAGCTCTGGCCGGCCGGGAAGGTGGCGCCGACTTCGGGGAGTTCGACAAAGACGATGTCGCCGAGCTGAGCTGCGGCGAACTCGGTGATGCCGACAGTGGCGGTGTCGCCGTCGAGCATCAGCCATTCGTGGTCTTTGGAATACTTGCGGTCGCTGGGGACAGACATGGGGGGCTCCTGTGTGAGTTGAGAGGGTGGGGGAGGCGCCGTTGGGGCTTGCCGGGGGCGCAGGCTGTTGCGGTGTGGCGCGCGGCGCAATTTTTGAGGCGTCTTGGTCGCGGCGCGCGGTGGTTGTGGAGGGGGAAGCGCGGTCTGTCGCTTTGTGGGGAGGCGTTGGCCTCTGGCGATTCAGGAGGTGGCAGCGGCGCTGTCGACAAAGGGCGTTTTGACGACGCGCGCGGCAACGGGCTGGCCGCGGATGATGAGGTCGAAGGTGGCGCCGAGGGCGGCGTGCGCTGGCGGGACATAGGCGAGGCCGATCGATTGCTTGCGGCAGGGCGAGTAGGCGCCGCTGGTGACGTGGCCGATGGTGGCGCTGTCGAGGGCGACCTCCTGGCCTGGGCGGGCGATGCCGCGGCCTGTGACTTCGAAGCCGACGAGCTTGCGATCGAGACCGCGCGCTTTTTGCGCGATCAGGGCGTCGCGGCCGATGAAGTCGCCCTTGTCGAGTTTGACGATCCAGCCGAGGCCGGCTTCGAGCGGGGTGTGCGTCTCGTCGATGTCCTGGCCGTAGAGGGCGAAGCGCTTTTCGAGACGCAATGAGTCGCGCGCGCCAAGGCCACAGGGGATGAGTTCGCCATTTCCGGCGCTGATGAGTTCGTCCCACAGGCGGTTGGCGAGTTCGGGGCGGCAGTAGAGCTCGTAGCCGAGTTCGCCTGTGTAGCCGGTGCGCGCGATGAGGCAGGGGGCGGAAGCGACCTCGCCCTCGGTGAAGTGGTAGTAGGCGAGCGCGTCGAGGTTGGCCTCTGTCAGGCGGGCGAGGATGCGGCGCGAGGCGGGGCCCTGAATCGCGAGCTGGGCAAAGTCGTCGCTCAAATCGTCGATCTGGGCGCCCTGGGCGTGGTCGCGGATCCAGGCGAGGTCCTTCGCCACGTTGGCGGCGTTGAGGACGAGCAGGAACTTCTCCGCGCTGAAGCGGTAGACGACCACGTCGTCGACAAAGCCGCCCTGTTCGTTGAGCAGGCCCGAATAGGCGGCCTGGCCGTCGGCGATGCGCGAGAGGTCGTTGCTGAGCAGGTGTTGGGCGCAGGCGAGCGCGGCGGGGCCGCTGATGAGGCACTGGCCCATGTGCGAGACATCGAACAGACCGGCGTTTGTGCGCACGGCCATGTGCTCGGCGATGGGGCTCTCGTATTGGATGGGCAATTCAAAGCCGGCGAAGTCGACGAGTCGGGCGCCGGCGCGCGTGTGGGCGTCAAAAAGAGGGGTGCGTCGCGGCATGCTGCTCATTAAGGACCTCCATTCAGCGGTCAGAAGGGGGGCGGCACTTACAGAGCGGCGGCCTGACTGGGAAGGGCTGGATTGGCGCCTGTCGCGCTCTTAACGGGCGAGGTTCGAACGCCAGCGACGGACCAAAACGCGCCTTGGGGCCGCGGCACCCAAACGCCTGTGCCCGATTGGACGAAAGGCGCGGTGAAGTGTCGCTTTTTGCTTGCCGAGCGGGGCGCTTTCCCCTCTGTCCGCGCGCCTTTTGCCGGGCCGCCATCGGCCTTTTGCTCAAGAGAAGGGACGAGCTGACGCGATGCGAGATTTGCCTGCCTTCCTCACGCCCCCACAGACGCCGCGCCTCATCGACGAGCGGCGCTGGGCTGTCCGCGAAGAGACGCTCGACAACGGGCTCAAGGTGCGCCTGCTCGAAGATCGCGCGCTGCCCATCTGCGCCATGAACACCTTTTTTGGCGTGGGTTCGCGCGACGAATCGCCGGGGCAGACAGGGGTCTCGCACTTCCTCGAACACATGATGTTCAACGGCACGGACAAGGTCGGTCCGCGCCTGTTTGACGAGCTTCTGGAGCGCCAGGGCGGGCAATCCAACGCCTTCACCTCGCGCGACATGACTGCCTACGAGAACGACTTTGCCGCGAGCGCGCTCGACTGCGTTCTGCGCCTGGAAAGCGACCGGCTCTCCTCGCTCGCCCTCATGCCGACTGTCCTGCGCGCTGAGCTCGACGTGGTGCTGGAGGAGCGGCGTGTGTCGCTTCAGGAATCGATCGGCGGTCGTCTCGACGAGGCGCTGCACGCTTTGGCCTTCAGAACGCATCCCTACCGCGTGCCGATCATCGGCTGGCAGAGCGACCTTGAGCGGCTCGATCGCGCCGCGTGCCTTGCGCACTTTCAGACGCATTACGCGCCGGACAACGCCACGATCTGGCTCGTGGGCGACTTCGAGTCGGACGCGGTGATGGACAAAATTCGCGCGCTGTATGGCCCCCTCGCCGCTTCCGGTCACAGGCGCCGCGTCCACGCGCCCGAACCCGCGCAACATGGCGAGCGACGAACAGAGATCACCTTCCCGGCGCACGCCGAATCCCTGCTCGTCGGCTACCGCGCCCCGGCCGCCCGTTCGCCACAGGCGCCGATCATCGAACTCATCGCCTACCTGTTGAGCGCCTCGCCTGGCGCGCGCCTCGTGCGGCGGCTCGTCTTTGAGGAACGCGTGGCCGTCACTGCCAGCGCCGACTTCGCCTGGCTCGAAGACCCCGGACTCTTCACGATCCAGATCGATTTGCCCCCGGGCCTGAGCGCGGAGCGGGCGCTCGAACGGCTCGACCACCTCCTGGACGACATTCGCTCCAATGGCTTTGGCGCGGGCGAGCTCGAACAGGCCAAGGCCGAGTGGCGCGCCCAGTTTTTGCGCTCGCTGAGCACCTGTCACGGCCGCTGCTCCCTCTTCGGCATCAACGAGCAGCAGCTGGGCGACTGGAGAGAGTCGTTCACCATGGCGCGCGCCATTGCCGAGGCCACGCTCGACGAGGTCAAAGCGGTGGCCCAGTCACTCTTTGACACGGGGGAACGCAGCGTCGTCATCCTCCGCCCGGGCGAGAGAAGCGCCTGCCAGGTTCCGCCCGACGCGCCATCACCAAGGCCTTCCGATGAATCGCCGCCCCAGCCGCTGGCCGAAAACGCGTCAGCGACCGAAACGCGCGTCTCGTCGAGCGCTGTCGACAGCGAAGAAGCGACGGACGATTTCGACGAAGCCCCCGGCGACACCTCCTGTGAAGCGCCCGCCGAGTTTCTCGACTCCCTGCCCCCGCTCGACACCCTTGGCCGCGTGCGCCTGCCACCCTTTGTCGACCGCGTCCTGAACAACGGCCTGACCGTTTCTGTGGCGCGCCACGGCGCGGTGCCGCTCTTCACCCTGTGCCTGAGTCTGGGCGCGGGCTCGGCGCACGAACCCGGGGACAAATCCGGCATCGCCGACTTCACCATGGAACTCTTGCGCCGCGGCAGTGAGCGCCTGAGTGCCGAGGCCATCGACGACGCGCTCGCCCGTCTTGGCTGCGTTCTGGGGGTGGAGACAGGCGCCGAGACCACATCCATCGTCGCCTCCGCGCCCGCAGAGTCGTTCGTCCCCGTGCTCGAACTCGTGGCCGAGATGGTCCGCCGCCCCGCCTTTGACGACGTTGAGATTGCCGCTGCCCGCGATCGCCTCGCCGCCCGCCTCTCCCTCGAACTCGACGAACCCTCGATTGTCGTCTGCGAAGCCATGGCCCGCGCCGCCTTTGGCGAACACCCCTACGGCCGAACCGGGCGCGGCAGCGTCAAGAGCGTCCAGAGCTTCACCCGCGCCGATGTGCTGCGCATGGCCGACCTCATCCTCGCCCCACAGCGCGCCATCCTCACCATCGTCGGCGACCTCGACCCTGCCTGTGCGCTGTCAACCGCCGAACGCGTCCTGGGCGACTGGCCACTTCGCCGCGACGCCCTGCCACATATCGACGCGCCACCACCGCTTCAGGACACCGCCATTCTCATCGCCGACATGCCCGGCGCCGAACAGGCACAGGTCATCCTCGCCTGCCGCGGACCGCGCAAACAGGCGCCCGATCACCTCGACACCACCATCGCCGCCCAGGCACTCGGCGGCACCTTCACCTCGCGCCTTGTCCAAGCGGTGCGCGTCGAACGCGGCCTCTCCTACGGCCTGACCTGCACCCTGGCGAGCACGGCCCTCGTCGGCAGCTTCTCCGTGGCGAGCTTCACCAAAAACGAAACCCTGCGCGAACTCATCGACGTGGTGCTCGGCGAAACAGCGCGATTTCGCGAAGAAGGCCTAAACGCCGAAGAGCTGGATCGCCTGCGCCGTTCCCTCTGCGGCAGCTTCCCCCAGACACTGGAAAGCGCCAGCTACCTCGCGCGCAGCTTCAACGATGTCCTGCGCAGCGGTTTCCCGCGCGACTTTCTGGAGCAGTCCGTCGAACGCATCCGCCAGATCAGCGCCAGCGATCTCGCCACCTGCGCACGGCGCCATTTCTTCACCAGCGGCACGCGCATCGCCATCGCCGGAGACGCCGCCTCGCTCACTCAGGCGCTCGCCCCACTCGCCACCCCAACCATCCTCTCCCCAGACGATTTTTAATGTGATCCGCCGAGCTTGTTCCCGGCGCCGAGGTGTGATCCGCCGAGCTCGCTCCCAACGCCCTGGCGTGATCCATCGAGCTGATTTCCGGCGTTTCAGGGCCAGCCGCCGCGCCCGTCTCTTCCCCGCGTTAGTTTAGGCGATGAACATGGCGTCGCCATACGAGAAGAACCGGTAGCGCGCCTCAATCGCCGCTTCATAGGCGGCGCGGATATGCTCCCACGAGGCCAGCGCGCTGACGAGCATGAGCAGCGTCGACTTGGGCAGGTGGAAGTTGGTCAACAGCGCGTCCACCGCGCGAAATTCGTAGCCCGGATAGATGAACAGCCGCGACAGCCCATCCTCAATGGCGCAGAGCTCGCCACTCTCCGCTGCGGTCTCCAGCGCCCGCGCCGCTGTCGTTCCCACCGCGATGACGCGCCGCTTGTTCGCCTTTGTCGCGCGCACCGCCTCGACCACCGCCTCGCTCACCTCGAATCGCTCCGCGTGCATCACGTGCGACTCAATCTCCTCCACGCGCACCGGCAAAAACGTCCCCGCCCCGACATAGAGCGTGACCTTCTCAACCCGCGCCCCTCTCGCTCGACACGCCGCGAGAATCTCCTCGGTGAAGTGGAGTCCCGCCGTCGGCGCCGCCACCGCCCCTGGCCGCCGGGCAAAAATCGTCTGATATCGGTCAGCGTCCTCCACGGTCGGCGCGCGGCGGATGTAGGGCGGTAAAGGCATCTGACCAACGCGCTCCAGCGCCGCGACAAAGTCGTCCGAGGCCGCCTCGAAACGCACGTCGTAAGTCCCCCCACCCAGCGCGGCGAGCACCGTGGCGCGCAAACCTCCAAAGTCGAGCTCGGCGCCCGGCGCGATGGCCTTCGACGCCTTGCCAAGACAACGCCAGTCGCAGTGTTCGCCCTGCCCCAAAGGCAGATTGAGCAGCATCTCGACCTTGCCGCCCGTGGCCACCTTGCGGCCAAACAGGCGCGCCGGAATCACTCGGGCGTCGTTGAGAACGATGAGATCGCCCTCTTCAACAAGCGAGGGAAACTCGCCAAAGGCGCGATGGGCAATGGCGCCACCGCGGCGGTCGAGCGTCATCAGGCGGGAAGCATCGCGGCGATCGAGCGGCGCCTGGGCGATGAGCTCCTCGGGCAGGGGATAGTCAAACTGGCTGAGTTTCATGGGCAAAAGGGGAAGCGGCGCGTGGCTTCAAAGAGGTGAAAGGAAAGGGTGGACAAAGGAATGCGCCTGAGCGCGCGGCCCTTTAATGCCTTTTGATTTGTTTTCAACTTTTAAAATACATTTTTTGAATTAAGAAGACGCGATTTCACTGACAAAAAAAGCTTCCGCCGGGGCGCGGCGTCTAAAAATACGCTTCAGCGCGAGGCAATTGAACGACGCGTTTCCACTCAGCGCGGCGAAAAATCGCGCGTTTTAGCACGCGGCATTATTCTAAACCGCTTCAGCGCGGGGCAGGTTTGGTTTTTGTTATGATTTTGGTTTTGTCTGTTTTGATTTTTGTCTGGACGTTCACAAGCCCGATTTAATTGATTGAGTTTTTACGCTTCGGCGCCCGGCGTTTGTTCCATTCTCCACGCCCGCTTCCGCGACATCCCCCGAATGATTCGCTGATTTTGATTCGTCGAACGTGTATTTTAACGGGGCGGGAGGTGTTGGAGGGTAGGGCGGGGAGGGAGGGGCGGGGTGGACGGTTTTAAATGATAATTTTTTTGGGGGATGCGGGAATAAACCCGGTTTGTCGGGCAGCGAACACGGCTGACGGACGCCCTTTCGGGGAGTTGTTTGGGGGAGATGGCTGCGCCGGGCGGTTTTATTTGATTTCAAACCTCGTTGATTGGTTTTGACTCACAAATGACACGCCATTGTTCCGAATTGACATCTCATATCAGCGTTCCGAATTGACATTGGCAGGGCGTTGTCTTGAATCGCCATCGGCACGTCAAAGTCTCGAATTGACATCGCGTGTCGGCGCCCGCTCTGCCCCGAACGACCGAATTTAGTTCGTTATTGTGCGAGGGGGAAAAACCCATGTTTTTTCCCTCTCGCGCTCTCCCTTTTCCTTAACGCAAGCCGTCGGTCCTCGCTCCCATCTAAAGATGGGGCCGGCTGCGGGCCGCCGGACAAAAGCCCGCCCTAAGCGCCTCAATGGCCTGTTTTATTTGCCCGGGTTTATTTTGGGCTGCTCGACGGGCCAGATTCGGCGCTTGGGCGGCAGAAAGACACGACAAAAACGCCAAACCGATTCAATGCGGTGGTTTTATTGATTGTCGTCCCGTCGCCCATGCACCGAATTTGACCTGACGTAAAGTCGATTAAAATAAAACTGAGCAAATACCGGTCATCTGAGGTGCTTAGGGCGACGGCGGCCTTTTGTCCCGCCCCGAATCCGAGCTAACGCGCAAACGCTAAAAATAAAATCGAGCAAAGACCGCTCGTCTGAGGGGCGGGAAAGGAAAAGGGAGAGCGCGAGAGGGAAAAAACATGGTTTTTTCCCGCTCGCACAATAACGAACTAAATTCGGTCGTTCGGGGCAGAGAATTTGGCGACACAGGACATTTGATCGGGACTTTGAACTAAAAATTAAAAATCCCGCGTCTCCATTCATCAGAAACGCGGGACGAGATGCTTTTATAAAAACAATCCCTACTTCATAGACGCGACGCAGCGAAATCCCCAAGGCGGAAGGGTGGATATAGGAACCGCTGACTCTCGGTGGGAAACGGAGAGTTCCAATAGTGAGTAGTTCCACGCGCCACCCTTGACGACGCGAAGGATTTCAGCGTCATCAAGGTCTCTCACAGAATTTGTCCACTCATAAACATTCCCTGACATATCCTGCAAACCAAGTGGCGAATCACCCGCAGAATATGTCCCCACTGGTGCTGTGCCAACGCGTTCCGAGAGCGCAATCACCGTTGTTCCATTGCATACTTGGCTAACCTCAGAGCTCTCATCAATATACATCGCATGAACACAATGCGTCGGCGCATCATTGCCCCAGGGATAAGTCGTTTCCAATGCTTGCGTTCCATTATGCGTCGCCGCGTATTGCCATTCATCTTCGGTCGGCAAGCGCCCGCCAATCCATGCGCAATATTCACTGGCGCCTTGCCAGCTCACACAATTCATCGGGTGAGAGAGCCATTCCTCGCCGCGATCATAGTTACAGAGACTATTTTCTATGAATGTCACATAATTCAAATTGGAAGAAGAACACACGCCTGCCTCGACACACGCTTTGAATTGTTCAACCGTCGTTTCCGTCTTGGCAATGATAAAGGTGTTGATATTCACGGGATTGGCCGCGTCCGGCACCGAGGAATTGAAGGAACCCGCGGGAATTTTGACAGCCGCGATTTCTTTGGACGCGACGGCAGTCATGGTGAATTCTTTTGAGACACTTTCTTCGCAACTATCCGAAGCTGTGATGACGGCATTTTCAGCGCCTGCCTCGGGGGTCACAGTATATTTTATAATGTATTTTCCATCGACATTAATTTCGGCCTCGGCAAGTTCAACATTCATCATCGGCGCCTCAATTTGATAATTGAGACCCGCTTTGTTGGCCGAAACAGTCAAGAAATACGCCTTACCCGCCTGATAGACGAGCGCGACATCCAACTCAATGGCAATCTCAGGCTTGATATTATTGGCGCATGTATCATCGCCCTGTTCCCCCTGGTCGCCTTGATCATTTTGATCATTTTGGTCGCCCTGTTCCCCTTGATTATTTTGATTGTCTGAGGATCCATGACAGACGTATTGCGTCTCAGATTCCTGAACAACGCCGTCGATCAAAACCTCAATTTTGACACCACCATTGGGACAATTCTCATCGCCCACCTCCAAAACAGTCGTTTGCGTAGAGGGGGCTGATTTATTTGTATCTTCCTCGGAACAACCAGATAACATCAAAAAACAAATCAACGAGGAAGTAATAATATATTTACCCCCCCCCCCCCCGTTTTTAATGAATTATTAATTTTATTCATCGTCATTCCTCCTGGCAAGCAAATGCGCTTGCATAATTAAAGGCCGCAAAATTGCGACAGCGCGAGTCTTTAGTGATTTTTCGAAAGAAAGTCAAGCGCGGATTTGTTTAAGAACGTTTTCTTGAAACTCCGATTCACCGCTCGGGAAGCGCGAATCGTGAGTGCATTCGGCCGCGCTCCTCTGCCCTCATTTCACGAGGGGGAAAACCCAATGGTTGTTTCCCCCTCGTGGCTCCCCTTTTTCCTTCCCCGCCCCTCAGATGACCGGTATTTGCTCAGGTTTATTTTGTCGACTTGACGTTAGGTCAGATTCGGGGCGGGACAAAAGACCGCCGTCGCCCTAAGCACCTCAGATGACCGGTGATTGCCTCGTTTTATTTTGGTCGACTTTGCGTTAGGTCAAATTCGGTGCA
>JAFVYB010000118.1 GCA_017500825.1 Myxococcaceae bacterium | reverse complement strand
GACAGATGAGGCGGAGGTTGTGGCCGCCGCGCCCAAGCCAGAGCCTGCCGCGCCCGCCAGCAAGATCGACGACGATTTCGAGCGCCTCTTTGGCGGTGGCGGTGGCGATCCTGAGCCCGAACGTCCGGCACAGCGCCGTCCGACAGTCTATGTCCCGCCGCCGACTGGTGGCGCCACCAAGACCACACTCTCGCAGAGCGACATCATGGGTGAGGTCATGAAGAGCCGCGGCGCCATCAAGCGCTGCACCGATGAGACGGACGACTCGGGGACGATCGTGATGATGTGGACCATCCAGCAGAATGGTCGCCCGAGCGGCGTCAAGACCGACTCTGCCGACTACAGCGGTTCCGACCTCGAGGCCTGTCTCAAGGGCGTGATCCAGGGCATGAAGTTCCCTGCCTATTCCGGACCGCAGATGCAGCCGATCCGCTTCCCCTTCAAATTCTGACAGGCGGTCAGGTCGCCGAACTCAAAAACGCCCGCGACGCTCCATGCCGGAGTGCTCGCGGGCTTTTTTATGCGTTGCCGTTGACGCTGCTTCACGCCGCACCGTGAGCGCCTTTGTCAGTCAGGCCGCACGGGCGTTTGGGCCTGCGCCTTCTGCGCGCGGTCGCAGGTCTTTGGTCGACGCCGTCTTTTCGCCTGGGCGCCGCGCGGGCGACTGGAATGATGGCTGTCTTGCGCCCTTGTCCACGAGGCCCGCCTTCGCGCTGTTTCATCGCGCCTTAAAATCGCGCTTGCGCCGTCAGTGTCGTGCTGAAGGTGTCGGGCAGTCCCGCGTCCGCCGCCACGCTGCCGCCGAGAAAGGCGACGTTGTATTGGCCGCGCAGGCCGACCCGGAAGGTCGAGTCGGTGAAGAAATCGGCGCCCACCCCGACGGGCAGGGTGAATTCGAGCGCGCTGCCCAGCCCGACATCGTTGCCGCCGGCCGAGATCAGGGAGACGCCGAGTCCGCCGAAAATGTAGGGCTTCCAGCTCACACCTGTCTCCAATGTCGGCCCCAGCTGAACCGTGGCTTGCAGCTGGTTGTGGGAGAGGCGCGAAGAGGTGCCGTCGATGGCGTTGCTGTTGCCGAAGTAAGCCGCCTCGTAGGAGAGCGCCCGATCCGGCGCCAGTGTGGCCGTGATGCCCCAGGCGGGGCCGCCGCTCGACACGTAGTCGTTCACGCCCCCCACGAAACCGCCGACGCCGAAATTGACTCCCAGCTTGAGCTGATTGTCGTCGGCCTTGTCGTTGACCCAGCGCTCGACGCGGCTTTCGCCCTCCTCCTGCGCCTGTGAGCGGCCGGGTGAGAACAGCAGGCCCGCGAGCAGCGCCGTGAGCCCTGCCCAGCGCCATCCCTTGTTTTTGTTGAGCACGTCGTTCCCCCCTTCATGTGGCGACACGCCTCTCTGTGACTGTTTTCAAACGAAAATTGTCATCCAGCGGACAGTCGGCAACGCGGGAGCGCAAAAGGGATTGACGCAGAACAGGGCCTTTCCGCGCGCTGTCGCATGAGTGGCGCCTCGCCTTCGCGCTAGGGAAAAGCGCTCTGGGAGCGCTCGATTCGCCTGTTGCAGCCCCATGGGTCGCTCAGTAAAAGGCGCGCCCTTCAAATCTTCAGGCGATTTTTCGCAGTCGAGGCAGAGGTTCGATGGCGGTCGATTCCGCGGAATTGAAACAGGTGTTGGTTGAATCGGCGGACATCGCCGCGCAGGTGGAACAGCAGGAGACGACGGCGCATCTCATTCTGGCGCTCTTCACCGCGCCCAACCGCGCGCAGCTCCTGCTCGATGAAAGAGGCGTCAACATGGAGCGCCTCCTGATGGTCGCCTCTCGGACACAGCGCGAGGATGCGTCCCAACGCCGCGAAGTCGTCGAGCGGGCGCGCGAGATTGCCGAAGGTTGCCGGGCGTCGGAGACCGATTGCGTCCATCTGCTGATCGCCATGACGCGGGCGCGTGGCTCGACCGCCTTCCAGATGCTGCAGGCCTGTGGGCTCAACATCGCCGCCCTGCGCAACACGGCGCTTTCCTACTACCTGGGGGCGCCGCCGCCGCGCTGTTGGAACCAGCTGCAGAAGCCATCCCGCGCAGTCGCCCCGCAGATCACGCCCCAGGAGCTTCTGACCGGAGGCGCCTTCGCTCGCCAGAAGGCCAGCAAGCCGCTCTCGTCCGCGCCGCCGTCGTTTTTGCTCTCGAAAATCCCGACGCAGTCGTCGGTGCCGCGCCCGGCGCGCATCTCGGCCATTCCGCACAAGGTCGCCCATACCTCGACGATTGAGCCACCGCCTTCGCCGCCTGTCAGCGCACCCAGGCGCGGAACGCCTCAGCCTAAGATCGAGGCTTCCATCGAATCGATCAGCGACCTCCTGCCGCATGGCGCCCTGAACGTGCCCACCATGTCCGCCGCATCATTGGCGCGTGACGTGGCTGTTCCAGAAGTCGCCTCGCCCCAAGTCGGCGACGGGCGCTGGCAGCTCGATCCTCTGACGTGTCCCAACCTGTGTGAACTCGGGCGCAACCTCAGCGCGCTGGCCGCCGCCGAACAGCTCGATCCCGTCATCGGTCGCGATCGCGAAATCGACGAGATCGTCGACATCCTCGGCAAGCGCCGGACGAACAACCCCTGCCTCATCGGTGAGCCGGGCGTCGGCAAGACGGCGGTGGTCGAGGGGGTGGCCCAGGCGCTCGTCCGCTTCGCTGAGCGTGGCAGACTCGGACAGGAGCGAATCATCGTCGAGCTGGATGTGGCCGGGCTCGTCTCCGGAACGCAGTTGCGCGGCGCCTTCAGTGAAAAGCTGGGAGCCATCAAGGAGGAGGTCCGCGCGGCCAAAGGGCGCATCGTCGTCTTCATCGATGAGTTGCACACGCTGATGGGCGCCGGTTCGACGGGCGAGGGGCCGCAGGACGCGGCCAACGAGCTCAAGAGCGCCTTGGCCCGTGGCGATTTCCCGTGCATCGGCGCGACCACACACGACGAATTTCGCAAGCACGTGCAGCAGGATCCCGCGCTGGAACGTCGCTTCACGCCTGTGCGCATCGACGAGCCGAGCGTTGAGGACAGCGTGACCATCCTCAAGGGCATCGTCGAGCGCTACGAGGCGCATCACGGCGTGCGTTACGACCCGCGTTCGCTTGAGGCGGCCGCCGCGCTTTCAGCCAAATACATCACCGACCGTTTCCTGCCGGATAAGGCCATCTCCATCATCGACCTCGCCGGTTCGCGCGCCAGGCGGGAGGGCGTCGCCCAGGTCGGTGTGGACGAGATCGCTCGCACCATCTCGCGATTGTCGGGCGTCCCCGAGGAGCGGCTGATGCTGTCCGACAGCGGGCGTCTGCTCAGGCTGGAGGCGGATCTGGCTGCCCGCGTCATCGGCCATGGCGAGGTCATCGAGCGCGTCTCGCGCGTCCTGCGCCGCAACTACGCCGGCTTTTCCTCTCATCGCCCCATGGGATCGTTTCTCTTC
>JAFVYB010000117.1 GCA_017500825.1 Myxococcaceae bacterium | reverse complement strand
GGTCGCTCTCGACGCCGACGACGCCGCCGAAAACAAGCCCGCGCCCAAGGCAGCCAAAAAGGCCAAGCCTGACAAAAAGCAGGCCAAGCCCGTCGAGGTCGACGCAGATGCCGATGTTGACGAGGACGACGAGGAGGATTCGGCGAGCGATGAGAGCGGCGCCTTTCAGAAGTCCAAGCGCGTCGAATTCCGCAGCGATTTTGATGACGACTACGGCGAGGACGAGGACGACGACTACGACGACGGTCTGTCGCTGGGCGAGAACGACGAGGACGACGAGGACGAGGATGACGATCTCGACGGTGGCGTGCTCGACGACATTCCGCCGCTGGAGAGCGATGAGCTCGAAGGCTCCGATCTGGAGGCCGTCGATCTGAATGTCTCGGGCGACGAGGGCTTCGAGGATGTCGACGAGGCGACGCTGGGCCTCGACGGCGAAGAAGACGTGATGGACGACGACCTTGAGGACGGCGACGGCGATTTGCGCACGCGCAAGGAAGTCAAGGCCCTCATGGAGATCGGCCGTGAGAAGGGCTTTCTCACCTACGACGAGATCAGCGACGCGCTCCCGCAGGACATCGTCGAAACCGACCGCATCGATGAGGTGCTCAGCCTGTTCAGCGAGCACGACATCAAAATCATCGATGCGAACAAAAAGATGGAGCCCAAGCCCACCGTCGTCGAGGAGCCCAAGTCGGAGGAAGACGACAAGGAGGACGAGGACTACGAGACGAGCTACGGCAAGTCGAGCGACCCGGTGCGCATGTATCTGCGCAAGATGGGAGCGGTGGCCCTGCTCACGCGCGAAGGCGAGGTCGAAATCGCCAAGCGCATCGAGGACGGCGAACGCGATGTGCTCCTCGCCGTGCTCAGCTCGCCGGTAGCCATCCGCGAAATCCTCGAACTGGGCGACAAACTGCGCATGGGCAAGCTGCGCCTGCGCGACGTGATCAAGGACGCGCCTGAAGAGCAAAGCTCCGAGGGGGAAGAGGCGCCGCCCACAGCCTCGGAGACCGAACGCGCCGAGAAGATGCTCGTCCACATCGACCAGATCCGCCTGCTCGACAGTGAGTGCCACGCCATCGTCGACACCCTGGCCCAGCAGCGCCTGAGCGATCAGAAGCGCCAACAGCTGCGCCAGCAGATGAAGGCCAACAAAGAAAAGATGATGGAGCACCTCGAAGAGATGCGACTGGCCAAGCGCCAGATCGACCGCATCGTCCAGGTGCTCAAGCAGCTCATCGAACGCGTCGAGAAGGCCGACCGGACGCGCCGCAGCTGCGAGACGCGCATGAACATGAACATCATCGAGCTCAAGCGCGCGCTCAAAGAGGCCGAGCAGAGCGACGAGGCGGCGCAAAAGCTGTGCGAGCGCGTGGGCATGACGCGCGAACAGCTGCAGGAGATCGAGCGCGAGATGAGGTCTGCCGAGCGCATCGTCACGCGCATCAAGGAGGAGAGCGGGCTTCAGCCCTACGAACTGCGCCAGAGCTACGAGGAAATCCTCGCCGGCGAGCGGCGCGCCGAACGGGCCAAGGCCGAACTCGTGGAGGCCAACCTGCGCCTCGTCGTCTCCATCGCCAAAAAATACACGAACCGCGGGCTGCAGTTCCTCGACCTCATCCAGGAGGGAAACATCGGCCTGATGAAGGCGGTCGATAAGTTTGAATACAAGCGCGGCTACAAGTTCAGCACCTACGCCACGTGGTGGATCCGCCAGGCCATCACCCGGGCCATCGCCGACCAGGCGCGCACCATCCGCATCCCGGTCCACATGATCGAGACGATCAACAAGCTCATCCGCACCAGCCGCTACCTGTTGCAGGAATACGGGCGCGAGCCGACGCCGGAGGAGATCGCCGCCAAGATGGAGATGCCGCTCGATAAGGTGCGCAAGGTCCTCAAGATCGCCAAGGAGCCCATCTCGCTGGAGACGCCCATCGGCGAGGAGGAAGACAGCCATCTCGGCGATTTCATCGAGGACAAGGCGATCGTCAGCCCGGCCGACGCGGTCATCAACATGAACCTGGCCGAGCAGACGCGGAAGGTCCTGGCCACGCTCACGCCGCGCGAGGAGAAGGTCCTGCGCATGCGATTCGGCATCGGTGAGAAGAGCGACCACACGCTCGAAGAGGTCGGTCAGGACTTCGAGGTGACGCGCGAGCGCATCCGCCAAATCGAGGCCAAGGCCCTGCGCAAACTGCGCCACCCCTCGCGCAGCAAGCGCCTCAAGAGCTTTGTCGACTCCTGATTGACAGACAGAGCCAAAACGCCACCGCCCGCCACGACACGACTCGTCGGCGGGCGATTTTTTGCGCCACGCATCTTTGCACAACCGCGCCGGGCCCCTGCCGCGTGAGGAGCACGCCTTGAGCAAGAAAAAACAAAAGAATGCGCAGAGCGACTCAACGCCCCGCGCCGCCTTCCACCAGCCGTTTCGCGCCGTGGCGCTGGACCTCAAAGCTCAGATGAAGCGCGCGGAGGCGGACAAAGTCGCGGCCGCAGAGCAGGCAAAAGCGCGCGCCTCACAGGTCACGGCCAATCGTCCGGCAGACGCGGTGTCCCAAGCGCCCAAGAGCGAGGAAGCGCTGTTTTGGGAGGCCATGGCCGGTGTCAAACCGCTGACTCACGACGCGCGCGGACACGCCCCGCCCCCGGAACCCAAAAGCGCCAGGGTCGTCTCCGCAGAGGCAGAGGCGCTGGCCCAGCTCGTCGATCTCGTCGCGGGCGAGGGCCCCTTCGACATGTCGTGCACCGAGGAGTTCATCGAAGGTCGGGCGCCAGGCGTGGACAGGCGCGTGCTCGTCGCTCTCAAGCGCGGCGACTACGCCCTCCAGGGCCATCTCGACCTGCACGGGCTGACGCGGGCCGAGGCCAAGCCCAGAGTCGAGGCGTTTCTCGACGAGAGCCGACGCCTCTCGCGCCGCTGCGTGCTCCTCATCCATGGCCGCGGGCTCAACTCCAAGGACCAGATCCCGGTGCTCAAGGAGAGCCTGCGCGCGTGGCTCTGCCAGGGACGCATCGGCAAGGCAGTCCTCGCCTTCTGCACGGCCCGGCCCTGCGATGGGGGCGCCGGCGCGGTCTACCTCCTCCTGCGCCGCTGACTGTCGCGCGCTGACGACATCGCCCGACACGACGTGACTCCCCTCCCCTGTTTCCCGCGCGCGCTCCGTCCGCCCCGCGCGCGCTCCGTCCGCCCTGGGCCGCCCAGTCGCGTTTCCCCATGAGCCACGCCTGGCCGCCCTCGCCGCACCGCGCCCAGGCGACGCTCTCGACGCCCCGTTCCGCTGGCCGCTTCTGTGGCCTTTTCGACACATCGTCCCCAACTTTTCGCGGACAGCCCTGCCTCGTCATCCGCGGCGCCAGTCGCCGCCCGAGAGCGCGCGGCAGAGAGGGGGAGTGACGATGAAAGCGATTGTCTTTGGCGGTCCGGGAGACGTGCGCGTCGACGAGACGCGCGACCCGGAGCTGGAGGAGAGCACCGACGCCATCGTGCGCGTCACGGCCAGCGCCATCTGTGGCTTTGACCTGCGAATCGCGCGCGGCGAAGTCCCGGACATGCTCCCGGGCACCATCCTCGGCCATGAGGGCGTCGGCGTGATCGAGGACCTCGGCGAGGATATCCGCAACTTCCAGATTGGCGACCGCGTGCTCCTCTGCCCGACCCTGGCCTGCGGCGCCTGTCATCAATGCGGACGCGGCCACTACGCCCATTGCGAGCGCGCCAACCCCAACGGCGCAGCCTTTGGCCCGGCGATGTTTGGCGGTCCGGCCGCGAGCGGGCCCTTCCACGGTCTTTTGGCCGAATACGCGCGCGTCCCTCTGGCCCACACGACGATGCTCCACCTGCCCGAGGAGATCGGCGACGCCGACGGCCTGTTGCTCACCGACGCCATCCCCACCGGACTCTTCGGCGTGCGCCTGACGCGGCTCAGTCCCGGGCAATCGCTCGCCGTGTTTGGCTGCGGCCCCATCGGACAGCAGGCCATCACCTGCGCGCAGCGCGCGGGCGCCGGACGCATCTTCGCCATCGACGGCATGGAAAGCCGACTGGACGCGGCGCGGGAGCGAGGCGCCGAGGCCATCGACATGGAGGCCGAAGATCCGGTGCAGGTGCTCCGAGATCTGACCAAGGGCGCGGGGGTCGACTGCGTGATCAACGCCGTCCCCATCGACGCCCTGCCCGCCCGCTTCGGCGATCCGCTCGCCGCCTCACCGCTGACAAGCCCCGCGGGCGACACCCTCGACTCCAGCCTCCTCGACATTCTGGAGCGCCTGCGCCCCGTCGACGAAGCGCCCTTTGACTTGGCCGCGCAGGCCTTCGCCTGGAGCACCGCCGCGGCGGCGACGAGTGGCACGGTGGCCGTCCTCTGCTTCCATCCAGGCCAGGTGCGCCACTTCCCGCTCATGGCCGCGCTGCGCAAAAACCTGACCCTGCGCCTGGGCACCTGCCATCACCGCAAATACCTGCCGCGCCTGATCGAGAAATTTCAGCGGGGCACGTGGTGGGAGCGCTCGCCGCGCCATCGCGTCCCGGACGTCCTGCGCGACCAAGGCGACGGCGATTCGTTCTTCGAGCAACGCCTCTTCGAGATGAGCCCCTGGGACTGAAACCGCCGCGCGCCCAAACGCCTCTGGCCGTCAGAGCCGCCCGGCCTCCTCACGCCTGCTCGCCGCCTTGGCCATGAAGCGCGCCGTGTCCACGATGAAGCGATCGTGCGTGGCCGTTCCGACGAGCCCCACCGCGTCAAAGACCTCGATGGCGAACGTCAGGCGGCGGCGGTCGATGGCCGTCAGGACACACTGGCAGCGCACCTCCATTCCCTCGGGCGTGGCCGCCAGATGCTTCACCTCGATGGACGTGCCGACCGTGGCCTCGCCCTCGCGCAAAAAGGGCGCGACGAGCTCTGAGGCGGTCCGCTCCATGAGGGCGATCATGGCCGGCGTGGCGTAGACCGGCAAAAGCCCGCTGCCGACCGAGGCCGCTGTCCTGTCCGGGGTGACGCGCTCTGTCTGGCTGCCGGTGAGTCCTGTCGTGAGCATGGGGCGTTCTCCTGAGTGTGAGGAAACAGGCGGAGGTGAGATTCGAAAGAGGCGGGCGAAAAAAGCGGACGCTTCACCGCGGCAAGCGTCACTCGTCGCGCAGCGCCTCGGCCTCAAAGGGCGGCTCGACGAGGCATCCGGGGCGGGCGAGCTCGGCGAGGTCAAAGGGCAGGCGCTTGTCGCGCGTCAAAGCGTGGGCGCGGCGGACAATGGGCGACCAGTCGAATGGAGACGCGTCTTGACGGGCGAGGAAGATGCGGTTGCCCGACCCCTCGGCGTCGAGGACGCACAGGTGCGGGCCAAAGGCCTCGCGGTAGCTCTGATGCATGGCCTCGTAGAGCTCGTTGAACGTCGGGCTCCAGACATTGCCGGCGACGATCCCGTTGGGCTGAAGGCGCGCGCGCACTGTCCTGAGGAATTCGACCGTGGTCAGCGCCACCGGGATGTCGCTGGGGCCGTAGGCGTCGAGAAAAACGATGTCGTAGCGCTGGGTGCTCTCTTCGATGAAGCGGCGGCCGCAGCCGACGTGGACCTGGAGGCGCCTGTCCTCGACAAACCCCATGAACTCGCGCGCGAGGCGGACGACGAGGGGGTCGATCTCGACGACATCGATGGCGAGCGCGGGATCGACGGCGCGCAGGAACATCGGCATGGCGCCCCCGCCGAGTCCGACGATGAGCACGCGTTTGGGCGCCGGATGCGCGGCCAGGGCCACCATGGCGGCGCGCGTGTAGGCGAGTCTCAGATCGAGCGGCTGTCCCACTCGGATCGAACTCTGAATGGCGAGGCTCGGCTCGAAGAGGAGCTCGCGGCGACCGTCCTCCTCCTGAACGAGGACGCGGTTGAAGTCGCTCTGGGCCGAAAAGAGGGTCACGGGCGTGCTCACGGCGACCGAAGAGGCCTGATTGGCCGCGCGCGCGTCGGCGTCGCCGGCGCCGCTGTCCCTGGTCTGGGGAAGGCCTCCCGAGACGCCGGGCAAGGTCCCGCTGCAGCCAAGGGCGAACGCGGAAAAGATCAGTTTTTTATACATGGACGAGTCTCCTCGACGGGCGCCGGACGCAGCCTGGGGCATGGATGGCGCCGCTCTGCGGTTGAGTCGCGTCGGGCCGCCCCTTTACGCCATCTTGAGGCGCGCGCGTCTGACCGAACGGGGGCTTTGCTTGCCGCCCCTTGCCCGCCTGACTATTTACCGCGCGCCGCTTAGGCCACCTCGCTGGAACACGGGCCCAAAGCGCGACTTTCGGGGCCGATAAGGCCCCTTGTTTTTGGGAGCAAGCCAACCGGCCCAAGGAGCCACACACACGATGAGTCAACACAAACCAGGCGCGCTTTACGGCCTCGCCAAACGCCTCCTCTGCCTCGCCGTTCTCACCCTCGCCTGGGGGGGCCTGGCCGCCGATCGCCTGCCTGCCTCCCTCACCCTGAGCGCGCACGCGGCCGCGTCCTCCCCGCGCCATGCCACCGACGACCTGTCGACCCTGCGCATCTTCAACCGCGTGATGCTCCTGTTGAAGGACAACTACGTCGATCCCAAGCGCGTCGACCCGCGCAAGATGCTCGTCAACGCCCTCGACGGCGTGGAGCGGCAGGTGGCCGAGGTCCTCGTGGAGGGCGACGAGAAGAGCGACACGCTGACGCTGACCGTGGACAAGCGCTCCAAGGCCTTCGACGTCTCCAAGGTCGACAACCTCTGGAACATGAGCTTCGCGCTCAAATCGATGTTCGGCTTCCTCGACGACAACCTCGCGCGCGAGGGCAAGGACGAGGCGCGCGACATCGAATACGCGGCCATCAACGGCATGCTCTCCACGCTCGATCCGCACTCGCTGATGCTCAAGGCCGAATACTTCAAGGAGATGAAGCTGCAGAGCAAAGGCGAGTTTGGCGGCCTCGGCTTCGTCATCCAGATGAAGGAGAGCAACCTCACCGTCGTGCGCGTGATGAAGGGCACGCCCGCGCAAAAGGCCGGCATCCGCGCCAAGGACGTGATCACGCGCATCAACGGCGAGTCGACGGTCAACATCGACCTCAACGAGGCGGTCAGCCGCCTGCGCGGCAAGCCCGGGACGCCGATCTCGATCACGGTCAAGCGCGACACGTGGAAGGCGCCGCGCGACATGACGCTCAAGCGCGCCGTCATCAACGTCGAGTCGGTGCAGGGCAAAATGCTCAAGGGCGATGTCGGCTACATTCGGCTCAAGGGCTTCCAGAGCAACACCGCGCGCGACCTCGGCGCCGAGCTCACAGCGCTGCGCAAAAAGGCGGGCAAGGGCGGCCTCAAGGGGCTGGTGCTCGACCTTCGCGGCAATCCCGGCGGCCTGCTCGACCAGGCGGTGCTCATCTCGGACATGTTCCTCGACAAGGGGACGATCGTCACCACCGTCGGCTACTCGGACAAGCTGCGCGAGGTGAAGCGCGCCCAGGCGGGCGGCGATGAAGCGGATCTGCCCATCGTCGTCCTGGTCAACCCTGCCTCGGCCTCGGCCTCGGAAATCGTCGCCGGCGCTCTGAAGAACAACGACCGCGCCATGGTCCTGGGGCGTCCGACCTTCGGCAAGGGAAGCGTCCAGGTGCTCTACGACAACTTCCCCGACGACGGCGCGCTCAAGCTGACCATCGCGCAATACCTCACGCCTGGAGACCGCTCGATCCAGGAGGTCGGCATCACGCCGGACATCGAGCTGTTGCCCGGCCGCGTCAGCGCCGATCGCGTCGAGTTCTTCGCCCCCAAGCGCCAGGTGGGCGAGGCCGACCTTGAGCAGCACTTCGGCAACCCCGAGTCGACGACCGTGGCCAAGAAGCGCGAAGAGGTCGTGCGCAAGGAAAAGCCCCTGGAGACCTTCGTCTATCTGCGCGACGCGCCGCTGGGCCAGGAGGCCAAAAACAAGGCCAAAAAGGGCAAGGGCAAGGCCGCCAAAAAGGGCGACGAGAGTGCCTCCCGCGAGCTCGACGAGGAACTCGAACAGGAACTGCTCGACATGGCCGAATACGAGGGCCTCGACCCCAACACCGACGAGATCGTCGAGGACTACCCCATCCGCTTCGCCCGCGAGCTCATCGCCGCTTCGCCGGTCAACTCGCGCAGCCTGATGCTGGCGCAGACAAAGGACCTCAGGGAGCGCCTGCGGCAGGAGGAAGGGCGACGCGTGGAAGAGGCCATCGGCGCGCTGGGGGTCGACTGGCGCACGGCGCAGGCCCCGGAAGCGATGAGTCAACCGCGCGAAAGCGCGACGACAGGCGAGACGGCTTCGGACAACGCGCCACAGGCGGCCACGGCGAGCACCGAGACGGCATCCGCGCTCAACATCGAGCTCACCCCCACCGGCCCCATCCGCGTCGGCGAGACCATCGACTGGACGATGCGCGTCACCAACCGCGGCAGCCAAACCCTCACCCGACTGCGCGCCTACAGCGACAGCGACAACCCCTGGTTTGACCGCCGCGAGTTCCTCTTCGGCAGGCTCGAACCCGGTGAGAGCAAGACCTGGACCTCGAAGATCAAGCTGCGCAAGGAGATCACCAGCCGCCGCGAGCCGGTCACCTTCCACTTCCTGGCCGATGGCGTGGCCGACCTGCCCACCGTCGAGCGCGAGATCAATCTGGTGGAGTTGCCGCGCCCGGCCTTCGCCTTTGGCTGGCAGGTGCTCGACACGTGCGCCAGGTGCAACGGCGACGGCGTGCCGCAGATTGGCGAGAGCGTGACGCTCGACATCGAGGTCAAAAACGTCGGCGAGGGCACCTCCTTCGAGACGCTGGCCAACATCAAGAACAAGGACGTCGAGGAGGGGCTGTCGCTGATCAAGGGGCGGGTCAAGATGGGCGAGCTCGCCTCTGGCCAGTCGCGCCGCGCGCGCTTCGAGTTCGAACTGACAGAGGCCTTTTCCAAGGAGGAGGCGGCCCTGCAGCTCGTCCTCGGCGACGAGGGCACCGGCGAATGGGTCGTCGAGATGATCAAGCTCAAAGTCGGCGACAAGGGCGTCGCGGCGACGAGGCAGAGCGTCGCGCTCAAGACACTGCGCGACACGACGCTCTACACGGCGGCCATCGATGGCGCGCCCGCGCTGGCGTCCCTGACGGCCAACACGGTGCTGCCCGCCGACGCGCGCATGGGCGACTTCTGGCGCGTCCGTTTCAACGACGGCGACAATCGCGGCGTCGGCTTTGTCCACCTGAGCGACGTGGGCGAGGCCGGCAGCCTGAAGGGCGTCAAGGATCCCGCGCTGACGCGCCTGCCACTGCGCCATGAGCCGCGCATCGAGCTCTTTGGCATCGACCTGCGACAGGGCGGCCTGCGCACCGACGCGGAAGAGATCCAGCTCAAGGGCAGCGCGACCAACGCCGGCGACCTGCGCGACCTCTATGTCTTCGTCAACGACCAGAAAGTCTTCTTCAAGGCGGCCGAGGACGGCGCGCGGCGCATCGACTTCGAGGCGCGGCTGCCGCTCAAGGAGGGCAAAAACAACGTCTACATCGTCGCCCGCGAGAACAAAGACGTGCAGGCCTACAAGATGCTGGTCGTCACCCGTTCGGCCGCGTCCGGCGCCAGGCCCTAGCCTCTCCCAGTCAGCCGCACACCGTCAGTCACCGGGGCGCTCCTTCCATCGAGGGGGCGCCCCGCGCTTTTTGGCAGTCGCAAAACGCCGGTTTTCACTCTGAAAACGCGCCCTGGTTCAGGCGTCTTTGGGCCACAAAAGCGCTCAGAATTTCCTCTGGCGAAGCGATGATCGATCGACTAGAGCGCCGCCGCTTTTTGGGGGGTGGGGCCAGGCGTCCCGCCGCTCGAAAACACGGGCTTTCCCTGGGGCGAGTTTTGAATTTTCCGGCTCTCGGCACTGTTTTTTCTGCAGACGGGGGAAGTTCCATCCCTTGACGCGCGCGATGTGATTCGCCGCGCACGCTGGGCCCAAGGAGCGCAGCGCTTTGTGTGGGCCCGCCACGCTTTGCCACGACCGGGCATTCGCTCTCTCGATGGTGAGCCAGACGGGCCTTTTTTCCGCGTTCACCCAAATCGGAGGCAACCGAATGTCCACCACACCTGAAGGTCGCAAGCCCAAGCTCGTGACCATCGACGGCAACACCGCCGCCGCCCACATCGCCCACGCCCTGAGCGATGTCATCGCCATCTACCCCATCACCCCCTCGTCGGTGATGGGCGAGCTCTCGGACGAGAAGAGCGCCCGCGGCGAGAAGAACATCTTCGGCACCGTTCCCCTCGTGGCTGAGATGCAGTCCGAAGGCGGGGCTGTCGGCGCGGTCCACGGCGCGCTGCAGGCGGGCGCCCTGACCACGACGTTCACCGCGTCCCAGGGCCTGCTCCTGATGATCCCCAACATGTACAAGATCGCCGGCGAGCTGACGCCCACGGTCTTCCATGTGACGGCCCGCGCCATCGCCGCGCACGCGCTGTCGATCTTCGGCGATCACTCCGACGTGATGGCCACGCGCCAGACCGGCTTTGCCATGCTCGCCTCCGGCAGCGTCCAGGAGGTCATGGACCTCGCGCTCGTCAGCCACATCGCCACGCTGCGCGCCCGCGTCCCCTTCCTTCACTTCTTCGACGGCTTCCGCACCTCGCACGAGATTCAGAAGATCGAAGAGCTCAGCTTCGACGACATCCGCGCCATGCTCGACGAGAAGCTCGTCACCGAGCACAAGGCCCGCGGCCTGTCGCCCGATCACCCGGTCATGCGCGGCACCGCCCAGAACCCGGACGTCTATTTCCAGGGCCGTGAGCGCGCCAACGCCTTCTACGCCGCCACCCCGGGCATCGTTCAGGAGACGATGGACAAGCTCGCCGCCATCACCGGTCGCAGCTACCACCTCTTCGACTACGCAGGCGCTCCCGACGCCGAACGCGTTCTCGTGATCATGGGCTCGGGCGCCGAGGTCGCCGAGGAAGCCATCGAGGCGTTGACCAAGCGCGGCGAAAAAGTCGGCCTCGTCAAGGTCCGCCTCTACCGCCCCTTCAGCGTCGAGAGCTTCATCGCCGCCCTGCCGGCCACCACCAAGGCCATCGCCGTCCTCGACCGCACCAAAGAGCCCGGCAGCGCCGGTGAGCCGCTCTACGCCGATGTGCAGACGGCCGTCGCCGAGATGCTCGCCGAGGGCAAAGCGCCCTTCAAAGCCATGCCGCGCATCATCGGTGGCCGTTACGGCCTCGGCTCCAAGGAGTTCACCCCGGCCATGGTCGCCGGCGTGTTCGCCAACCTCGCGCTCGACAAGCCCAAGAACCACTTCGTCGTGGGCATCGTCGACGACGTGACCAACACCTCGATCGACTACGACGCCAGCTTCAGCACCGAGCCGGACGACACCTTCCGCGGCCTCTTCTACGGCCTGGGCTCGGACGGCACGGTCGGCGCCAACAAGAACAGCATCAAGATCATCGGCGACGGCACCGACAACTACGCGCAGGGCTACTTCGTCTACGACTCCAAGAAATCGGGCTCGATGACGGTCAGCCACCTGCGCTTCGGCAAGACGCCCATCCGCTCCAGCTACCTGGTCACGCACGCCAACTTCATCGCCGTGCACATGTTCGACTTCCTGGAGAAGGTCGACATCCTCCAGAACGCGCTCAAGGGCGCCACGCTCCTCGTCAACGCCCCCTACTCGCCCGACGAGATCTGGGACCACATGCCGCGCCACGTGCAGCAGCAGATCCTCGACAAGGAGCTCAAGCTCTTCACGATCGACGCCAACAAGGTCGCCGAGGCGACCAAGATGGGCACGCGCATCAACACGATCATGCAGACCTGCTTCTTCCACATCAGCGGCATCCTGCCGCCGGACGAGGCGATCAGCCTGATCAAGAAGGCGATCAAGAAGACCTACGGCAAGAAGGGCGACGCCGTCGTCGAGCAGAACTACCGCGCCGTCGACGAGTCGGTGGCCAACCTCCACGAGGTGAGCCTGGCTGGCAAAGTGGTCACCAGCACGCACGAGATGTGCGCGGCTGTCCCGGACCACGCGCCCGACTTCGTCAAGAAGATCACCGGCGAGCTCATCGCGGGCAACGGCGACAAGCTGCCCGTCTCGGCCTTCCCCGAGGACGGCACCTACCCGACCGGCACCTCGCAATACGAAAAGCGCAACGTCGCGCTGCACGTGCCCGACTGGGATCCCGCGCTCTGCATCCAGTGCGGCAAGTGCTCCATCGCCTGCCCGCACGCGGCCGTCCGCACCAAGATCTACCCGGCCGACAAGCTCGACGGCGCGCCCGAGACCTTCAAGTCCGCCGACGCCAAGGACAAGGACTTCAAGGGCGACAAGTTCACCGTCCAGTGCTTCGTCGAGGACTGCGCCGGCTGCGGCATCTGCGCCGAGGTCTGCCCGGCCAAGAGCAAGGCCGACCCGACCAAGAAGGCGCTCAACATGGTGCCCCAGCTGCCCAGGCGCGAGAGCGGCCGCAAGGAGGTCGCCTTCTTCGAGTCGCTGCCCGATGTCGACCGCACCAAGGTCAAGGTCGACTCGGTCAAGGGCAGCCAGCTGCTCAAGCCCCTCTTCGAGTTCTCCGGCGCCTGCGCCGGCTGCGGCGAGACGCCCTACGTCAAGCTGCTCAGCCAGCTCTTCGGCGACCGCGCGATGATCGCCAACGCCACCGGCTGCTCGTCGATTTACGGCGGCAACCTGCCGACGACGCCCTACTGCAAGAACGCCGACGGTCGCGGCCCGGCCTGGAACAACTCGCTCTTCGAGGACAACGCCGAGTTCGGCTACGGCATGCGCCTGGCCGTCGACAAGTTCAGCGAGCAGGCCAAGGAGCTCCTCACCCAGGTCGAGGCGCTCAAGGCCCATCCCCAGCTCATCGACGCCATCAAGGACGCCTCGCAGACGAACGAGGCCGAGATCGCCGCCCAGCGCGCGCGCGTCTGCGAGCTCAAGAAGATCCTCGAAGGCTCAAACGACATCAGCGCCCGTCGCCTCACCGACCTCGCCGACTACCTCGTCAAGAAGTCGGTCTGGATCCTCGGCGGTGACGGTTGGGCCTACGACATCGGCTACGGCGGCCTCGATCACGTCCTGGCGCAGGGCCGCAACGTCAACGTCCTCGTCCTCGACACAGAGGTCTACTCGAACACGGGCGGCCAGATGTCCAAGGCCACGCCCATGGGCGCGGTGGCCAATTCGCCGCCGCCGGCAAGCACCTGCCCGAGAAGGACATGGGCCTTATCGCCATGAGCTACGGCTACATCTACGTGGCCCAGGTGGCGATGGGCGCCAACGACCAGCAGACGGTCAAGGCGTTCATGGAGGCCGAGGCCTACGACGGACCTTCGCTCATCCTCGCCTACGCGCACTGCATCAACCACGGCATCAACATGCAGACCGGCATGCAGAACCAGAAGCGCGCGGTGCAGTCTGGCCACTGGCCGCTCTACCGCTACAACCCGGCGCTCATCGAAAAGGGCGAGAACCCGCTGCGCATCGATTCCAAGGCGCCGGCCATCAGCTTCGAAGACTTCGCCTACCAGGAGAACCGCTGGAAGATGCTCACCAAGAGCAACCCCGAGGCGGCCAAGGCCCTGTCCGAAGGCGCGAGCGCGCACATCCAGAAGAAGTGGCAATACCTGGAGCAACTCGCCAAGCTGAATTACGGAAAGGCGGAATGATTATTTTTAATCATTAATTCCACCTGGCGCAGTTCAATCCCCGGTCTCTCACGCGAGGCCGGGGATTTTTATTTTTTATTTTCTTCCAAACATTCTCCATCATTCCCCCCCCAAAAAAAACGCTGCCACGCGCGGCCCTCTCCCCCACATGACGCCATGATTTTTTTCAAAAACACGTTACTATCAAGGGGCGGGCGGCGTGGAGGGGTGGTTTAAATGATGCACTTTTTGGGGGAGTGTGGAAATAAATCCAGCGCTGCCTAAAACTAAACAACTCATGCACTCCAGCGTCCCATTATTTCTTTTGCGCTCCAGCGCACTCCTTTGTTTTTTTTGTGCTTTTGCGCACGGCAATTCAAAAACCGCTTCAGCGCAGGGCAATTTGATTGTGTTTTGATTTGATTTTGACCTAAATTAGCTCGATTTAATTTATTCAAAAACGCACTTTCTCCCCCAAACGGGCTCCCCCGAATGATTGGCTGATTTTAATTTGGCCAACGTGTATTTTGACGGGGCGGAGGTG
>JAFVYB010000010.1 GCA_017500825.1 Myxococcaceae bacterium | reverse complement strand
TAACGTAAAAACGCCAAAAATGAAATCGAGCAAATACCGCTCGTCTGAGGGGCGGGAAAGGAAAAGGGAGAGCGCGAGAGGGAAAAAACATGGGTTTTTCCCGCTCGCACAATAACGAACTAAATTCGGTCGTTCGGGGCAGGGCGGGCGCCGACACGCCCATGTCAATTCAAGACTTTGACGCGCCGTTGTCGATTCAAGACTTTGACGTGCCGATGTCGACTTGGAATCTTGAATCGTCTTGAATCAACAATATAAAACATCCGTTCAGGACTTCGGATCGCAATCTTCAAATAATTTTTAATTCATTATACTTCATCATCACCACCCCATCCTCGTAATTCCCGACATTCTGTAGATTGATCTCCCCGGCGAGATTATGAACAATCATGGACGGCGTGTCGACCCCGCACGCGTAGGCGTGTGGATAACCGCCGCCAAATCGCGGATTGACTTCGGAAATATAATATCGACCATCCAGATCAAATATATCCATATCCACCTGGGCGAGATAACCGCTCTTACGCAAAAAGCGGCGAACGAGTTCGAAAAGGGCGTTGTCTTTAAAAGAAACCGCTTTGTCTGTCTCGCCAGCGCGCATGGCCAATTTCTTTTTGCTAAAAATAGCCACCGGCTCGCGGGAAATCATGTCGACATAACAATCGACGCCGATTTCCTGTCCATGCAAAAACTCCTGAATAATCATGTCGTTTTGATGTGAAAACAAAAAACGCGCGGTTTCAATATCCTTGGCCTGAGCAATGCTGAGACTGGCGCTGCCAAAGCGCGGTTTGACAAACACGGGAAAGCTGAGCTCGCCGGCGGCGATGGCTTTTTCAAAGGCTGGCAAATCCAGAAACGTCCTGGCGCACAAAAAATCATGAGCGACGAGCCACTCATACATGGCCCATTTATCGAGCGCCATGTCGCATTGTTCCCGCGGTGATCCAATAATAGTCGCGCCGACTTCGGCGAATTGTTCGGCATGGGCGGAAATCAGCGACAGCTCGGGATCGATGAGCGACAGAACACCTTTGACGCGCTCTTGGCGACAAATTTCGATGATTTCTTCCACATAGCCCGGCGCGGTCATGCGAGGGACAATAAAAAAGCGATCCGCGTCATAAAGCGCGGGCGCGTGAGGACTGCAGTCGGTGGCGAGCACCTGGCCGCCGCGCGGATGGAGCGCGTTTTTAAAATACTGAATCACTTTATTGCGTGTGCCGCAGCTCAAAATCAGGATGTTCATCGAGTCTTCTCCAGCCAATCGAAAAAAATCGGCGTGCCTCCGGTATGAATAAAGAGAACATTCTTGTCATTCACGCGAGATTCCTGAAGAAATCGCCGCATACCGCAAAACGCCTTCCCCGTGTAAGTGGGATCGAGCGGGACACCATGTCGCCTCATCACGTCGCGAATCGTCTTGGAAATGGCGTCGTCGAATTGTCCATAACCGCCTTCGATGTAGCGATCGACAAAAACGATATCTTCAGGCGCCCCTTCCCCCCGGTATTCGCGAACGCTCTCCAAAATTACCTGAGCGCCGCGCGGCAATTGTCTGGCGATGCTGATACCGACAACTCGACGCGGATTTTCGCCCAAACGCTGGCTGCCACAAATAAGCCCGGCCTGTGTCGTCCCTGTTCCCGACGCCAAAAAAATATAATCAAATCGAAGGCCGCGACGGCGTTCTTCCCCGGCGATTTCGTCACAGACAAGATCATAGGCGCGCGTTCCCAAATTGCCATGACCGCCGCCAGGAATAAAAAATGGCCGACTACCCTCGGCGCGCAGAAAGGCCATTGTCTGATCTATTGTCGCGGAGACATGGTCGAGCGGACAGGCGATAAGCTCGGCGCCAAATTCGGCGCACAATTGCCGATTGAATGAATCATTCGCGCCCTCGGGCGAGATAATAAGGCAGCGGCATTGAAGCGCGGCGGCGAGGTTAGCGACAACGCGACAATGATTGGAGGCGGCGCTGCCATAGGTCACGACGGCGTCGCTGTTTTGGCGCTCAATTTCCTGAAAAAAAAGGACGGCCTTGCGCGCTTTGTTGCCGCCAAACGACAGCGGAAAGAGATCGTCCCGCTTGATGTAAATTTGATTCCCCAAAAAATCATCAAGGCGCTGAATAGGCGTTGCCGGGAATGGTTCCGAAAGGCGCATCTATATCGTCCTTATTTTGTGGAAATCATGGCGTAGAGATAGCGGCTGACATAGCGATCGCCACGGCGCAATTCATCGCGCAAAAGTCCCTCGCGCTGAAACCCAACGCGCTCAAAAAGCCGTTGCGCGCGAATGTTTTCTGTCTCTGTAAAAAGATAGACGCGATGTAGGCCCAACTCGCCAAAGGCTTTGGACAAGAGCACCTGACTTGCCTGAAAGGCGACGCCGCGCCCCTGAAAATCTGTCTCGCCCAAAGTGATATAGTATTCCGCCGAATTGTTTTTGGCGTCGATATTCAAAAGACCGATGACGCCGACGGGGACTGAGTCACATTCGATCACCAAATCGAGTCGGTTTGGATTGCCCTGATTTTTGCGAAACCAGGCCAGCGTCTTCTGATATTCCAGCGGCAGATCGTAATGCAGATATTGATTGTTTCGCGGATCGTTGATCCAGGCGACCTTGCGCTCGATATCGCGCTCCTCGAACGCCCGCAATTCAACCTTCATGGGATTTATCCTTTTTCACGCGCTCGCGATCGAGCGGTCCGGCGACTTTGTGGAGCGCCGCGCCAGTGAGGACATCCGAGCGCCGCAACACCTTGCCAATTGTTTTCAGGATAATTTTCGCGTCGTTTTTGAAGGAAACATCGCGCACGTAAGCCAAATCAAAGGCGAACTTTTCTTCCCAGGAAAGGCTGTTGCGACCATTGACCTGGGCGAGGCCGGTGAGTCCCGGGCGGACATCGTGGCGGTGGCGCTCTTCTGGCGTGTAATAGGGCAAATACCGTATTAAAAGTGGCCTTGGTCCGACGAGGGACATGTCGCCGCGCAAAATATTCCACAATTCGGGCAATTCGTCGATGGAGGTGCGGCGCAAGAGCTTTCCGAATCGGGTCAGGCGCCTGTCGTCCGGCAAAAGATTGCCCGATTCATCGCGCTCGTCTGTCATCGATCGGAATTTATAGAGGCGAAAAACGCGCTCGTCCTTGCCAGGGCGATCCTGGTGAAAAATAATCGGCGAACCGAGCTTTCGATGAATGAGAAGAGCGGTCGCGCCCATGATCGGCGAAAGCGCGACAAGGGCTGTGCCGGAAATGGCCACGTCTAACAATCGCTTGACGCGGCGTTCATAAATGCCCTTGGGGCGATCATGGCGTGTTTTTTGTTCCATCTGGGCTCCACCAATAAAATAAAAAACGCGGGATTAATGTCGCGGGCCTGGGCCTGAAAAATGGCGTTCCAGAATGTCGACGGATCGATCGACCGAGAAATGATCGCGCAAATAGGCGTAACCATTGGCGCCGAATTTTTGAACCAGATCGCGGTGAGCGCACAAAAAACGCGCGTGTTCGACAAAAGCCTTTTCATCGCCTGAAGAACACCACAGGCCGCAGCGCGCGTCGCGCTCGATCAATTGCCGAACATCGGTCGCGTCATCGGTCGCCGCCAAAATCGCCTTTTGTTGCTGCATATAGGCGAGCATCCGCGAGGGATAGTTGGGAATGGTGAACGCGCGATCGAGAAGAATGAGCCCGACATCGGCCTCGGACAAAAGGCGCGCGTATTCTCCCCGGGGCAGTCGGGCAAAAAAACGGGCGTTGTCGATTTGATTTTCCCGCAAAAAGCGATCGATATAGGCCGCTTCGCTGCCGGAACCAATGATGTCGAAACGCGCGCGTTTTTCATCGCGCAATGCTTTGAGGCAGCGCAGAAAAAAATCGATGGCCTGGGGTTTTCCCAGATTGCCGCCAAAGACAAAGCGCGTCAGGCCATCCTGGCGCGTGGGCGCGCGCAGGGGAGGCTGAATGTCGATGGTGTTGGGGAAAAGTTCCAGTTTGGCGTGCTGATCGGGCGAAAGATGGCGGCGCATGTAATCGATATTGGCCTGCGACATGCAGCCGATATAATCGGAAAATCGATAAAGGCGTCTTTCAAGAGCGCGAAAATAGCGGTGAAGAAATCCTTTGCGACGCATCATCGCCAAGTCGACGGCGTTTTGCGGGAAAATATCCTTGAGCATCAAATAGCTCTGGGCGCCGAACGCCTCGCGGCAATACTGGACGACGTTGGCCAGCGTAATCGGCGGCGTGGGATAGACGACCGCGTCAAAATGGCGTCCCTGAAAATGGCGCATCAACTGGCAGAGCATCTTGGGCTCGATCAAAAGCTGAATCAGGCCCTTTTTGAACTTATTGACGCCAAATTGGTTGGGAATGTTGAAATAAACAATTTCACAGCCGTTTTCTTGAACCACGACGGATTCATCGTGCGGCTTTGAGGCGCCGCAGAGAACGCTGACCGCGTGGCCGCGACGGACAAGCGCCTGGGCGAGATCGGCGTAAATTTCCGAGGTCTCAAAACTGAAGCGCTGAAACAAAAAGAGCAGGCGCATAAAAAACTCGGCAACAAAAAACTAAAATCAGCGCAGGGTTGTTCGGACGATCTGGACAATGCGCGCCATGTCTTCGTCGGTGTTTTTGATATCGGAGGGAAGACAAAGGCCGCGCTCAAAAACGCGCTGGGCCACGGAAACGCCGTCGACAACCTGGACAAATTCGCAGTCTTTGAAGACCGGCTGCAAATGCATTGGTTTCCAGATGGGGCGGCATTCGATGTTTTCTCTTTCGAGCGCTAAAATTAAATCGAGCGGTTTGATGGAATCATCCGGATCGATGGTGAGGCACGAAAGCCAATAGTTGGGTTCATCGCCGTCGAGAAATGGATTCATGCGGACGCAATCCAAATCGGCGAATTCGTCGCGGTAGCGCTGATAAATCGCCTTTTGCGCGCCACATGCTCGTCCAAATGAATCAATTGTCCGCGCCCAATCCCCGCGACCACGTTGGACATGCGGTAATTGTAACCAATTTCGCGGTGCTCGTAATGCCGGGCCGGCTCGCGCGATTGCGTGGCCCAAAATCGGGCTTTGGCGATGGCCTTTTCGCGGCGCGAGACGAGCATGCCGCCGCCTGAGGACGTGATGATCTTGTTGCCGTTGAAGGAGAAGACGCCGAAGTCGCCAAAGGTGCCCGTCTGCTGGCCCTGTGAGAGCGCGCCGAGCGATTCGGCGGCGTCCTCGATGAGGGGGATGTCGCGCGCGTCGCACAGCTGACGGATGGCGTGGAGCTGGGCGGGGGTCCCGTAGAGGTTGACGAGGATGACGGCTTTGGCGCGCGGGTGGCGTTCGAGGGCGCGTTCGAGGGCGCGCGGGTCCATGTTCCAGGTGTCCCACTCGCTGTCGACAAAGACGGGGGTGGCACCCTCGTAGGTGATGGGGTTGGCCGAGGCGCTGAAGGTCAGGGTCGAGCAGAGGACCGTGTCGCCGCGCGAGACGCCGCACAGCTTGAGGGCCAGGTGGATGGCCGAGGTGCCGCTGACGAGCGCCGCCGCGAAGCCGCCGCCCACGCGTTCGGCCAGTTCGCGTTCAAAGGCGTCGACGTTGGGGCCGAGGGGGGCGACCCAGTTGGTCTCAAAGGCCTGTTGGACAAAGGCCTCCTCCTCGCCGTGCATCGTCGGGGACGAGAGGTAGATGCGTCGTGGCGTCACGTGTCTGACCTCCTGAAACGAGAACAGCCGACACCGGAAAAAGTGACGGCTGATCGCGAAAGGTGATGGCGCGGGGCGTTGGGGCCCGTCACTCAGGATTTGTCGAGCTTGTCGGCGAGCGCGGCCAATTCCGGCCAGGGACGGTCTTCGACAGCGGCGAGCAGCTCGATCGCGCGCCTGTAGGCGGGACGGGCCAGGCTGAGGCGGCCGAGGTCGCAATAGGCGATGGCGCGCACCTGGAAAACGGCGGCCGAGTCGCCCTCGGCAAAGGGCTCGGTCACGGCGATGGCCTGCTCTGGGTTGTTGCGCTCGCAAAGGACGGCGCCAAGCGCCGCGGCGGCCTCCGCGTCATCCGGGTCGAGTTCAAGCGCGCGGCGGGCCAGCTTTTCGCCGCGGGAGAGCTGCCTGAGCCTGCGCGCCTCGATTGATCGCTCGGTGAGGAGCGCCGGGTCGTCGATGGCGGCGTCCTCGGCGTTGAGTCGGGCCTCGATCTGCGCCTCCAGAATGGGCTTGAGGGCGGCCGGCGCCGACATGCCACTGGCCAGGGTGAAACCGGCGGTGGGGCTCCAGCGGTAGTCGGTTCCTCGGTAGGTGATCTTGAGGACGCGTTGATTCGACGATGTCACGCGCGGGCCTTTCTGAAGGGGCTTGAGAGAGAGGGGGAGGCGAAAAGCGGCGCGCCTATAGTCACGTTGATCCGCCTTGTAAAGGAACCCGCCCGGCAGCTCTAAGTGCTTGAAATCAGGGAGGTTTTTGGCGGCTCAAGGCCTGTTTTCGGCGGTGGGAGTAAGCCCACCAGGGCCGCGCTGGCGCACCCTCGGCAAAGTCGATGGCGGCGGTGAGGACATCGAGGACGCAGGGGTCGTGACGCGCCCCGCTCAAGTGGCAGAGCGCGTCGTAGAGCGCGTTCGCGTCGCGGCCGACGAGCTCTCGCGGCGCGTGGATCCCGATGAGCTGCAGATCGCGCGCCGTGGCCTTTCCGACGTTGGGCAAATCGGTCAGTCGCCGCGCCTCGTCGATCGTCCGCGCCTTGGCCATGGCCAACCTCTCCTCACCGCGACGGATGGGCCGTCACTCGATGGTGATCGCCTCGTCCGCAATCGTCGAACGCCCCAGGCCGCTCACCTTGACCGGCGTGGCGCCGCGGTTTTCCAGGCGCACCTTGCCCGCCAGGCTGATCGGCACGTCGAACTCGAAGGCGCCCTTCACCTCCAGCGAGATCAGGTCGATGAGCGAGGGGATGACGCTGAAGAGGCGGTCGAAGTCGCCGAGGAGCTTGTAGTCGTCGCTCAGGCGGACCGTCGGCTCGCCCAGGGTTCGGCGCGGATTTTTGACGAGCGCGCCGTCGACTTCGCTCAGGACGTAGCAGTCGCTGCGGCGCACCAGCAGGTCGGCGTTGGTCTTGACCGGGGCGAAGCGCGTGCGCGGGACGACGAGGCCGCGCGTGTTGTCGAAGCAGCCGATGGCCGCGCCCATGGCCGTCTCCAGCTGGACGACGTCGATGCCATCGACCTTCTTGGGATTGACGATGACCGGGAGCCAGAGACCCCTGCCGGAGAACTGGGCCTTGAGGGCGCGCAGGTTGAGCCAGAGGTTGTTGGTGTTGAAGTGGGCGAAGCGCGTGGTGTCCTGGAAGTCGGCTTCCCGTCCCTTTTCGACCTGGGCGATTTCGAGCAGGCCGAGCCGGTTGGCGCCGAGGCCGTCCGAGTCCTTGCTGCGGCGGTAGAGCACGCCACCCTTGAGGTCGGCCTCTGTCTTGGGCGTGACCTCCATGGCGAAGTCGAGCCCCTTGTCGATGAACCAGCGCAGGATGCGGCCGTCGAAGGAGGCGCCGAGGTTGTCGCCGTTGGAGATGAAGGCGATCTCGATGCCGGCGTCGAGGAGCCTGTCGAGCAGGCCAGTGACCTTGAGCGAGAGGAAGATGTCGCCGTGGCCGGGCGGGCACCAGGCGTCGTCCGGGTTGGTCGTGTCGACGGGGAAGAGGTCGCTCCTGCGCAGGCGCGGCACCCAGCCCTGGAGGAAGGAGGCGGGCATGCCTCCCGCGACGTTGGCGTTGATGTCGGCGATGCCGGGCGTCGCGAGGGTGTCGTCCTGCGTGGCCACCGAGTTCATGAAGAGCAGCGGGATGGGCGCCTGATAGCGGCGGCGCAACAGCTCGATCTGGCGACGGATGATGGTGAGGAAGTTGTCGTCGCCCTTGACCGGCAGAAGCGTCTTGGCGCGCGAGAGGCCCATCGAGGTGCCGAGGCCGCCGTTCAGCTTGATGACGACGAGCTTCGCCAAATCTTCGGCGCGCGCTTCGTCCTTGAGGTCGTCAAAGCTCGACAGGTCTTCGGGGCGCGGCGTCTCGATCTCTGACCAGCGGACCTTGCCGTCCATGCCGGAACAGACACCGGCGATGCGGCGGCCAAATTCGGTGACGAACTCGCTGTCGATGCCGCGATCGAACATGCGCTCGGCGCTCTCGCCGATGGCGCCTCGCCGGTGCATCTCGAAGTAGCGCGCGCTGATCTCGAATTTATTCATGAGGGGCTCCTGAGTTGGTGAGGGAAGGGGAAGGGACGGATGGCCGGAAGTGGCCGCTTTTCATGGGTGGCAAGGGGGGCGCGCTTCTTAGTCAGGTGGGGCTGAAACTCCTTAAAAAAAGGCAGCGCCGCGCATAGAGGGCCCGCGCCATTCGGTCGGTCGAGACAGGGCCGACCACAACCCGCGCCTTTTGGGAGGACGCCCATGACGAGTCGAACGATCCGCGCGCCGCGCGGCACCCAGCTGAGCTGCAAGGGATGGGGCCAGGAGGCCGCCCTGCGCATGTTGATGAACAACCTCGATCCCGAGGTGGCCGAGCGCCCCGACGAGCTCGTCGTCTATGGCGGACGGGGCAAGGCCGCGCGCGACTGGGAGGCCTTCGACCGCATTGTGGCGGCCCTGCGCGCGCTGGAGGACGACGAGACGCTGCTCATCCAGTCGGGCAAACCCGTGGGCGTGGTCCGCACCCATCGAGACGCGCCGCGCGTGCTCATCGCCAACGCCAACCTCGTCGGCAAATGGTCCACCTGGGAGCACTTCTGGCAGCTCGAACGCGCCGGGCTCACCATGTATGGCCAGATGACGGCGGGCTCGTGGATCTACATCGGCACGCAGGGGATCGTTCAGGGCACCTACGAGACGTTCGCGCAGGCCGGGCGCACGCACTTTGGCAGCGACGACCTGTCCGGGCGGCTCATCCTCTCGGGCGGACTCGGCGGCATGGGGGGCGCGCAACCTCTGGCCGCGACCATGACCGGCGCCGTGTTCCTCGGGGTGGAGGTGGACCGCGCCCGCGCCGAAAAACGCGTCGCCACGCGCTACCTCGACCACATCGCCGACAGTCTCGACGAGGCGCTCGAACTCGTCCGGCAGGCGCTCGACAAAAAAGAAGCGCGCTCGATCGCGGTCATCGGCAACGCTGCGGACATCTATCCAGAGCTCGTGCGGCGCGGCATCACGCCCGACCTCGTCACCGACCAGACCTCGGCCCACGACCCGCTGAACGGCTACATTCCGGCGGGTCTTTCGCTGGCGGAAGCGGCTGATTTGCGCTCGCGCGACGGCGACGAACACGTGCGGCGCGCCAAGGCCTCAATGGCCGATCAGGTGCGGGCGATGCTGGCGATGCAAAAGCTGGGCGCGCACGTCTTTGACTACGGCAACAACATCCGCGCCATGGCGCGCGACGCCGGGGTGGCCGACGCCTTCGACTTCAAGGGCTTTGTGCCGCTCTACATCCGGCCCCTGTTCTGCGAGGGCATGGGACCGTTCCGCTGGGCCGCGCTCTCCGGCGATCCCGAGGACATCCGGCGCACGGACGAGAAGCTCGTCGAGCTCTTCCCGCACAAGGCTTCTCTGGCGCGTTGGCTCAGGCTGGCCGGGGAAAAGGTCGCCTTTCAGGGACTGCCGGCGCGCATCTGCTGGCTGGGCTACGGCGAGCGCGACAAGGCGGGGCTGGCCTTTAACGAGATGGTGCGCACGGGCGAACTCAAGGCGCCCATCGTCATCGGACGCGATCACCTCGACTGCGGCTCGGTGGCCTCTCCCAACCGCGAGACAGAAGGCATGCGCGACGGTTCGGACGCGGTGGCCGACTGGCCCTTGCTCAACGCGCTCGTCAACGCCTCCTGCGGCGCGACCTGGGTCAGCCTGCACAATGGCGGCGGCGTGGGCATCGGCTACTCGCAACACGCCGGACAGGTGATCGTCGCCGACGGCACAGACGAAGCGGCGCGGCGCATCGAACGCGTGCTCACCGCCGACCCCGGACTGGGCGTGATGCGGCACGCGGACGCCGGCTATCCAGAGGCGCTGGAAGTGGCCAAATCGCGCGGCGTGAAAATCCCGTGAGAGAAGGCCTGGGCGCCGCTGGACGCGACCGCGCGCGGCGACATTGACGGGACGACAGATTCTCCGGCGGCACACGGCGCGCCCTCCTCAGAGCACGGGGGGCGCGTTTTTTGTCGCTCACGCCGAATGGCCCATGGCCGCGCCCGTTTCGTCCGCCTCGTCCATGGCAGGCGCCCGGACGAGAAACAGAGCCTGCCTGGGCAAAAGTCGCAGGCCATCGCGAACCATGGCGGGATCGCGCGCCGCTTCGTCGAGTTCGTCGCCGCCGTCATGGCTGTCGAGGCGCACTTCCCACGCGCCTGACTGAAGCGCGATGTCGACCGAAGTATCGGCAAAGTTGAGCAAGAGCGCCGTCGCCACCCCGTCGATGGCCCGCGACACGACGAGCGCGCCGCCCACCTCGTCCACCTTTGTCTCGTCGACGCGGCCCGCGGCAAAGCCCGCGCCAAAAGAGCGCCGCGCGCGGATGAGCCGTCGATACCAGGCCCACATGGCGCGCCCCTCGCCGCACGCACGCGCCTCTGGATGGATCCTGCTTTGCGCGAACGTCGACAGGTCCTGCGGATCCGGCACCTCGCCTTGCCATTCAAAGCGCGCGAACTCGCGGCGGCGGCCCTGCGTCACGGCGCGTCCCAACTCTTCGTCGTCAAAGCCGGTGAAGAAGAGAAACGGCGCCCTCTCGCCATACGACTCGCCCATGAAGAGAAGCGGCAGAAAGGGCGAGAGCAGGACAGCGGCCGCGGCCAGGCGGTGCGACTGGGCGTCGATCAGCGCGTCGACGCGTTCGCCGCGCGCCCGGTTGCCCACCTGATCGTGATTTTGCAGCGCCACGACAAAGCGCCGCGTCAACAGGCCCGCGGTCGACTCGCCGTGAGGGGCGCCGCGCAACTTTGAAAACTGCCCGGTGAAGGTCTGTCCGTGGCGGAAGGCGGCCGCCAAATCAGAGAGCGCGCCAAAGTCGCAGTAGTAGCCCTCGCGCTCGCCGGTCAGCAGGGCGTGCAGGGCGTGGTGAAAGTCGTCGCTCCACTCGGCGTCGAGCCCTAGGCCGCCCTCGGCGATGGGACGCACCAGGCGCGCGCTGTTGAGGTTGCTCTCGGCGATGAGAAGCGGACGGGCGCCACGCGGCCAGTCGGGCACGGACGCCACCGCCTCGGAAAGTTCCCGCAGCACGTGCTTTTCCGAAGTGTCGACGATGGCGTGGACAGCGTCGAGGCGCAGGCCGTCGAGGTGAAACGCGCGCAAAAAATAGAGCGCGCTGTCGATGGCGAACCGCCGGACCTCTGGCCGCGAAAAATCGATCGCCTCGCCCCAGGGCGTGTCCGCGCGGCTCGTGAAGTAGGGCCCCAGCGCGCGCAGGTAACAGCCGGAGGGGCCGAAGTGGTTGTAGACGACGTCGAGGAAGACGCTCAGCCCCAGCGCGTGCGCCGCGTCGACAAAGCGCGCCAGAGCCCAGGGCCCGCCATAGGCGCGGTGGACCGAGTAGGGCTGCACCCCGTCGTAGCCCCAGCCGCGATCGCCATCGAAGGCCGAAACCGGCATCAGCTCGACCGCCGTGACGCCCAGCTCGACGAGTCGCGGCAGAGCGGCAATGGCCGAATCGAGCGTCCCCTCGGGCGTGAAGGTGCCGACGTGCAGCTCGTAAAAAATGAGTTCTTCGAGCGCGTGGCCGCCAAAGTCGCCGTCGTGCGCGAAGTCGAAACTGCTCTCGACCACCATGGCGCGCCCGTGGACCGAGTCGGGCAGGTAGCGGGCGGCCGGATCGGGCAACAGGCGTCCGTCGGGCAGGCGATAGCCGTAGCGCAGACCAACGCCTGCAGCGTCCTTCACGCGGTCGAGTCGCGCCTCGAAAAATCCCCGCGCCAAAGGTCGCATCGAGTGGAGAGGCCGTCCCTCGACGTCGAGATCGAGGCGGTCGACGAAGGGTGCCCAGACGCGAAAGGTGACGCCCGTCTCGTCGGGAAAGGCGCCCTGGGGCGGGCAGGCGGCGAAGTGGTTCCTGTTCGGCGTCTCCATGCGGCCGAGGGTGCGCAGCCGATGGGTCACGGGCAAGGAGGACGCCCAATGTCGGCGCGACAGAAGCCCGGACCAGCCGCGGCAGCGTCCCCGGCGACAAGAGTGAAAACCACCGTCCAGACAGCCGCGCGGCAGCGCGCAAAACGCCCCATTTTTCCCCTCCCGAAGCCCCCTCTGGCGCCCCTTGACTTGGCGAGAAGCGCCTTGCTAAGCGCGCCGCCCTTTTTCGCCCGGGCCCCTGTTGGGCCTGGGATTTCAACACCGCCGGAGCGCCCCGATACGCGTGCCGTCGGTCATTTCCGAGGCATCAGCCCGGCCCCGTGCGCACGGACTGACGGCAGCGGCAGGAGGTAGGACCCCATGGAATACGTCAAGCTCAACGCGAGCATCCGCAATGAAACCGGCAAGGGCGTCGCGCGCCGCCTGCGCGCCCAGAAGCTCATCCCCGCCATCCTCTACGGTCGCGCCGCGGAAAAGCCCCTCTCCCTCTCCCTCGACCCCAAGGCGCTGCGCCAGATCATCTCCAGCTCTGCCAACCGCCTCAACACGATCATCTCGATCGTCCTGGGAGACGACGTGGAGCGCCTCGTCCTGATCAAGGACTACCAGCTCGATCCCCTCTCCCACGACCTCAAGCACGTCGATCTGTTGCAGGTGAAGGCGGACGAGAAGATCTCGGTCCGCGTGCCCATCGCCTACGTCGGCACCTCGCCGGCGATTAAGGACGGCGGCAACTTCCAGGCCCTGCGCCGCGAGCTCGAAGTCCAGGTGCTGCCCAACGACATCCCCAGCACCATCGAGATCGACATCTCCAAGCTGATGCTCGGCGACAACAACCACCTCTTCGATGTCGAGCTGCCCAAGGGCGTGAGCGTCAAGTCCGCGGTCAACTTCACCCTCTGCGCCATGGAGGCGCCCGAGGTCGACGAGAAGCGCGGCAACGCCGCCGAGACGACGGGCAAGAAGAAGTAAGCGCTGCGCGAATTCACTCGATGAAGGAGGCCTCGCCGGTGGTTTCACCGTCGGGGCCTTTTTCTTGGCGACGCCATCGAGCGCGGCGCGCGCCAGCCACACCAGAGAAACGACTTCAGAGAAATGACCGCCATGAAGCTCATCGTCGGACTCGGAAACCCAGGCCGCGAATACGAGGCCACCCGCCACAATCTTGGCTTTCGCGTTGTCGACGCCCTCGCCGACCGCGCCCGCATCGCCTTCACCTCGACCAAATTCAGCGCCGAGTCGGGCCAGGGCACGCTCGCCGGCCACAAGGTCCTCCTGCTCAAGCCGCAGACCTACATGAACCTCTCGGGGCAGTCGGTCGGACCGGCGGCGCACTTCTTCAAGATCGCGCCAGGCGACCTCATCGTCGTCCATGACGAGCTCGACCTCGCGCTCGGTCGGTTGCAGCTGCGCCAGGGCGGCGGCACGGGCGGTCACAACGGGCTCAAATCCATCGTCCAGTGTCTTGGCAGCGGCGATTTTGTGCGCCTGCGCGTCGGTATCGGCAAACCTCAGGGACCCGACCACCGAGAGCGCGTCACGGGCCATGTCCTCTCGAAGTTCAGCGCGGGCGAAGTGGCGCAGATCGACGAGGTGGTCGAGACAGCCGCGCGCGCGATTGAGGCCTGCCTCGAACAGGGGCTCTCCAGGGCGATGACCGCCTTCAACCGGCGCTAAATCCCCTCAAAAAAGCGGGGTTTCACTCTGGGGCGCGAACTCGAAAGTGAGACATCAGGCGTGTTGAACTCAACAATGGCTTGTGCTAGGGGCGCGCGCCTTTTTGCCCACCCCGCTCTTTCAAAATCGAAGCCGGACACAGGATGAATCCCCTGGCCAAAGCGCCCGCCATCACCCGCGAGAGGTGAGCGCGCGAGCGTTTTGACGAGGGAGTTCGCGACCGTCGCGCAACCGTTGGTCACCCGACTTGTTGAACGACGGACCGGCTTCTTCACCGCGCCATGGCCCGGATTGGCCGAGCCGTGGCCCCTTTCGAATGCTCCTCGCTGCGCGCCGAATGCGCGCGGCTCTTTGAGAAGCACCGATCCGTGAGGAGATCGCACATGGCACACAAGTCGAGCGCGGCTCACCTGCTGCGCGAGTACGAGACGCTCTTTTTGGTCAAGCCGGACGTGACCGACGAGGCCGTCGAGAAGATCAAAGAGCGCATCCGCGCGACCGTCGCCAAGGATGGCGGCAAGGTCATCAAGTTCACCCACTGGGGAAAGAAGAAGACGGCGTTCCCTGTCCTGAAGCAGCCGCGCGCCCTCTTTCTGCACGTCGACTACCTGGGCAGCGCCAAGGCCGTCGCCGAGGTCGAGCGCAACCTGTCCATCCTCGAGGATGTCACCAAGTTCATGACCACCAAGATCGCCGAAGGCGTCGATCCCGCGGCCCGCGAGGTCGAGGAAGACGTGAAGCTGGCCGGCGACGAGGAGCGCCCCCGCGTCGAGCGTGAGGGCGAGGTCGAAGGTGACGCCGCCGCCACCCGCGCCGAGGACGACAACAACCAGGGGCAACAGGCCTGAGGCCTGCCCGCCTGCTTTCGCATTTTGAGGAGACGCCATGCCCAAAACAGAGATGAAGGACGCCCCCCGCGAGGCCTCTGAAGGCAGCCGCCGTGGCTTTGGCCGCCGCAAGGTCTGCCGTTTCTGCACCGAGAAGAACCTGACCGTGGACTTCAAGGACGCCGCGACGCTCAAGAGCTACGTCACAGAGCGCGGCAAGATCATCCCGCGTCGGATCAACGGGAACTGCGCCAAGCACCAGCGCGAGGTGGCCACCGCCATCAAGCGCGCCCGCATGGTCGCGCTGCTCCCCTACACAGTCCTGCACGGCTAGGAAGAGAGGCACCCATGAAGATCATTCTGCGCGAAGACATCCACACGCTCGGCCGCTCCGGCGAGATGGTCGAGGTCCGTGACGGCTACGCCCGCAACTACCTGCTGCCCAAGAAGCTGGCCGTCGTCGCCAGCGAGAAGAACATCCGCCAGCTCGAACACGATCGCCGCGTCATCGCCGCCCACCAGGCCAAGATGCGCGCCTCGGCGACCGCCATCGCCCAGAAGCTCGAGCAGGTCGCGCTGACGATCGCCCGCAAGGTCGGCGACCAGGACAAGCTCTACGGCTCGGTCACCGCCCTCGACATCGCCGACGCGCTCTCCGAGAAGGGTGTGCGCATCGATCGCCGCGCGCTCGTCATGCCGGAGCCGATCAAGGCCATCGGCCAGTTCGAGATCGACGTCCGCCTGCATCACGACGTGACGGGCAAGGTGAAGCTGGAGGTCGTCGCCGAGGCCTGAACGCCCCGCGCGAACGCCCCCTGAAGAACCTTCGAGACAACCTCGACGCCAGGCGCTCTCCCCATGGAGTGCCTGGCTTTTTTTTGGCCGCTTTTGAGCCGCGCCCGCCGCGATTGAAAGTCGACAGGTCGACGACTAAAGAGCGCCGCCTTTTTCACCCCAGGGCAGCCCTCGGGGCCTGTCTCGCCAGGGCGCCCGACCAAGGAGCGCGCATGTCCATCCACCCCACCGCCATCGTGGCCCCCGGCGCCGAGCTCGACAGCGACGTTCACATCGGCCCCTACGCCGTCATTGGTCCCCGCGTCCGCATCGGCAGTGGCACCAGCGTCGGCGCGCACGCGGTCATCGAGGGCGACACCACCATCGGCAGGAACAACCGCATCTTCCAGTTCGCCGCGATCGGCGCCATCCCGCAGGACCTCAAGTTCTCGGGCGAGGAGACGCGACTGGAAATCGGCGACGACAACCAGATTCGCGAATTCACCACCATGCACCTGGGCACCGAGGGCGGCGGCGGCCTCACCAAAATCGGCAGCGGCTCACTCTTCATGGCCTACAGCCACGTGGCCCACGATGTCCTCGTCGGCGATCGCTGCGTCATCGCCAACAGCGCGGCGCTGGCCGGGCACGTCGTTCTCGAAGACGACGTCAAGATCGGAGGCCTGGCCGGGCTGCATCAGTTCACGCGCGTCGGTCGCCACGCCTTTGTCGCCGCGGGCGCCATCGTCACTCAGGACGTGCCGCCCTACTGCATCGTCCAGGGCGATCGCGCCACGCTGGCCGGGCTCAACACGGTCGGCCTCTCGCGCGCCGGCTTTGGTCCGGAGGCCATGTCGCGCATCAAGTCCGCCTACAAAACGCTCTTCCGCACCGAGCTCGGTCTGCACGAGGCCTTGACGCGCGTGCGCGCCGAACACGGCGGCAATCCCGAAATCGACCACCTGCTGCGCTTTTTGGAGGGCTCGACACGGGGCGCCATCCGCAGCTGTGGGCGCTGAGCGGGGCGGTTCGGGCAACGATTTTCACGTTCTTTCCACGACCTCCGCACAGGGGACGCTGGCGGCAAGAGACGCCAGGCCATCTCATCGACATGACGACTGACGAGCAGACACACGCGGCGAGCGAAAGCGACGCCGAATCACAGCGCGCATCCACGGCGGCAAACGCCACGCCCTCTGAAGAGGGAGACGCCACCTCGCACCTGCGCGACTCGACCGCGCCGATCGGACTCATCGCGGGCAACGGGCGCCTCCCCTTCCTCTTTGCCCTGGCCGCGCGCGAGCTGGGCCACAAGGTCATCGCCCTGGCGTTGCGCGGGGAGGCGGACGAGACGCTGCGCTCCTGTGTCGACGAGCTGCACTGGATCTCGGTCGGCCAGCCCATGAAGTCCGTCGACATCCTCAAGAAGCGCGGCGCGAGCGAACTCGTCTTCGCCGGCGGCGTGGGCAAGCTGAACCTGCTCAAGCACACGCGATTCGACTTCAGCGCGCTCAAGCTCCTCGCCTCGGTGCGCAGCTTCAATGACGACACGCTGCTGCGCGCCATCGCCGGCTTCTACGAGTCGCACGGCATCAAGGTCTGCGCGCCAACCGACATCCTCGCCGAGCTGGTGGCGCCGGAGGGCATGTTGACGCGGCAGGCGCTCAGCGAAAGCCAGGAGCGCGACGTTCGTCTCGGCATCGAGGTGGCCGAAGTCCTCGGCAAGGCGGACGTGGGGCAGACCGTCGTCGTCAAGGACGGCAGCGTGATCGCGGTCGAGGCCATCGAGGGGACGGACGCCTGTATCCAGCGCGCCGCCTCGCTCGCCGGGCCGGGCATCGTCGTCGTCAAGCGCTGCAAGCCGATTCAGGACAAGCGCTTCGACCTGCCGACGATCGGGCCGCGCACCATCGCCGAGCTCGCCAGGGTCAAAGGCGCCGTGCTGGCCATCGAGGCGGGCAAGACGATCGTCATCGACGCCACTGAAGTCGTTCAAAGCGCTGAAAAGGCCCACATCGCCGTGGTCGCGCGTCCCTGAAACGGGCTTCGGAACGGCCGCCACCATCCAGCCCCTGTTTCCGCTCCGCGCGCCGCAGCCAGGCGCCGTCCAGAGAAGGAGAAGCCGATGTTCGCCCCCCTGCTCGCCGTTCTCCTCTGCGCGCAACAGCCGACCTTCGACGACCTCAGGCGCGCGCTCGACGCCCAGGACGACGAGGCTGTCCTTGAGCAGCTCGGGACCATTCGCGGCGCGAAACTCGAAGCGGACGACAGGGTGCGGACAGCGCGATTCCTCCTCGAAGCCGCGCAGGGCGTTCCGCGTCTGTCCATGGCGCTGGAACTCGGCGGACTGGCCGTGGCGCTCGACGAGACAGCGGAGGGACGGCTTTTCCTCGCTCGACAGGAAATCAGGGCCAGCGAATACGCGGCGGCGGCGCGGCACCTCGATCGGGCGCTCCTGCTCGCTCCGGAACACCGCGAAGCGTTGAGCGAACGCGCTAGGGTCGCGGAGGAATTGGCCGATTTTGAGCGGGCGGCGGCGCTTTACGAACGGCTGACGGCTCTCGGCGACAAGGAGGCGTCCGCGCGTGCCGAGGCGTGTCGGCGCCAGGCGGCCCAAGAGCGCGCGACCATCCTCAGCTCATCCAGACGTGCGTCTTCCCCTGGTCCCGGCGCCCGCGCGCGTCCTGCGCGTCGCGAAAGCAAGCGTCCAAAACAGGCGCCCGCGCCCCATCACCAGCGCGAACAGAGCGCCCCCGCCGCCGACAAGCGCCCGGCCCGGCCCGTGCGCCAGCTCGCCCTGCGACCGGTGAGCGACGCCAACTTTTCCAGCGTGGTCCACGGCAGCGACAAACCGGCCATCGTCCTCTTCGAAGCGCCGTGGTGTCGCCCCTGCCTCGCGCTCCACGCCGAGCTTGCCCGCCTGGCGCCCGCCTACGCCGATCGCGTCAACATCATCAGTCTCGACATCGACCGCTCGCCCACAACGCGACAGGCGCTCTCGATCCGCTCCATCCCCCAGATCCTGCTCTTCTCCGGCGGCCCGGCGCCCATCGCGCTGCCACTCGATCCAACGCCGCTGGAACGCGAGATCGAGCGCCGGTTTTCGACTGATCGCTGAGGGCGGACGCGGGCCGGGACAACGCATTGACAGTCCAGATCGAGGTGACTAGAGCGCCGCCCGCCATGAACCTGACCTTCCAGCAACTGATTCTGAAACTGCAGGAATACTGGTCGTCGCGCGGCTGCATGATCTGCCAGGGCTACGACACCGAAGTCGGCGCCGGGACGATGAACCCCCAGACCTTCCTGCGCGCCCTCGGACCCGAGCCGTGGAATGTGGCCTACGTCGAGCCCAGCCGCCGCCCCGCCGATGGCCGCTACGGCGACAACCCCAACCGGCTCTACCAGCACCACCAGTTCCAAGTGATCCTCAAGCCATCGCCCAAGGACGTGCAGGAACTCTATCTGGGCTCGCTCGCCGCCATCGGCATCGACCTCAAGGCCCACGACATCCGCTTTGTCGAGGACAACTGGGAGTCGCCGACGCTGGGCGCCTGGGGCCTCGGCTGGGAGGTGTGGTGCGACGGGATGGAAATCACCCAGTTCACCTACTTCCAGCAGGCGGGCGGCATCGACTGCCACCCTGTGTGCGCCGAGCTGACCTACGGTCTGGAGCGCATCGCCATGTATCTGCAGGGCGTGGACAACGTCTTCGACGTCGAGTTCACCGCGGGCATCAAATACGGCGAGGTCTTCCACGAGAACGAGGTCGAGCAGTCGAAATACAGCTTCGAGACGAGCGACGCGGCGCTCTTGTTCGAGCTGTTCGGCAAATACGAGGCCGAGTGCAAACGGCTGCTCGACGCGGCGCTGCCCATTCCGGCCTACGACTACGCGCTCAAATGCTCGCACACCTTCAACCTGCTCGACGCGCGGCGCGCCATCAGCGTCACGGAGCGGGCCGGCTACATCAAGCGCGTGCGCGATCTGGCGCGCGGTTCGGCCGAGGCCTGGCTGGCGATGCGTGAGCGCATTGGTTACCCGCTGCTCAAAGATCGCTCGAAGCTTACCGACGCCTGATCCGGCCCCTTCCCCCTCTCATCGACTTCCCCTTTTCGCTCGTCCCCCGGAGTGCCCCCTGGCCCGGCGGACGGGCGCTTTTTTTCGAGGTCACCCCATGTCCCAGGACCTGTTGCTCGAAATCGGTACCGAGGAGTTGCCCGCGGTGGCGCTCATGCCCGCGCTCGACGAGATGAAATCGCTCTTCGCCGCCAAAGCCGCCGAGCTGCGCCTGACGCACGGCGACATCGCCACCTATGGCACCCCGCGACGCCTGGCACTCGTCGCCCGCGAGGTGGCCGAAGCGCAGAGCTCCCTGAGCGAGGAGATCATGGGGCCGCCTTCGCGCGTGGCTTTCGACGCTGACGGAAACCCCACCAAAGTCGCCGAGAAATGGGCCGCGTCCCAGGGTGTGGCGGTGAGCGCGCTGGGGCGCAAACAGACCGCGCGCGGCGAATACACGTTCATCGTCCGCGACGAGGAGGGGCGGCCCGCCGTCGAGGTCCTGCCCGAGCTGTTGCGCTCGATCGTCGCCTCGCTTCACTTCAAGAAATCGATGCGCTGGGGCTGGGAGAAGCAGGCCTTTTCGCGGCCAGTGCAGTGGATATGCGCGCTCTTTGGCGGCGCCACAGTGACCTTTGATTTCGCCGATGTGACGAGCGGCAACCGCACGCGAGGCCACCGTTTCGTCGACAACCGCGAGATCGAGATCGCGCGTCCGGACGACTACCTGCGGGCGCTTCAGGAGGCGCACGTCGTCGCCGACATCGACCGCCGCCGAAAAATGGTCGCCGAGGCCGCCGAAAAGGCCGCAGCCGAAGTGGGGGGCCGCATCCGCCGCGATCCCGAGCTCCTCGACACGGTCACCTGCATCGTCGAGCACCCGACCGCCGTGCTCGGCAACTTCGAGGCCGACTACCTGGCGCTGCCCGAGGAGGTCCTGATCAGCGAGGCGCGCGAGCACCAGAAGTATTTCTCGGTCGTGGATGAAAGCGGCGCGCTGTTGCCGCACTTTGTCGCCATCTCCAACACGCCGATCCCGGACAAGGCGCTCGTCCGCCAGGGCTATGAGCGCGTGCTGCGTGCCCGCCTCTCTGACGCGCGATTCTTCTTCGACGAGGATCGCAAGCGGCCACTCGGTGAGCGTGTCGACGAACTCAGGCGTGTCGTCTTTCAACAAAAGCTGGGGACGAGCTTCGAAAAGATGACGCGCTTCCAGTCACTGGCGCGGGCGCTGGCCCACGAGGCGGGCATCGCTTCGGCCGAACTCGACGCCACCGTCGAGCGCGCCGCCTACCTGTGCAAGGCAGATCTCGTGACTGGCATGGTCGGCGAGTTTCCCGAGCTGCAGGGCGTGATGGGCCGCGAATACGCGCGGGGCGTGGAGAGCGACGCGGTGGCCGAGGCGATCTTCGAGCACTACCTGCCGCGCTTTTCCGGCGACGAACTGCCCCAAAGCCACGCGGGTGCCCTGGTGGGGCTGGCCGACAGACTCGACACGCTGGCCGGCATCCTCGGCATCGGCAAGGGCCCGACCGGCACAGCCGACCCCTTCGCGCTCAGGCGAGCCTGCATCGGCGCCATCAACATCATCCTCTCGCGCGGCTACCGCCTCTCGCTCGACCGCGCGATCGCCCTGGCCGTCGAGCGCCTGGGCGACAAGCTCAAGGATCCGGACAAGACCCGCGCCGCTCTCGCCGAATTTTTCCGCGAGCGACTGCGCAACCTCTGGGCCGACGAGCACCGGCGCGACGTGATCGACGCGGTTCTCGCCGCCGGTTCGGACGACGTGGTCGACGCGCGCGATCGCCTCCTCGCGGTGAGTCTGTTCGTGAAGGCGTCGGGCTTCGAGTCGCTGGCCGGGGGCTTCAAGCGCGCCGTCAACATCCTCGACAAGCAGGCCAAGGGGATCTGCCTCGGCGAGGTCGATCCCGCGCGGCTGAGCGACGACGCCGAAAAGGGGCTCTTCGACGCCCTGTGCTCGACGCGCGCGCAAATCGAGGCCGCGGTGGCGTCACGCGATTACGCGGCGGCTCTCGATCGCATCGCCACCCTGCGCGCCCCCATCGATCGCTTCTTCGACGAAGTGCGCGTCATGGCCGACGACCCCGCCGTCAAGCTCAACCGGCTCTCGCTCCTCGCCGCCGTGCGCGGGCTGTTCGCCGCCATCGCCGACTTTTCGCGCATCCAGCAGTCGCAGGGCTGACGCGGTCGCATTGGGAGGCGCCCCTTGGCTTCGAGACCCTACGACCCGAGAGACTTCTACTTTCGCCAGGCCCACAAGGACGGCCTGCGCGCGCGCTCCGCCTACAAGATCGAGGAAATCCTCGATCGCCACCGACTGCTGACGACAGGCGGCAAAGTCCTCGATCTGGGCGCGGCCCCCGGCGGCTGGTTGCAGGTGATGGGCAAACGCGTCGGCCCCAAAGGGCGCGTCGTCGGCGTCGATCTCGTCCCCATCCGCCCCCTGCCAGAATTGCCCTGGGTGACGACGGCGGTGCTCGACATCCGCGCGGACGACTTCAAAGAGGCGCTCGACCGCATCGAGCGCGGCCCCTTCCACCTCGTGACGAGCGACATGGCGCCCAAGACCTCCGGCATCAAAGCCCAGGACGAGGCGCGCTCCATCGAGCTCTCCGAACTCGCCCTGGCGACGGCCGAAAGGCTCCTGCCCAAGGGCGGCGGCTTCGTCTGCAAGGTCTTCATGGGCGCTGATTTCAGCGGGTTCACCAAGCGCTGCGAGGCTGTCTTCGAATCTGTGCGCGTGCTGCGCCCCAAAGCCACGCGCGAGCGCTCCTTTGAGCACTACGTGATCGGCCAGAACCGCCGCTGAAACACGCCAACGCAAAGCCGAACTTCCGCTGCCCTCCACCGCGCCGCGCCAAGGCGTCCGTTCGGTCGACAGGCGCTGGTTTTGCCCCTGTCCAACGCCGCGCGCCGACTGCTAAAGGGCGCCGCTTTTTTCGCCCACCCCATCCACGCTCCCCGTTCCCCAGCCACCAATATGTCGAGTCCCAAAGGCGGCCTGCGCCCGTTCCAGCCCTGCAAATTCGCGCGCTACACACTTCTGCAACCCATCGCCAAAGGCGGCATGGGCGAGGTCTTCCTGGCGCAGATGACCGGCGCCGAGGGCTTCGAAAAGCTGATCGTCATCAAGAAGATCCTGGCGGAGCTGGCCAAGGAGGGCGACTTCGTCCAGCGCTTCGTGGCCGAGGCCAAAATCCTCATGCAGCTGCACCACGGCGCGATCGCGCAGATCCTCGACATGGGGGTCGAGGGCGGCAGCTACTACATCGCCATGGAGTTCGTGAACGGGAAGGACCTGCGCAAGCTCCTCTCCCGGACGCGCGAGACCAAGGCGCGGATGCCCGCCGGACTGGCGCTCCACATCATCGTCCGCATCCTCGACGCGCTGGCCTACGCCCACCGCAAGACGCTCAGCGATGGCTCCGAGCTCAACCTCGTCCACCGCGACATCTCGCCGCAAAACATCCTCGTCTCCTACGAGGGTGAGGTGAAGCTCATCGACTTTGGCCTCGCCAAGAGCAGCGCCGCCCAGCAGCAAAAGACGCGCGCCGGCATGGTCGTGGGCAAAATTTTCTACATGGCGCCGGAACAGGCCCTGCACGAGATCGTCGACAAGCGCAGCGACCTCTACTCGGCGGGCATCTGCCTCTGGGAAATGTTGGCGGGAAAGAATCCCTTCGACACCGGCGAGTCGGCGCTGATGCTGATGCACCGCGTCGCCAATCCCGAGGTGCCGTCGATCCGGACGGTCCGACCCGACCTGCCGCAGTCGCTCGACGAGCTGCTCCAAAAGGCCATCGCGCCCGATCCTGCCGAGCGCTTCGCCAGCGCCGAGGAGATGCGCGGCCGCCTGACGGCGGTGATGATGGAGATCGACCCCATGGCTGGCCCCGAATCCCTGGCCAGCTACATGAGCCAGCTGTTCGCCGCCGACGTGGAGAAGGAACGGCGCAACATCGCCGCCCTCAGCAAGGCCATCCCCAAGAGCGCGCCAGCCGCCGAGCCCACCCCCGCGCCCAACCTTTCGTCCAGCAGACAGATCCCGACCGAGACCGCGGCGAGTGCCAGACGACCCGAACCGCTGCGCCCTGTGTCCCAGCCCGCCGTCCCGTCACAGACTCAGCTCCAGGACAAGCAGCCATCGGGCAAGCGCCCTCGCCGAACCCACGATCAAGTCCCGGCGACTAAACCCGCCAGCCGCTCACAGGAGCCAGCGCGCGCGACCAACGCCACGGCGATGCGGGCGACAACCGACAAGCGCACTTCGGCACGTCCTGATCCCAAACCTCGACAGACAATCCGCGAGTCCGCGCCAGCCGAGGCGCCCAAGGTGGCGGTGAACGTCGCCGCGGTCGAGCCGATCGCCGCCCAGCGCAATCAGGAACCCGTCGAAACTCCGAACCGAACCGATGGTCGCCATGAAGACGCGGCCTCGTCGCTTCAGAAAAAATCGGGCGAGGACAAAGCCGGTTCGACCAAATGGATGGGCGCGCTGATCGCCGGCCTGGTGCTCGTTGTCGGCGCGGGCGCGGGTTTCTTCGCGCTGATGAGCGACTCAAAGACCGAGGCGCCCTCTCAGCCGCAAGCCTCAACGCCCCTGGTGGCCACACCTGTCGCGCCGCCCAAGCCACAAAGCGCGCCCAGACCACGCCCCAAACCGTCCCGCCCAAGGGCAGACACCTCGCCGGACATCCCGCCGCCGCTGCCGCTCCCCAAGGACATCAAGGCGAGCGCCCCTCCCAGCGTCCGCGCTCCGGACAAGGCCCGCGCCGCGCTGCGCCGCGAAGGCATTCCCAACGAGATGCAGGAGATCTCCGAGGTCTTTCAGTCGCTGAGCACCGAACTCATCGCCCTCAAGGCCGCCCGCGGATGCGATCAGCTGGCCATGATGTGCGAGTTCCACGACTCGCTCTCGACGCAGCACGAACGACTCGTGAAGAGCTCAAAACAGGCCATCAAGCCACCGACGTTCCTCAAGGAGCGCCGCGATTTCTGGGAAAGCCTGAAGGTCCTGGAGGCGTCTCTCAGCGAGCAGCGCAAGTAGCCGCGGGTCGGAGTCGAAATGAGCCACGGCGCGACGACGTCTGCCCGTTCTCCCCTGCTGCGGGTGCGGCGGATTTCCTTCACGCGCGGTGAGCGATTGCTCTTTGACGGTCTCTCTTTTGAGGCGTGCCCGGCGCAGGTGACGGCCATTTTGGGCCCCAACGGCGCGGGCAAGAGCACGCTGCTCGCCGTTCTCAGTGGGCTGGTGCGCGCGCAAGAAGGCGACATCCTTTTCGACGACAGGCCTGTCGAACGCTGGCCGAAGCAGGATTTGGCCCGTTCGCTCGCCATGCTGCAGCAGGAAGGCGCGAACGACGTGCCCTTCACGGTGCGCGAGCTCGTCATGTTGGGTCGGTCGCCGCATCAGGACGCCTTCGGACGGAGCACCAGGCAGGACGAGGCGGTGGTCGATGAACTCCTCGAAGAGACCGCGCTCACAGCTCTCGCCGCACGCCCGCTCCACCAGCTCTCTGGCGGTGAACGCCGCCGCGCCTATCTCGCCCAGGCGCTTGCCCAATCGCCACGCCTGCTCCTGCTCGACGAGCCAACGGCCTTCCTCGACCTCAAGTTTCAGGCGCGCTTCTGGGAAATCGTCTCTCGCCGGGTGGCGCGCGGACTGTGCGTGATCGCCGTTCTGCACGACCCCAATCTGGCCGCGCGATGGGCCGATCAGGTGGTGCTGATGCCGGGAGAAGGAGGCGCCTGCCAGGTGGGCGACTCTCGGGAGCTCCTCAGGCGCGACAACCTGGAATCGCTCTATGGCGCAGGGCTGAACGAGGCGCGCGCCGAGGATGGACGGCCCGTCTTCGCGTTGCGTTCTTTCGCCGAACGCGGCTGACCCCTGCGCAGAGGGCGAACGCGACCATCAATCGCCAGAAGGCGAAGCGACCAAATCCCCCGATGTGTCGCGTGACAGCTCTTCGGCGAGCGCGTCGACGAGCGCCGGTCCTTCGCGCAGGTGTTCGGGCAACAGGCGAAGCGGCCGTGGGCTCTGCGACCTCAAAAGCTCAATCGCCGCGCGCGATCGCTCAATGCGCGCCAGTGTCCGCGCGCCCCACATCGCTCCCTCGCTCGCGAACAGCGCCCGCGCCGCCTGCCCTGCCTCGGGCCTGCCTTCAAAAGGATCGCCGGGCACACGATTGACCCAAATCTCGCGGACCGCCGTCTCGCGCCGTTCAAACCCCTCGACGAGCTCCAGCGCCTCGGTCACCGGCAACACTTCGGGCAGCGTGACCACAATGCAGGCTGTCCGCCGCGGATCGCGCAGAGCGCCGAGTCCCGCTCCAGTCGCCGCGCCGATTGGCCCTGTCGGGATCAGCTTGAGGACGATTTCCGGCAACTGGGTGAGGGCGAGCGCGTGTCCCGTGGCAGGCGTATCGACGACGAGGCGTTCAAAGCGCGGCTGACCGTCTGGGCGCTTCTCCCGCATCATCTGAAAGAGCTGGTAGAGCACGCCGAGCTCGTTGAACGCGGGCGCGGCCGAGAGAAAGCGGCGGATGGCGGACAGGCGCATGGCCGCGTCGACGAGCAGCTTGACGCGCAGGGTGTCGCGAAAAAAGCCCTGCTGCCCAGTCTGGGGCGTGAGGCGGACAGCTTCGAGCCCGGGAAGGATCGGCCTGAGGCCACCATCACGCGGGCGGCTGCCACCGAGCGCGCGAATCAAGGGCGAGGGTTCATCCTCATCACTGCCAATTTCGGCGACGAGCACCCTGTGCCCCGCCTTGGCCTGCGCGCACGCCAACGCCGCGCTGAGAGCGGTCTTGCCCACGCCGCCTTTGCCCGTCACCAAAAGCGCCCGCTGCGGCCACTGCCCGCTCATGGCACGCCACCTCCGCCGAGCGCCCGAGCTCCGCTGGCGGACATGACGCGCCCGGATGGAACATTCGGCGACACCTGGCCCCGCCTCACGCCGGCGTTTGGAGAAGCATGTCGAGCGTCTTCTGATCAGCGGCGGGGAAGTCGTAGTCGTCGAGTTCTTCCTCCGGCACCCAGCGATGATCGTTCACGCGCAGGTGGGTGATTTCGACCGAGGCGAGCTCACATCGATAGACGCTGAAGTCGATGTCGTAATCCGGATAGGCGTGCCGGACGTGCAGGACGCGCTCGTGAACGACCGCCTCGACACCCATCAGCTCGCGCAATTCACGTCTGAGCGCCGCCTCTTCCGCCTCGCCGGGCTCGACCTTGCCGCCGGGAAACTCCCAGAGCAGCGGCAACACGGCTTTGGGGGGACGCTGAGTGATCAGGTAGCGGCCATCCCGGACGATGAGCGCGCCGACGACGGTCTTGGTTGGGCGCATGGAGGAGCTCCTCAGGCAAAGGGCGAAAAGGGGAAAGGCGCTTCTGGGCGCATGGCGCGCGCGGCAGATTCGGGTCCTGCGTCTACTTCAAAAAAGCGGGGCGCCCCGTTCGAGAACGCCCCGCCCTGAATGTGTGCGCTCAGCGCGAGTCCAGCCAAGCCGCCGTTACTGATTGACGATGTTGAACTCTGTGCGGCGATTGAGCGCGCGACCCTTGGCCGTGTTGTTCGGCGCGATGGGCTTTTCGGGACCGAAGCCCATGGCTTCCAGGCGCTCGGGATCGATGCCTTTCTTCACCATGTAGTCGACCACCGCCTGGGCGCGTGACTGCGACAGCTTCACGTTGAAGGCCTTCTTGCCGGTCGAGTCGGTATGGCCCTCGACGCGCAGCTTCTTGATCCGCGGGTTGTCGTTAAGGACGAGGATGACCTCATCGAGGATCTGGAAGCTCTTCTTGCCGCGGATGATCGCCTTGCCCGTGGCGAAGTTGATCTGCTGCTTGATCTCGATCTTGTCCTCTTTGATGACGACCATGCGCAGCTTGCGCGGGCAGCCATTCTTCTTCGGATTGCGGTCGGCGACGCCGGGCTTGTCCGGGCAGGCGTCGACATCGTCGAGGATGCCGTCACCGTCGCGATCGCGCACCGGACAGCCGTTCTTCTTGGGATCGACATCCGCCACACCCGGCTCGTCAGGACAGGCATCGACATCGTCAAGGATGGTGTCGCCGTCGCGGTCGCGCACCGGGCAGCCGTTCTTCTTGGGATCGGCATCCGCCACACCCGGCTCGTCAGGACAGGCGTCGTCGTCATCGAAGATGCCGTCGCCGTCGCGGTCATACACCGGGCAGCCGTGCTTCTTGGGATCGGCGCTGGCAACCCCCGCCTCGTAGGCGCAGGCGTCGTCAATATCGAGGACACCGTCACCGTCATTGTCTGGATCAGGGCAGCCGTCCTCGTCGTCAAAGACGTCCATGTCCTCAGCGTCGTTCGGGCACCGATCGACATCGTCAGGAATGCCGTCGCCGTCCGTGTCGATCACCAAGGGGCAGCCACGGCTTTCGACGACGCCTGGCACGTCAGGACAGACATCCTCATTGTCGACAATGCCGTCGCCGTCGCGATCGACGCGCTCCACCTTGAGTACGGGCGGTGGTGCCGCAATCAGGATCTTCTTCGGCCCACAGTCGCGAGAGAGAAGGACTGCCTTGCGCGCGTTTTCTTCGGCGATCGTGAGGTGCTCGTCGGCTCTCAGGCTATTGCCTTCGGAATACTCACCCGCAGCGAAGTCCAGATGCGCCTCGGCCAGTGCCAGCTCCCTGGGCGCGCAACGATAAGCGTCTGTAGAGCGGGCCCGATCGATATCTGCCTGAATGATGGCGCTCTTGGCGCGCTGGGCACTCCCACTCACACAGCCAGCGGCGACCAGGGACAGGCAGAGAACTTGGGTGGTTGCGAAAACTCTGATGGCAGGGCGCATCGACATTCTTCCTTCGGAACACCGGCCTGGGCGCGGTGCGCAAAAGTGCATCAGGGCAGGCGAGGCTCGTCGCCCTCAACCGTCGTCTCTGTGGGAAGCACAGGCTCGTCCGCTTCCGAATCAGCGATCACCGCATCAGCGGCTTCCGCAGCGACATTGATGTCGGATGCTGGCGGGGGCTGGGGCAACGCTCCATCCGCCTTGGCCTCCATGGCCTTGACGTGAGCACTACGGGCAAATTTCAGCGCCTTCTCGCCAAAATCCCGCGCGACTGAAAAATCGGCGTAACCATGCTCTTCCCGCGTCTTGTCCAAGTATGCGACCGCCGCCGTGTATTCGTAGGGAGCGAGGTGCTCTGCGTCTGCCGTCTCAGCGGCCTCAAGCTCCGCCTTTGTCTGCTGGATGTAATGAATGGTCGAGATAGGGCCACATCCCACCAGCTGACCGGCAATCCCCAAGAGCGCCGCGCTCAGAGCGCGTCGGGAAAACATTCGCGATGGACGATTCAAAAAGTTCATTGCGGGTTCCTTGCGCTTTGTCTGCCCGACAAAGCCCGATGCTTCAGACGGCAAAAGGCGCGCTCCCCTATGCGGACGGTCCCAAAGCGTCAATCGGCTCTTTGGCGCGCGACACCAGAGGGGAAAGAGGGGCTCAGAGCACCCTGGCCGAAACGACGGTGATGTTGTCGTCGCCCCCGCGTTCATTGGCGAGATCCACCATTCCCTGGACGGCAGCCTCCAGGTCGTCCGTCGAGGTCAGTCTCAGGATGTCGTTCTCGCGCACCAGGTTCGACATGCCGTCTGAACACAGAACAAAGGTGTCGCCCGGCTCGCAGACAAGGCCCATCACGTCCACCTGCACCGTCGGCTCAAACCCGACCGATCGCGTGATGATGTTCTTGTAGCGGCTCTTGAGCGCCTCCTCGGCCGTGATCATGCCGGCGCGAATCTGCTCGTTCACCAAGCTGTGGTCCTCGGTCACCTGCTGCACGAGCTGGCCACGAATCAGATAGATGCGGCTGTCGCCGACGTGGGCAAAGAAGGCGTGATTGCCGTGAATCAGCAGCGCGACCGTCGTCGTGCCCATCCCCGCCAGGTGCGAATTATTCTGGGCCGCTTCGTAAATTTTGAAGCAGGCCTCCTGGACCGCGCGCCGCAGGACCGAGGGGATGCGAGACGACTGCAGAGGGCAATCCTCTTTGAGCGGGCTGTCATCCATGGCCCAGGCCTCGCGCACCACCATGTCCACGGTCTCGACGGCGAGCCGCGACGCTGTGCCGCCACCCGCGTGTCCACCCATGCCGTCGGCAACAATGAAAAGGGACAGCTCCTCGTCGATCAGGAAACTGTCCTCGTTATGGCCGCGCTTGCGCCCTGTATCTGAAAGACCTTTGTAAATGACGTTCATGGCTCTCTTTCGAGGGGGAGATAAAAAAAGCGGCGCACCCTACGGGCCCGTGGAGCGAGGGATCAACCGGAATTTTAACTGGGCCGACGCCTCCAACCGCCTCTGGCGCAACCTCGCCGCGCCCCTTCCCTTGGCAGGGCGAATGTGCTTGGGCCCCGCGCCCATGAGCCTCATCACCGCGCACAACCTCAGCCTCGGCTTCGGCCCCAAAACCATCCTCGAAGAGGCCTGCTTCACCCTCAACGCGCGCGACCGCGTGGGCATCGTCGGCGCCAACGGCACCGGCAAGTCGACCCTCCTCAAAATCCTCGCCGGCCAGCTCTCCCCCGACAGTGGCACCCTCACCTCAATGCGCGGCACCCGCGTCGGCTACCTGCCCCAGGACATCCTTGAGATGCCGCAGGGAACGCTGATCGACACGGTCCTCGCCGCTGTCCCCAATCGCGATCGACTCGCGCAGCGCCAGGCCGCCCTCGAACAGGCCCTCGCCGAAGCCGCCCATGACGACGAGGAGCTGCAACTCGATCTGGCCGAGCAATTGTCGCAGCTGCACGAGGAGCTCCTGGCATTCGAAGAGCGCTACGGACGCCACCAGGCAGAGCGCATCCTCATGGGCCTTGGCTTTCGCGCCGCCGCCTTTGACCGCCCTGTCTCGACACTCTCCGGCGGCTGGAAAATGCGCGCCGCCCTTGCCGGCCTCCTGCTCAGCGGTCCCGACCTCCTCCTCCTCGACGAGCCGACCAACCACCTCGACCTCGCCAGCCTCATCTGGCTCGACGGCTTCCTTCGCCACAGCAGGCACGCCCTGGCCCTCGTCAGCCACGACCGCGACTTCCTCAACCGCCAGATCGACCGCGTGCTCTCCTTCGAGCCCGAGGGCCTGCGCGGCTACAGCGGCAACTACGACGACTACCGCCGTCAACGCGCCGAGGAAGAGGAACTCATCGCCGCCCGCGTCAAACGCCAGGCCGCCCAGCGCGCCGCCACCGAGGCCTTTATCGAGCGCTTTCGTTACAAGGCGACCAAGGCCCGCCAGGTCCAGAGCCGCCTGCGCCAACTCGACAAGGAAGAGGTCCTCACCGTCCTCGAACGCCGCAGCGCCATCAGCTTCAGCTTCCCCGAGGTGGCCCGCGCCGGCCAGGACGTGCTCTCGCTCAAGGGCATCGCCAAGGCCTTTGGCGACAACGTCCTCTACCGTGGCCTCGATCAGCTGGTGCGCCGCGGCGAGCGCATTGCCATCGTCGGTGACAACGGCGCCGGCAAGACGACACTCCTGCGCATTGCGGCGGGCGAGCTTCCTCAGGACAGCGGCGAGGTCACGCTCGGCCACAACGTGCGCCTGGCCTACTACGCCCAGCACCACACCGAGCTCCTCGACCCGGGCAAGACCATCCTCGACGAGATCTGGTCGCTCGTTCCCGACAAGCCCCAGTCCTGGGTGCGCGGCGTCCTCGGCGCCTTCCTCTTCACCGGTGACGAGGTGGATAAAAAAATCGGCGTCCTCTCCGGCGGTGAACGCGCCCGCGTGGCCCTGGCCCGGCTGCTCGTCATCCCCTCCAACCTGATCCTCATGGACGAGCCGACCAACCACCTCGACATCGACTCCACCGACAAACTGATCGAGGCGCTCAAGGGCTACGGCGGCACCCTCCTCTTCGTCTCGCACAACCGCGCCTTCATCGACGCGCTGGCCACCCGCGTCTGGGACGTGCGCGACGGCGGCGTCAAAGACTGGCCGGGCAACCTGAGCGACTACCTGCACCACCTCGAACTCGCCGCGAAGACCGAGAGCGCCACCGCCCAGGCCCAGCCTTCCCCGGCGACCTCCAAAGAGAACGAACGCGAAAAGCGCCGCCAAAAAGCCGAGCAACGCAACGCCATCAACGCCCGGCTGCGCCCCCTGCGCGAGCGCCGCGACCAGTGCGAGGCCGAAATCGCCCGACTCGAAAAAGAACAGGCCGAGCTCGAACCACAGCTCGCCGACGGCGCCCTCTACGACGACTTCGAGGCGGCCCGCGCCCTGACCGCCCGCTATGAGGCCAACAAACTGGCGCTGGACGAGGCCATGACCCGCTGGGCCGACGCAGAAGAAGCCCTGAGCGCCCTGGAAGCCTCCCTGCGCTGAAAGTGGCACCCCCGCCGACCTTGATGCGCGGCGCCGTCAATCGCCGCCCTGAATCGTTTCCCCGTAAGCTCCAGGAGACGTTCTGGCGGCCCGGATGGATGGCTGCCCCGCGCGGGCAGAGTCCCTAGCTTGAACCCCGACGCGCAGGCGGGAAGGAGTCGGGGGGATGCGGCACGCGGGTTGGACTGGGTTTGTCCGTTGGATTGGGTTCGATCGTTGGATTGGATTTGTTTGTTGGACTCTGGCGCTTGGCGCGATCACGACGCCGCTCATCACGCAGACGCGGCCAAACAAGGCGCCACCAAACATGGCCGCGCGAGACGCCATCTCCTCCCTCGCCGACCAGGTGCCGCGCGACAGCCAGGCGGCACGCAAAAAGAAAGAAAAACCGCCGCGACCACGCGCTCCCCGACAACCAACGCGCCTGCCCGCCTGAGAATTGTTTTTTTTATTTGTGCCTCAGCGCGCGCCTTATTGT
>JAFVYB010000116.1 GCA_017500825.1 Myxococcaceae bacterium | reverse complement strand
GTGGTGGTGGCGGTGGCGGTGGTTTGGGTTGGACCTCGACGACATCGATCTCGACGCGCGACAGGGTGGGGGAAGGGCGCGACTGAGGTTGGCCCGCCGTGACCACGAGGAGGGCGACGCAGGCGTGGACGAGCAGGGAGAGGGCGATGCCCAGGATGCGCGCGCGCGTGACGCCGAGGGAGGTTGGCTGAGGCGCGGGCGGCGTGCTGTTCGGGCGTTGAGGCATGGCGCGTCGGTCGCGGAAACTTCCAAAGCCGATTTAGGGCGCGTCACCCGGCGGGGCGGGTTCGGCGGCCAGGGCGTCTTTTTCGATGTTGATGGCGAACTTGGCGATGCCCGAGCTCTTCACGATGTCGATGAGGTGGACCACGGCGCCATGGCGCGCGTTTTGGTCGGCGCTGATGACGACCCGGGCCGAGGCGTCTTTGGCGGCGGCCTCTTTGGCTTTGGCCATGAGCTGGGTTTCGTCGGCGCGGACACCGTCGATGTAGAGCGCGCCTTCCTTGTCGAGGACGACGTTGAAGAGTTCGCCCACGCTTTCGCCGCCACTGGCCGCGCGCGGCAGGTCGACCTCGATCGACTCGCGGACGATGTAGGTCGCGGTCACCATGAAGACGATGAGGAGCACGAGGGTGATGTCCACGAGTGGCGTCACGTTGATGCCGCTGATCATCTCCTCGTCGTTGTCCGAGGCCTTGGCCATGCGTTCTCTCCGTCAGGGGGCGCGCTGATGGCGCGCTGGCGCTCAGGCAGATTTTTGGCTGTCCGCGCGCGGGGTGGCCGTCGACTTGAGGTGCCCCTGAAAGGCGTGTCCGAGGGCAGTGGCGCTCGTCGTCAGCCGCTTGAGCCAGCGCTGAAAGAAATTAAAGGCGACGACGGCTGGGATGGCCACGGCGAGGCCGACCGCGGTCGCGACCAGGGCGCCGGAGATGCCGCTCATGACCACAGAGGCGCTGCCCTGGGCTCCGGCGGGCGCGTTGGCCAGGTCGTGGAAGGCGCGGCTGATGCCGAGGACTGTGCCGAACAGGCCGATGAAGGGCGCGTTGTTGCCCAGCGTTCCCAAAAACGAGAGCCAGGCGTCGTAGCGCAGCCTTTCGCGGGCGATGGTGCCGTCGATGATTTCCTGAACCGCCTCTGGTCCGCGCGCGCCGGCGTTCAGAGCCTCGCGCACCACGGCCGCCTCGATGCCGCGCCTGCCCTCGACAGCCTGCCGCGCATAGGCCTCGTCGCCTTGCGAAAGTCGCTTTTCCAGCTCGTCGACGCCGCGCAGGCGGTTTGTCAGGAAGAACACCAGGCGCTCGAAGGCGACGGCGAGCGAGGCGACCGACAGGGCGATGAGGATCCACAGCACCCACTCCTCGCCGAGCAGGGTGAAGCCTTGAAGCAGTTGCAGCAGCATGCGCGCTCCGTGGGAACGATCGGGGTCAGACGACGGGCCTTGGCGCCAGCGGCGTGGGCAAAGGCGGTGCGCCGCGATGGACGCGTCCCGGGCCGAGAGCCTTGGCGCTGGGTCGAGTCAGGGACAGGCCAGGGCCCCCGAAAAGGGCGCCGCCTCTTGTCGACTGCGTGGAAGTGGGTCAAGCGCCGAGTTTAAATTTTTTGAATATCGGGCGCCGGGACATGCGCGCGGGCAAGCCCCTCCTCAAAAACAAAAAAAGCGGGCACCGCCGTCGATGCCCGCCCTTGTCCTCAAGAGGCGCTTCTAACTCAGCCGACCCGCTGCCGGGTGTCGGCGAGGATGTCCGGCGCCACGTCGTCAATGGCCGTGAAGCCGGTGAAGAGGTTGAGTTCGCCGATGGCCTGCTCGGTGGCCTCGACCGAGCGCGCGACGCCGTCCACGTCCTGAGTGATGGCGCCCGGATCGTGGCGGTTGATCGCCATCTCGCTGATGCCGGTCAGCTTCACGCCGATGCGGTCGATCTCCAGCATCACGAACTCGCGGTTATCGAGCGCGCGCTTGATGTTCTCCCGTCGGGCGCGGACCGTCATGAGCGTGTCCTCGATGCTCTTGCGCTTTTTGTCGGAGAGCGGGTCGAGCGCGTCCTGGGGGATGTCTTCGAGGCGGCGCAAGGCGTCTCGCTCCTGGCGGTCGAGCTCTTCGGTGTTGAGGGTCTCGAAGAACTTGTCGAGCGTCATCTTGGTGTGGAGCAGCTTCAGGTAGACCCACAGGAGCTTGTTGACGCCGGAGATTTGCTCCTTGGCCATCAGCGAGTTCGCGCCCTGTTCGCTCATGGCGTTGAAGGCGCCGCAGCGCGTGCGCAAGTCGTCGAACTGGCGGCGCAGGCGCGGTTCGAGGCCTTTGTAGAGCTCGTCGAAACGGGCCTTCTGCTTGGCGGCGATCTCCTTGGGCGAGGGCTTGTCGCTGGAAGAGAGGCTCTTGCGCTCCTGGGAGGCGTTGATGGCCCTCTGGAAGCGCGGGCTGGTGCCGATGAAGCCCAGATAGGCGGTCTCCAGCGCGAAGACGATCGGCAGCGCCACGACAGCGTGGCCGGACAGGACGCCGAGCGCGATCAACGCGCCAAACACCAGGAGGTTCCAGCGGTTGAGAAATGCGGCCTTGAGATAGGTGCCAAGCGTCGGTTCGCTCATGGTGTCGAAGGCTCCAGCGGCTGAGGTTTGGAGCGGGGGGCAATGCCCGCGCGCGATCGAAAATCAATCCCTATTTTTGGAGAACTAGAGGACGCCCGCCGCCTCTTCCATGGCCGCGATTTTTTCGCGGATGTAGCGCACCCGTTCGGCGAACTCGGGCTCAGCCTGGGCCTCGACGGCGCACGCCTCGGGGCGCGGCGCGTGAATCTCCTCGATGATTGTCCCGGGCGCGGGCGAGAAGAGGAAGATACGGTCGCCGAGGAAGACAGCCTCTTCGATGGAGTGGGTGACGAAGAAGACCGTCGCCTCCGAGCCCTGCCACAGGTCGATGAGCAAATCCTGCATCCTCAGGCGGGTCATCGGGTCGAGCGCGCCAAAGGGTTCGTCCATCAGGACGATGCGCGGGCTGAGGATCAGGGTGCGGGCGATGGCCACGCGCTGCCGCATGCCGCCGGAGAGCTGGTGCGGATATTTGAGCGCGTCGCGGTCCGCTCTGAGGCCCACCTTGGCGATCCATTCGCGCGCCAGTTCGTGTCGCTCTTTTTTCTTTATGCCGCGGCATTCGAGGCCAAAGGCGATGTTGTCGAGCACGGTGCGGTTGTCGAACGCCGTGTATTCCTGAAACACCATGCCGCGATCGGCGCCGGGACCGGTGATGTGCCTGCCAAAGCAGAGGACCTCGCCTGTGGTGGCCGGGTGCTGCGGCTCCAGGCCGGCGATGAGGCGCAGGACGGTGCTCTTGCCGCAACCAGAGGGGCCGAGCAGCGCGATGAACTCGCCCACGCCCGGCAGGTCGTCGATGTGGAAGTTGATGTCGCGGATGGCCGTGTATTCGCGCGGCGTGCCCACGGCGTAGGTCTTGGAGACGTTGCGGAATTCGACCACGCGCGGCAGCTCGACGGCCTGGGGTTCGGCGGAGGACTCGCCTGAGAGAGGGGCGTCGATAACTTGAGCGGATGGCGTCGCGCCGGTCGTGAACGCGGTCGCTGCGGTCTGAATGGCGTCGCTTTTGGGGGTGGCCGCAGCCGGGAGAGGGGCGGCTGCTGAGGCTTCCGCGTTGGGGGGGGCGTCTGTGGGCGCCTGTGGGACGTTGTCCAGTGCCTGTGTTGCGTCTGTCATTGCTCAGTCTCCCGATACGGAAAGAGCCACTTCTGCGCGGAGAGGAGGAGGCGATCGATGCCGTAGGCGACCAGGGTGATGGCCACCAGCGTGAGGTAGACGTGCTCCATCTGGCCGCGCCGCTGCGCCACCATGATGATCGCGCCCACGCCGCTCGACAGATCGATGACCTCGGCGAGGATGATGTAGCCAAAGGCCAGACCGAAGAGCAGCCGCAGCGATCCGAAGATGTCGGGCAGGGCCAGGGGCACCAGCACCTTGAAGAGCACCTGCCGTGGCGAGGCGCCCAGAGTCAGCGCCGTCTGCACGTAGCGCTCCTCGACGCTGGCGATGGCGCGCGCGGCGTCGAAGACGATGAACATGATGCAGGCGATGAAGATGAACATGATCTTCTGCTGCTCGCCGATGCCGAACCAGACGAGAGAGAGCGGGACGAGCGCGGAGATCGGAACGTTGCGGCCGAAGATGGAGATGGGCGCGATGAAGGCGCCGAACTTGGGCCAGGCGCCGCTCAGGATGCCGAGCGGGATACCGATGAGCGCGGCCAGGCCAAACCCCTGCAGCACGCGCCACAGCGAGGCCAGGAGGTTTCTCATCAGCGCCTTGTCGAACCAGAGCGAGGGGAAACTGCCGAGGACCTCCGTCGGCGTGCCGATGACCGTGCGCGGCAGGATGCGTTCCTCGACCGGACCGCGCGTCATCGCGGCCCACAGAAGGCAGAGCAGGGCGAGAAAGGCGAGTCCGGCGAGCAGGCGGAAGGCGCGCGAAGGCGTCTGACGCAACTTGAAGAGGCGACCGAGGGCCTGTCGGGCGCGGACCTTGAGCGAGGGCTTGTCGGCGACCTCTGGTGTGGATGTCGGCGCTTGTGCGCCCGGCTGTGTCGTTGTCTCACTCGGTTCCCGACTCTCGGCAGGTGTCGACGACGAGGAGGGCGTCTGTCCGGAGGCGTCTTGAGAGAGCTCGACAGCCGTCAGGGGCGAGGCGGCTTGCCCTGCGGGTGTGGGCTCTTTTTCCAAATTGGGGGTCTGTGGCTCTGGCTGGCTCATGGTGTCCGTCCAATCTGAAGGTTGCCGATGTGAATGGGGGTAAGCGCCGGCGGTGTTTGGTCCGCGGCTGGCAAAAAAGCGCGGCCCGACCCTTTGTCGAGGGCGCGGGCCGCATCACTGAAGTGTCACGCGAGAATTACTGCTGTTCGAGCGGGTAGACCTTGACCTCGACGCGGCGGTTCTTGGCGTGGTTGTTCGGATCGTTGGGGTCGGACGGCGTGTTCCAGCCCTGGCCCTCGGCCGAAATCTGTTTCGGATCGAGATCCGGGAACTTCTTGAGGATGGCCTCGCGCACCGACTGAGCGCGCGCGTCGGACAGCTGCTTGACGGCGGTGAACGGAACCTTGCCCTTCATCGAGCCGTCGGTGTGGCCCTCGATGATGATGCGGGAGGCGCCGAACTGGCCGGCCATCTTGCCGATCTCCTCGACGACGAAGTCGACGTTCGGGTCGTAGAGCTCCTCGACCGTCTTGTCGCCGACCGTCTTGAGGATGAGGTGGCGGATGTTGGGGCTGTTGGGGAAGAAGTGGATGACCACCGTCTTCGTCAGGATTTCGCCCGACTCGGCCTTGACCTCGGAGACCGTCCGCGCCGTGAACTGCGTTTTATATTTGTTCACGCTCTTGGCGTATTTGGCCTCTTTGCCCAGCTTCTTGATGAGCGAGAAGTCGGCGACCTGATCCCAGGAGACCTTCTCGGTGACCTTTCCGATGCGCTTGTAGAGGTAATAGGCCGTCTCCCAGGTGCGCTCGAAGTTGGTGGGGTTGTTCTGGTTGAGGAAGAAGTCGCGGTTCTCGGCGTAGTTGGTCCAGTGGGCGTCGGCGAGCATGCTCTGCGCCTCGGACGGCGGCATGCTGTAGCCCTCGGCCATCCACTGGGCGGCCTTCTGCTGGTTGGCCTGCAGTTCGAGCTCGTCGACCGCGTCGAGGAAGCCGCGCACGAGCGCCTCGATGATGCCCGGGTGGTCCTTGGCGAAGTCAGCGCGCGCGAACCAGATGTCGGCGATCAGGCGGTTGGCGTTGGCTGTCGTCACCAGCAGGTTGTTCCCATTCACCTCGGCCAGATTGTAGATGTCCGGCGCCCAGCTGACGGCAGCGGCGATCGACTTGTCGGCGGCAAAGGCGGCGGCGGCCTGGAAAGCGTCACCGGTGTATTTGAAATTGACCTCGGCCGGCTGCACCCCGCCGTTGATGAGCGCGTTGAGCAGGAAATACTGCGAGGGCGAGTTCTGGGCGAGGACGACGGTCTTGCCGCGCAAATCGGCCACCGACTTCACGTCGCCGCGCGCCACGATGCCGTCGCCGCCGTTGGACCAGTCGATCTGCTGGTAGATGCGCGGCATGGTGCGCGAGTCCTTCTTCAGCTCCTCGATGAGCAGCGGCACCATGTCGAGCGTGCTCCAGCCGATATGGATGTTGCCCGAGGCGTAGGCGTCGCGCATCGAGATGGGGTCGTCGATGAGGACGAGCTCCAGCTTGAAGCTCTTGCCGTCCGGCGTCTTCCATTCCTTGCCCGGCTTAAAGCCCTGGTTGGCGTAGATGACCGGCGCCCAGCCTGCCCAGACGTTCAGTGCCATCTTGACGGTGTTGTCTTCCAGCTTCTTGTAGCCAGCCACGCCCGTGACAGGCGGCAGGCGCTCCTCGGCGACAAAATTGTATTCTTTGACCGTGGTCGGCGCGTTGTTGTCGGCGGCTTCCAGCATGTCACCGGCGGCGGCCTGATCACCGCCACCGCCCGCCAGCTTCTTCATTTCCTCCTGGGAGAGCTGCGGCATCGCCTCGTCTTTGCTCTCGGGAAGCAGAATGCCCGCTTTGTAGAGGCCAAAAGCGACAAGCGCGCCGACGACCACGAGCACGACAAAATAAAACGGCCCTTTAGGTTGAACTTGAGACATGACCACCTCGCAATGGATGAGGGTTGAGGGAACAGCGCTAAAAAAAAAGCGGCGGCCCCTTAGGATCGCGCTCTTGGAAATGCAATAAGAGATTTTATGTGCTTTGGCTGTGACGTATTTTGATGGCGAAGATCTTTGAGTGCCCGCGCGTTTTAATTGGATGGCGATTTGCTCTGTTTAATTATTTTATTAATTTAAATACGCGTGTTTTGGCGTCGACTGGAGGGGGAGGAGAGTGACGTGGATTTGTCTGCTGTCGGCGATAATTTTGGAATGGCGGGGAGAGGTGGCGCGGCGCCGGGCGGAAGAATTAATGGACAGATGAATTGTCGGTTTTTGTGAAGCGTGGGTAAAGATTCGGAGGAATGGATTGGGGTGTGAATTGTGAAGTGCGAATAATAAAAATGAGCGAAAAATCAGATGTTCCAACGCGCGGGACAATGAAATTAATTTTCGAGGTCAATGCGCTTGAGCGCGTCGAGTTCTTCGGTCAGGCGGGCGTTCTCCTGCTTTTGGGCCTCCAATTCGGCCTGCAGGCGCTGCACTTCCTGAACAAACGATTGCAATTCGGCCAGACGCGAGAGCCGGGTCAGTTTGGCCTCGGCTTCTTCCAGCGCGGCCTGTGTCGCGTCGCGTTCGGCGATGGCCCGCTCGCGCCTGTCGTCGATGCTCATGCTGGTGCGCAGGCATTCGTCGAGGAGGGGTTCGAGGCTTTGGGCCTCGCCGAGGCGTTTTTCGAGCGCGAAGAGGCGCGTGACCGCGACGCCAAAGACGCTTTGTGAATGGTCGCGGGCGATGGCGGTGAGAAGGGCGCGTTCGTCCTCGGGCAGGCAGGCAGGACGGCGTTTGGCGCAGAGTATGGCGTGGCGGAAGAGCATCCCCGCTTCCATGGCCGGATCGTCCTCGGTCCATGCCTCGCCGGCCTCGTCAAAGCGGCTTTGGGAAAAGGCGCGATCACCAGTGAGGACGCGGCTTTCGACGACCGGTGTCTGGCAGGCCGTGAAGAGGAGGACCGCGGCTGCGGCGAAAAGCGCGCGGGGCGCCTGGGAGAGCGTGCTCAAAGGAAAAATCGCGGGGGACAGGAGGGGGAAACGTGGCGGGCGCGGGGAGGAATGGAGGGGGAGAATGAATGTCAAGCGCTTTTTGCCATGGCCTCGGCAGAGGTTGGGGCTGCCGTGGTCACGCGCTCACCGACGAGAGGGATGAGGACGTGGAAGGTGCTGCCCTGACCCTGTCCCGGACTCGTCGCGTAGATGGCGCCGCCGTGCGCGGCCACGATGTCCTGGCAGATGGCGAGTCCCAGGCCGACGCCACCGGCGACCTTGCGCTGTCCCTGGACCTGAAAAAAGCGCTCGAAGACCTGTTCGAGCGCCTGTGACGGGATGCCGGCGCCTTCGTCTGTGACCTGGACATGGGCGCAGGGCGATTTGGCGAGACAGGCGCGGGCGCGCTCGGGCAGGCGGGCGAGATCCTCTGCGTTGAAGTCGGCCAGGCGGCTCGTCATGGTGAGGCGCTTGCCCTGGGTGGAGAACTTCACGGCGTTTTCGAGGAGGTTTTCGAAGATCTGCATCAGCCAGTCGCGATCGCCCTCGATGGGCAGCGGCTCTGGCGAGAGGTCGAGCGCGGGCGACAGCGATTTGTCGCGCATCTGGCCCTCGAACTCCTGAAACGAGGTGGTCAACAGATCGTTGAGGTTGAGCTCCTGGACGGCGTAGCGCACGGCGCCGGCTTCGAGGCGGGAGAGGTCGAGCAGGCGCGTCAGCATCGAGGAGAGGCGGCGGCCGGCGTCGAGGTTGAGATGGAGCAGGCGGCGCTGCTTGTCGGTCAGAGGGCCGGCGAGTTCCTCGTAGAGCAGCTGGTTGGTCTCCTGCATGGCGGCCAGCGGCGTCTTCAACTCGTGGGAGACGCGCGAGAGGAACTGACTCTTCATCTGCTCGATCTCGTCGAGGCGGTCGATCATCTCGTCAAAGGCGCGCGAGAGCGTGGCCAGTTCGTCGCGGCCGCTCATCGAGACCTTGGAAAAACGCCCTTCCGCCACCCGACGCGTGGCCTCGATGAGTTGGCCCAGGGGGCGGTTGAGCGATCGGACGATGATCAGAACGAAGACAAAGGCCCAGCAGATGGAGATGGCGGCCAGCCACCAGGAGACGCGCTCACTCTCGATGGCGCGGGCGCGGGTCAGGGCGACCTCGGCGGCGGCGTTGTCCTGCAGGGTGTCGAGGAGCAGCGTGGCGCTCGCGCGCAGTTCGGAGAGGCGGGCGACGACGATGGCGCGCAGGACTTCCCGCTCTTCCGCTGTGGTCGTGGCCATGTCGCCGACGCGCGGCGCGAAGAGCTCAACGTGCTCGTGAAAGCTGGCGCTCAGGCTGTCGAGCAGGGCGCGCTCCTCGTGGACCAGATCGGCCTCGCCCAGGACCAGCAGCTGCCCGGCGAGATCAGCGGACAGGCGCGCGAGGTGATCGGCGTAGGCGCTGTCGCGCGTGACGATGAACTTGAGGGCCCGCTCCTCGACCTGCTCGATGAGCTCGATGAGTTCGAGCGCGGCGACGACAGCAGAGAATCGATCTTCGAAGAGCGCCTGGTGATCGCGGGTGAGATCGCGCACGAGCTCCAGGTTGCGCATGAGCAGCAGGAAGAGCAGCGCGATGAGGATGAGCGCGCCCGCCGCGACCTTGGTGGTGACCTTCAATCCGCGCCCTCGCCGCTGGTGGACAGGCCGTATTGCTTGAGCTTGTTGCGGATGGTCTTGACATCCATGCCCAGCTTGCGCGCGGCGGCCGCCTTGTTCTGACCTGTCTGGCGCAGCGTCTCCATGATGAGGATGCGCTCGGCTTCGGCGGCGGTGACATCGGGGGGCAGGACGAGCGGCGCCGGCGTCCTCGTCTCGCTTGACTCGTCGCCCACCTCGCGCGCGATGCCTTCGGGAAAGTGGGAACGGCTGAGTTCACCCTCGCGGGCCAGGATCACGGCGCGCTCGACGAAGTTGCGCAGCTCGCGCACGTTGCCCGGCCAGGTGTGGCGGCTCAAAACGTCGAGGGCCGAAGCGCTGACGCCGGTGACGGAGGTGCCGTGTTTCTGGTTGAACTGGCGCACAAAGGCGCGCGTCAGGAGGGGGATGTCCTCGCGGCGCTCGCGCAGGGGCGGCAGGGTGAGGGTGAAGACGTTGAGCCGGTAATAGAGGTCCTCGCGCAGGCGACCGTCGGCGATGGCCTGGAGCGGATCGCGGTTGGTGGCGGCGAGGATGCGGACATCGACGCACATCTCGGTTCTTGCGCCGATGGGACGGAAGGTGCCGCCTTCGAGCACGCGCAGGAGTTTGGGCTGCAGCGCGATGGGCATCTCGGCCAGCTCGTCGAGAAAGAGCGTGCCTCCGTGGGCCATCTCGAAAGCCCCGGGACGCGCGGCCACGGCGCCGGTGAACGATCCGCGGGCGTGGCCAAAGAGTTCCGCTTCGATAACGCCTTCGGGCAGGGCGGCCATGTTGAGCGCCACCAGCGGCGCCTTCTGGCGCTTGCTCATCGCGTGGATGGTGCGGGCGACGACTTCCTTGCCGGTGCCGCTCTCGCCGCAGATGAAGATCGAGGTGTCGGTGGGGGCGAGCTTTCTGAGTTCGGCGTAGAGCGCCTTCATCGCCGGGCTCTTGCCGACGAGCGCGCCGAGGGAGTGTTCGCTGGCGTCGTCCACCTCGACATCGGGCGTCGCGGGGACGGCTTCTTCCGGGGCAGCGGTCTGGCGCTCCTTGCTCTCGCGCGCGAACTCGACCTGTTTTTCGAGTTTTTCGAGGGTGGCGTAGAGGCGCTTGTAGTCGAGCGGCTTGGTGAGGAAGTCGCTGGCGCCGCGCTTCATCGCCTCGACGGCCACGTCGATCGTGCCAAACGCCGTCATCAGGATGATCGGGCAGTCTTTGCCAGCATGGCGCAGCTTCTCGATGAGCTCGACGCCGTTGCCGTCCGGAAGGCAGACATCCGAGAGAATGAGATCGGGCGCCTCCTGCCGCAGCATGTCGAGCGCCGTGACGCAGTCGGGAGCGACGCGCGGGGTATGCCCCAGGGCGCGCAGCCTCATTTCGAGCACTTCGCCGATCGCCAGTTCGTCTTCGAGAACAACGATTTTCATGACCTGGCCTCGTGCGGCGCGTTCAGTCTCCCCGGCCGACTTTCAGGACAGCGCCCGGTGATTCGGCGCGCCACGCCCGACGCGACTCATGGCTCGCCTTCGCCGTCCTCTTCCTCGCGCTGCGCCTTGCTCCAGCGATCGACCTCGCCGTCACCATCCAAGTCCTCGCCAATGCGGGCGACCTGGCCGTCCTCCCAGTATTCCCAGTAGTCGACCTTGCCCTGACCGGCCGTGGCGCGCTCCTTGCGGGCGATCTTGCCCTGCTCGAAGAAGACCCACAGGTCGCTCTGGCCGTCGCCCGACAGGTCGCGCTCTTTGCGCACCACCGCGCCCTTCTCGTAGGCGTTGATCTGATCGATGCGACCGTCGAAGTCGAAGTCGTAGGCCTCCAGCGTCAGCGCCTCGCCCTCGCCATAGTAGCGCCACACGTCGACGCGGCCGTCGTGGTTGAGGTCGAGCTCCTTGCGCGTCAGCGTTTCGCCTCCATCCGGGGTCGACCGGTAAAACTTCCAGAGATCGGGCGTCTTGTTCGCGTCGAGATCGAATTCGCGCCGGATCTCGTCAGGCTGGTGAAGCGCCTTGAGCTGCGTGGGAAAGGTGGCCGGGGCGGTCGTGGCGACGACCTCGTCCGGGACGCGCGCGGGAGCGGCGCTGCCACAGGCCGACAGGACAGGCATCAGAAGCCAGAACCAAGGGGCGCGCGTTGTCGTCAGCTTCATGGAGGACTCGATCGAGGACCAGGCGTTCAAACGCCGCCTGGAAAAAGTCAGGCACTAAAAAAACGGCGACCGTCAAAGGCCGACCGTCAAAAAGGCGCGCCTCGATAGAGGATCGAATCGACAGCGTCAACTTCACCTCGCCACGCAATTCGCCGACGTTTGAACGCAATATGTTGAAGTGTTTTGGTTGTATTAAAAATGAATGCGCCGGGATTGTTTGTTTTGAATGAATCGCGCCGGATTTTTGGGTTTGAGGTGGGCGCTGAACGAATTGTTGGTTTGTGGTTTTTTTTGTTCGGATTTGTTTGTTCCGGTTTGGTTTGGATGGAGTGCCGTTTGTCGAATTGTTTTGTTTGTTTTTGATTCAATTGCCGAAGCGTTTTCGAGGCCTTAGGCGGGGGCTTTAAAGGCTTTGACAAGGATCGGTCGAGCTCCTACTAGGCCGCGCCCTTGTCTGGCGGGGCGTTCCCCATAGGGCGCTTTGGAGGCGCACTGACAGGACAGACGGATTTTCGAGGGAAGGCGGACAAAAGAAATGGCGCAGAAGAAGCGTTGGGTGGTGACGGGCGGCGCGGGGTTTCTCGGATCGCACCTGTGTCAGGCGCTGCTCGGGCGCGGGCAGGCAGTGGTGGCGGTGGACAACCTCATCACTGGACGGCGCGACAACCTGGCGGACTTCGAAGACTGCCCGGATTTCACCTTTATCGAGCGCGACATCACCTCCGCCTTTGACGTGGCAGGTCCTGTCGACTTCGTCCTCAACTTCGCCTCGCCCGCCTCGCCCATCGACTACGCGCGACTGCCCATCGAGACCCTGCGCGTCGGATCGCTCGGCACCGAGCACGCGCTTCAGCTCGCCGAAAAGAAGGGCGCGCGCTTCGTCCAGGCCTCCACCTCGGAGATCTACGGCGACCCGCTCGTCCATCCGCAGCGCGAGGACTACCTGGGCAATGTCAACACCCTCGGCCCGCGTGCCGTCTACGACGAGGCCAAGCGCTACGGCGAAGCCATCGTCTCCGCCTACCGGCGATCGCGCGGGGTCAACGCCGGCATCGTGCGCATCTTCAACACCTATGGCCCGCGCATGCGCCTCGACGATGGTCGCGTGGTTCCCGCCTTTCTCGGACAGGCCCTGCGCGGCGAGCCCTTCACCGTCTTTGGCGATGGTTCGCAGACGCGCTCGTTCTGCTTTGTCGACGATTTGGTGCGCGGCATCCTCGCCATGGCCGAGAGCGGTCACTTTGGTCCGGTCAACCTCGGCAACCCCATCGAGCGGACGATGCTGGAGTTCATCGAGGCCATCCGCGAGCTGACCTTGAGCGCGCAGCCCATCCATTTTTCGCCCTTGCCCAAGGACGACCCCAAACAGCGCCGCCCCGATATCCACCGCGCCCGCGAGCTCCTCGGCTGGGAGCCCGAAGTGTCGCTGGAGGAAGGCCTGCGCAAGACCATGGAATGGATGCGCGGCGTCATCGAGGCAGAGGGCTGATCGCCCAACGGTCCGCGTCTTTCTGCCGCTCCTGTCCGCCGACGGATGAAGCGTCCGCCGTTGCCCTGACGCCCGCCCGGATATGCGCTGGGGCTCTGGCGCCAGGGACCGCATCTTTTGAGCTTTCGAGTTTTGTCTCGCGTGGGTCGCGCTGACGGTCCGCGCGAAGGAGAAGCGACATGAAAATTCTTGTCACTGGAGGCGCCGGGTTCATCGGCTCGCACGTCGTCGATCACGCGCTCAAGGCGGGCCACGAGGTGCTCGTCCTCGACGATCTGTCGAGCGGCAGGCGCGACAACCTCGACCCGAGGGCCAGGCTGCACGTCTTCGATGTCCGCTCGCGCGAGGCTGCCGAGCTGATCGAGTCGGAGCGTCCGGACGCGCTCTTTCATCTGGCCGCGCAGATGGACGTGCGACGTTCCTGCGCCGATCCCCGCTTCGACGCCGACGTCAACATCGCGGGTTTCATCAACCTCCTGGAGGCCTCGGTGCGTTCCGGCGTCCGGCGCGTCGTCTTCTCCTCGACGGGCGGCGCCATTTACGGCGAGCAGGATTTTTTCCCGGCTGACGAGACGCATCCGACGCGTCCGTGTTCGCCCTACGGCGTGTCCAAGGCCGCGAGCGAGCTCTACCTGGGCTACTACCGGGCCCAATACGGCCTGTCCTACGCGGCCCTGCGCTACGCCAACGTCTATGGACCGCGCCAGAACCCGCACGGCGAGGCGGGCGTGGTGGCCATCTTCTGCGATCGCCTGCTCAATGGCCGCGAGTGCGTCATCTACGGGGACGGCGGCCAGACGCGCGACTTTGTCTTTGTCGGCGACGTGGCCCGGGCCAACCTCCTGGCGCTGACGAGCGACTACGTGGGCGCGCTCAACATCGGCACCGGCGTCGAGACGGACGTGAACACCCTGCAGGCCTGTCTCGCCAAAGCCGCCGGCGTCGAGAGTCCCGCCCGCCACGAGCCGCCAAAGCCCGGCGAACAGCGCCGCAGCGTCATCACCCCGGCGCTGGCCCACAAAATCCTCGGCTTCACCCCCGAGGTGGCGCTCGAACAGGGCATTGCCGAGACCATGGCCTTCTTCAGGGCGCGTCATGAGGCGCGGCTGGGGCAAAAGCGGGGCTGACACGCCGCCGAACCTTCGAGCCACCTCGTCTCGACCTCGACAGGCCCTCTCCAAAGAGCGCGTGGCCCATCGCTGCCGGCGCTCTTTTTCATTGGCGCACAGAGAGACGCGCCCGCGAAAGAAGCTCTCGCCGCGGTGAACGACGCCTTTTCCTCGCCGCCATTCTTTTGAGGATTCCCGGTGGAACTGGCGCGGCAATTGGGGCTTTGTCGGCCCCGCGCGTCTGTCCGCCGCCGCGATTTTTCCGCTCTACGCCCCGCCACACGAAGGAACGCCGCCATGACCCGTCCGCCAGCCATCGCCGCCCGCGTCCTTTCCCGCCTTCGCGCGCCTGCCCATCGCCACGTCGCTCTGTTGGGCGCGCTCTTCCTCGCGATTGCCCTGTCCGCCTGTGGCGAAAGCCAGCTGACGATCATCGGCTATGAGGGCGAGGAGACTGTCACGCTCCCGGCCACGACCTGCGACGACGGCCTCTGCGGCGCGCACGGCACCTGCGACGACTCCTCGGGAACGCCGGTCTGCATCTGCGACGCGGGTTACCGAGGCGCCGACTGCACTCGATGCGCGGCCGGCTACATCAACAACGGCGCTGGCGTCTGCGTGGATGCCAGCAACATGGACGGCGAACCCGACGCGGGCGACAGCGGCGACGAGGGCGAATCCGACGCGGGAGCAGAGGTGCCCACCGAGCTCGGCTGCGACGATCCCGACTTTTCCTGCGGTGACCACGGCACCTGCGTCGAGGTGGGCGATCAGGCCACATGCGAATGCGACACGGGCTACAGCGGCGTGACTTGTCAGCGTTGCGCCAGCGGCTTTCAGGACAACGACGGCGACGGCACCTGCGAAGAGAACTGCGCCACCGCGGGTCTCGATTGCGGCGATCACGGCGCCTGCGACGACGCGAGCGGCATCACCACTTGCGCGTGCGCGGCGGGCTACAGCGGCGCCACCTGCCAGAGCTGCGCGGCGGGCTACCAGGACAACGACGGCGACGGCGCCTGCAAACCCAACTGCGCCACGGCCAGCCTCTCCTGCGGCACCAACGAGGCCTGCGTCGACACGAGCGGCGCGGCCAAGTGCGAGTGCCGGTCGGGCTACGTCGTCTACCAGGGCGTCTGCACCCTGGAGAGCTCGATCGCCGAGTGGACCTTCATGGTCTTCCTCAACGGCGACAACGACCTGAACGAGTTCGGGCTGAGCGACCTCGAAGAGATGCAGTCGCTGACCAACGCCAGCAAGGTCAACGTCATCGTCCTCTTCGACGAGCTCGGGACAGGCGACAGCGTCGTCTACAAGATCACCAAGGGCGGCAAGACGAAGCTCAGTCCCGGCAGCGCCATCTTCTCGGGCAGCGAGGCCGACATGGGCAGCGCCGACACCCTGCGGAAGTTCGGCGTCTGGGCCATCGACAACTACCCGGCCCAAAAATTCGCGTTGGTGATGTGGAACCACGGCGGCGGCTGGCGCGAGGGCGATCGCGTTCGCTGTGGCCGCGAGCCGCTCTTCAAGGATTTCTCCAACGACGAGACCAGTCAAAGCGTCATCACCCTGGCCAACGGCGCCTACACCAAGGCGATCAAGGCCATTTCCACCGCCGCGGGCAAAAAGCTCGACCTCATCGGCTTCGATACCTGCCTGATGGGCATGTATGAGGTCGCCGCCGTCAACGCGCCCTATGGCGATTACCTCGTCGCCTCCGCCGAATCCGAGCCCGCCTATGGCTGGACCTACGACGTCATCATGAAAAAGCTGGGCAATAAGCCGGGCATGGACGCGGTCGAATTGGGCAAAATTATTGTCGACAGTTATTACGATTATTCCTCCGGAAACGCCACGCTCGCCCTGTTTGATTTGTCCAAAACAGACAATATGACCGATAAAATCGACACCTTCGCCACCAACCTGCAAAGCGCCCTGTCGACCTCAAGCCACAAGAGCGCCATTCAGACCATTCGCCAGAGCACCCAGCATTACGGCTACAACGAGCATGTCGACCTCAAGCATTTCGCCACGCAGATCAAAAACAAATCGTCGCTGCCTTCGGCGCTTAAAACCGCGGCGAGCGATCTCCTCACGCAGATTTCATCTTTTATGATTTACGCGAAAACTCAATCGAACACCTCGTATTGGGACTATTCGCACGCCAACGCCAGCGGCCTGGCTATTTTCTTCCCCGAAGAATTCGGCTGCTGCACTTCTGATGACTATGGAAATATAGATGAATGTTATTCGGTGCTCTCCCCCTGCACCACCACCGAGGTCCAGGAGGCTTCTGGCTGGTATTCGACAGCCGAAATGACCACCTATAAATCGGGCAGCGGCGCGGTCTGGAGCTCCAAATGGAAAAATTTTGTCCGCAAGTATTCCGGTATCGACTGATCGCGTGTTGATTGATTTGTGAATGCGTCGGGAATTGTTCTCGGCGCATTTTTTTATGCCTTTCGCCGCGTGGTTTGGGCGGCATGGCCTGGATTGAATATGAAAAAGCCCTTTGTTTTTCGTTCCTCGGCGTTTGCTGTGTCTTTGGCCGCGCTTTTGATTTGTTTTCCGGCGTTTTGGGCCTGTTCCCCGACAGAAGACATCGCCGCCACTTCGGACGCCGGTCCAGGCCTTGACGACGCCACAGCGCCAGAGGGCGGGGCAGGGGAGGCTGACGCGTCGACAGGTCTTGGCGACGGGAGCGCGGACGAGGGCGCAAGCGATGCGGGGACAGGGGCCGTGGCGCCTGAGGATGCGGGCGAGATGGACGACGCGGGTGAGCCGCCGGTGTCAGTCCCCGAGTGCGGCGACGGCGTCCTGTCCGATGGCGAGGCCTGCGACGACGGCAACCTCGAAACGGGCGACGGCTGCGACGCGGCGTGCGCCATCGAGCGGCACCAGGCGCGCTTCATGAGCTGGAACGTGCAGGCCGAACACCTCGACTGGGGCGGCAGCGCCGTCGAACCGCGCGTGGCGGCCATGTGCGACATCCTCGCGACCATGCAATCGCCGCCGGACATCATCTCGCTGCAGGAATTCAGCCCGGCCTGGCACGCGGAGGAGAACTTCGCCTGCCTGAGCGATTTGGGCTACGCGCTCGCCGTCGCGGACGCGGGCCTCTACACCGAAGTCGCCTACCGCGCGGACTCCTTTGAGCTCGTCGAGGCCGGCACCTCGCCCATCGCCTCCAATTTCTCCGGCGAGGTCACGCGCAAAAAGACGTGCGTCACCTGGGCTGTTTTGCGCGCGCGCCAGAGCGGCAAGCTCTTCGCCGCCTTTTCCACCCACTGGGATCCCAACAACGGCGTCAGCCTCGACCAGTCGCTCGAAGAAATGGTCGCCACCGTGGCCGCGCTCGAAGCCATCCGCGTCGAAGGCGCGCGCCAGTCCGCCGAACTCATCGCCGATGTCACCTCGCGCCACAGCGGCGCCTTGGTCCTCTACGGCGGCGACTTCAACACCCTCGACGCGACCACCTTCGCCACCCTCGCCCAAATCCTTGGCTACCTCGTCTCCTACGATGTCGCGTCCATCGAGAGCGCCCACGGCACCCTGGGACAGGCGAGCGGCCTTTTGGACGCGCGCCAAAGCGCCAAATCATTCGAATTGCCAATCATCGACGCCTCGACGACGAGCATTTCCGATTTTCCGGAAACATTGGCCAATGTCCTCAAATCGAGCGGCCTGGCGATTGTGATTGATTTTGTGTTTTATGATTCGACGCTGGCGTTGAAATCCTATGAAGTCATGAACGACGCCGTTTTCAGCGATGTGTCGGATCACTTTCCGGTGAATGTTTTGCTGGAATACGACGCCCTGTGACCAAAGCGCGCCCTGGCGTTTGGGAGAGGCGAGTCGACGGCGAAAACGCGAGGTTTAATTGAATGATGCGCGTCGAATCGGGAGTTGTTTATTATTCGGGAGGGCGTTTGGCGCTGGAATGGATGAGAATCAATATGTCTTGGGATGAATAAAATAATTAAATCGAGCTTGTTTTTGGATAAAACAATGATGAATCGCGCCAAAAATAAAATTCAAAAGAAACAGGGAAGGCGTTAGGGGGCGCCGCCATGAATTCCCCGTCCACGCAACCGCCCCCGTCGCTCATTCAATACCTTTCCGCGCGGGAAACGCCGCTCGATCAGGACGCCTTGCTCACGGCCTTCCTCGACTACGCCACCGCGCGCTCCCTGACGCTCTATCCGGCGCAGGAAGAGGCCATTTTGGAGCTTTTCGCCGGCAGGCACGTCATTCTCAGCACGCCGACCGGATCCGGCAAATCGCTCGTGGCCGAGGCGCTGCACTTCAAGGGGCTGGCCGAGGGCAGGCGCAGTTTTTACACATGCCCGATCAAGGCGCTGGTCAACGAGAAGTTCTTCGCGCTGTGCGAGACGTTCGGGCCGGACAACGTCGGGATGATGACGGGCGACGCGGCGGTCAATCGCGAGGCCAAGATCATCTGCTGCACGGCCGAGGTGCTGGCCAACCTGTCGCTGCGCGATGAGGCGGCGTTCATCGATTACGTCGTGATGGACGAGTTTCACTATTACGCGGACAAGGAGCGCGGCGTGTCGTGGCAGATCCCGCTCCTCTCGCTGCCCAGGGCGACGTTCCTGTTGATGTCGGCGACGCTCGGTCCGACGGACGACATCGAGCGGCACATCGAGGCGCTCACCGGTCGCGAGGTGGCCACGGTGGGCGGCCTGACGCGTCCGGTTCCCCTGGAATACGAATACAGCGAGCGCCCCATCCACGAGACGATCGCCTGGCTCATCGAAAAGGATCGCGCGCCGGTCTACCTGGTGAACTTCACGCAGCGCGCGGCGGCCGAGATGGCGCAGGCGCTCACCTGTGTGAACCTCTGCAGTCGCGAACAGAAGCAGGCGCTTTCGCAGGCCATTCAGGGCACGAAGTTCGGCACGCCCTACGGCAAGGACATCGAGCGCTTTTTGCGCGCGGGCATCGGCGTCCACCACGCCGGCATCCTCCCCAAGTATCGGCGGCTGACCGAGCGGCTGGCGCAGAAGGGGATGCTCAAGGTGATCTGCGGCACGGACACGCTGGGCATGGGCATCAACATCCCGCTGCGCACGGTGCTCTTCGCCAAGCTGTGCAAGTTCGACGGCGAGAAGGTCGGCATCGTCAAGGTGCGCGATTTTCAGCAGATCGCCGGACGTGCCGGGCGCAAGGGGTTTGACGACGTGGGTTACGTGGTGGCGCAGGCGCCGGAGCACGTGATCGAGAACCTGCGGCTGGCGGCCAAGATGGCGGGGCGCAAGTTTCAGAAGAAGCAGCCGCCGACGCGCGGTTACGCCCACTGGGATGAGAAGACGTTCGACCGCCTGAAGACGGCGCGGGCAGAGGCCCTCGAATCGCGTTTCGACGTGACCTTTCCGATGATGGTCAACCTGTTGCAGGCCGACGAGCTGTGGCCGCGCGGGGGCTATGGGCGGCTTGTCGAGCTCATCGCGCGATCGCACGAGAGCGAGGCGACCAAGCGGCGGCTCAGGCGCAAGGCGGCGCGTCAGTTTCGCGCGCTGGAACAGGCCGGGCTCGTCGAGGTGTGCCGCTACCGGGAGGGGCGCGGGTCGTTCGTCGAGGTGCGCGGCGATCTGCAGCGGGATTTTTCGCTCTACCAGTCGCTGTCGCTCTTCCTCATCGCGGCCATCGAGACGCTTGACCCGACGAGCGAGAGCTACGCGCTCGATTTGCTCTCCTTTGTCGAGGCCACGGTGGAGACGCCTGAGGTTTTGCTCGCGCGCCAGCTCGACAAGCTCAAGACCGAGAAGATGGCCGAGATGAAGGCCCAGGGCATGGACTACGAGGATCGCATCGCCGAGCTGGAGAAGCTCAGGGCCCCGGCGCCCTTGGAGTCGCTCGTCTTCGGGCTCTTCTCGACGTTTCGCGCGGCGCACCCGTGGGTCAGCTTCGAGGCTGTGCGGCCCAAGTCGATCGCGCGCGATCTCTTCGAGCGCATGGCCTCGTTCAACGATTACGTCGTCGAATACGGGCTGCAGCGGGTCGAGGGCGTGCTGCTGCGCTATCTGACCGAGTGCTACAAAGTGCTGGCGCACACGGTGCCGGAGGCGCTGCGCGACGAGGCGGTGGAGGACATTCTCTTCGAGCTGGGCGAGCTCATCCGCGGCGTCGACTCCAGCCTGGTGGACGAGTGGGAATCGATGCGCGAGGGCGGGTCAGGCGTGACGGCGCGCGAATTGGAAGTCGAGTCGACCCTGCCGCTCGATCCGGTGGCCAAGCCGCCGAGCGATGTGCGCGAACTGGCCAAGAGTCCCAAGGCATTTGCCGCCCGCCTGCGCCGCGACGCCCACGCGCTGTTGGCCGCGCTCGCCCGACAGGATTTCGACGGCGCGCTGGCGCTCATCTGGCCGATGGAGGGGGAGGAGAAGTGGAGCGCCGAGACCTTGAGGGAGGCGCTGGCGCCTTATTTCGAGCGGTTTGAGGCGATCGATCTGTCGCCGCGCGCGCGCATGCCGGCCAACACGCTGATTCGGCCGCTCAAAAATGAAGGCGAGCTCTGCTGGGAGCTGACGCAGAAGATCGTGCCGCCGATTGTCCGCGCCCAGTCGCTGGAGGAGGAGCTCGCCGCCGAAAGCGAGAACGAATCGTCCGGCGGGAGCTTCACCTGTCTCGTCGATTTGAGCGTGGAGCGTCCCGAAGGCGCGCCCCTCCTCAGCCTGCGGGCGATCGAGGCCGACTGAGTCGGATCGGATGGTGGACGGACAGGGCGGGGTGGGGCGTTGGCCGTCCTGACAAAGCGGGCTGATGAACCCGCGCGTTCAGCTGTGATTGCGTTCGCGGCAGGCGTCGCTTTTGGCGAGGGGAGGCATCGGGGCGAATTTGGCGCCCAGGGCGCGGGCGGCATAGCCGATGGCGGCGAGGCACAGGCAGGTGGCGGCGAGCGCGCTGAACGCCGTCAGGAGTCTCGACACAGAGGCGAGTGGCCAGAGGGTGTGCGCGAGCGCGAGGAGCACCGCCGCGTTGGTGCAGAGCGTGGCGAGTTTGCCCATGCGCATGGGATCGCGTTCGGTGGGGCAGCGACGCACGAGGCAGATGAGGGCGATGGTCAGCACCACGCCGTCGCGCAGGAGGCTGGCGATGAGAAGCCAGAGGGGCAGCGCGCCACTGACGACGAGAACGACGAGGGCCGCAAAGCTCAGGAGCTTGTCGCCCACCGGGTCGAGCAGGGCGCCCAGGCGCGATTCCTGGCCAAGTCGCCGCGCCAGAAAGCCGTCGAGGCCGTCGCTCAGGGCCGCCACCGCGAAGGTGACGCTCGCCGCCGCAATGGCGCCGGACTCGTAGAAGAGGATGAATGGCAGGACGAGAGCGAGTCGCAGAAAGGTGAGGCCGTTGGGGATGGTCCAGGCGCGCTCGAAAGTCGCAATGGGCTTCTCTGGCTGATTCGTCGGCCGCGCCTGCCGTCCTCCCATCCGCATTCACGCCTCCCCGAGAACGCCGCTCGAACAAGGCTAATCACCATGAGGCGAAGCGGGGAGGGCGCTTGCCGAAGCTCTGTGGGCACGCGTCAGGCAAAGAGAGGCGAATTTCGTCGGCGCCTTTCGAGACAGCCTCGACGCCAGGGGGCGCGGGCGCGTCAGGCCTTGGGCTTGTTCACCAGGCGCAACATGGCCCGACCGTCCTTGATGACGACCTTGACATCGTGCGTGGCGGCGCGGGCGGCCAGGCTTTTGGCCAACGCCTCGCGCGTGATGCCAGCCGTGCTCTCGTGACAGCGCTCTTTGGCCATGATGTAGGCGCTGTAGATGCGGTCGATTTGGGCCTCGCTCAGCCCTGTCGCACTCGGACTGGGCGCCTCTTTGGGCGCGGCCTCTTCCTTCTTGGCCTCGGCGCTTTTGGCGTCGGCGCTCGCGGGGGCTTTGCGCAGGTTGCGCAGCCTGAGGCGCATCAGATCCTTGCGGTAGGTGCCCTCCTCGATCTCCTTGAGCGTCTTCAGCCAGAGCTGCTCGTAGGTCTTGAACTTCTGGTGCAGCGTCTCGACGCGAAACTTGAGGGCGGTGTTGTTGAGGAAGGCGCTTTTGAGCGCGCGCACGCGGCGCCCGAGCGCTTCGAGGTCGGCGATGGGCGATTTGCGCTCGATGCCGAGGAAATGCTGGTCGAAGCGGATGCGCAGTTTGGCCAGCTCGGCGTCGATGGCGGCGATTTCGCGCGAAATCTCCTCGTTGCTCTTGATGGGCTTGGCGAGCTGCGGACTCGTCGAGGCGTGGGGGGTGGCCATGCGGGGCGCTCCTCGTGAGATTGGGGCGGCGTGTTGCTCTGGCGCGTCCGACAAAGGGGCGCGGCGCGGTCAGTGGCGACAAAAGAAGGGGACGAGGCGGCCATTCATTCAGGTGGTAGCGCCTGCGGTCGTGGTCGCGGTGGCGCGGCTGCGGCGTCTGAGCTGGACGATGGCGATGAGGGCGCCTGTGGCGAAGAGGGCCAGCGCGATGGCCTGGCTCGTCGAGAGCAGGACCGGATTGTCGGCCGGATATTGGAAGAGGTAGCCGCGCGCCACGTCGCCTCTGAAAAACTCGTTGTTCATGCGCAGCACGGCGTAGCCCATCAGCCACGTCGCGAGGATCTGGCCGTGGAAGCGCTTGCGCTTCAGCAAAAAGAGGAGGGCGCAGAAGATGACGAGCTCGCCGAAGACCTCCATCAGCTGCGTCGGGTAGAGCGGCAGGGTGTAGCCGTTCGCCTGGGCATAGGCGCTTATCTGCGTCGCGCCCTCGACGGCGTGATCGTGGACATGGCCCAGCGCGTCGACCCAGCGCGGATCTTTGACCTGATCGCTGAAGGCCAGGCTGCTCGTGCCAAAGCCGCCAAAGGGCAGGTTGTCGGCCGAGGGAAAGCGGATGCCGAGCCAGGAGCCGGCCTTGGCAAAACCGCCCCAGCAGCAGCCCGCGGCCAGGCAGCCGAGACGCCCGATCATGTGGCCGATGGCGAGCGAGGGGGCGAGGGCGTCGGCGACGCGCAGGAAGTTCAGGCCGTAGCGGTGGCAATAGTAGACGAGGGTGAGGGCCGCGCCGATGAAGCCGCCGTAAAAGACGAGGCCGCCGGAGAGCGAGAGTGCTTCGAGCGGGGCGTGGCTGTAGCGGTCCCAGTTGACGATGACGAAGAGCAGCTTGGCGCCGGCGATGCCCGAGATGAGCATCCAGAAGCCGATGTCGAGCGTGCGTTCGAACATCAGTGGCCCGGCCGCGACGCGCTTGCCGTCGACGACGATGTCCTCGGGAAAGGTGTTGCGGGCCGTGCGCGCCGCCAGCGCGATGGCGACGAGAAAGGCGGTGGCGATCATCAGCCCATAGGTGTGCAGCGGCAGCCCCGAGCCGCGCCCCATCTCGCCCGTCAGACCCACCTTGGCGGCGGCAATCGTCAGCGCGGCGCCAATCGCGCCATATTTCAGCGCCTCGGCCACCGCGTCGTCCTTCTTCGGCGCGGCTTTGTAGCCGTAGAGCGCGGCCGAGAGCGTGAGCAGCGCGCCAAACCCATAGACGAGGCAGCGGATCGCCCTCGCGAGCGCCTCGCCCATCGGCGGGAAGGCCCAGACCGTGGCCAGGCTGACCACGAGCGCGGCGCAGAAGGCGAACGGCAGCGCGCGAAAGAGGCGATGCTCTTTTTTCTCTGCGTTGTGCGCGCCGGCCCAGGCTCCGTAGGCGACAAAGGCGAGCGCGATCGCCAGGTAGACGAGCTGGGAGGCGAAGGTGTCGAACTGAATCTTGAAGAGGATGGGGAGCATGTCGCTGGTCGACTCTGGTTCGTGGGGTGGATGGGCGTGTCAAACCGAATGGCGCGCGCGCTTATTCGAGACCGCCGCCGGGCCTCGGCCACGCGCGCCGCTTCTCAAGGCGCTGTCGGCACAATCCGGACATCATGCCGGGCGCGGGACCGCCGCTCAGAAAAAGGCGCGGCCTTTGAGACTAAAACCGCCCCCTTGACAAGGGCGTGACAGGGGAAAACCGCGCGCCGCCGCCCAAATTCTCCCATGGCCAACCGCTCATGGCGTCCCCACGCGTCCGCCTCACCCTGTTCACGCGCGTCGCGAGACAATTTTCGGTAGATGCAAAGTCTATGCCGGACAATTTATCCAAGGCGTGGCACGCAGAGGCCAATTGCATCACTCATGCCACAAAGGCATTCCCCCTTTGGGCCTGCCCATATTCGGCAAGCGCCCGAATCAATGGCTGACAAAACTGCTCGGATAAAATAAAATCTACAATGACGAGTCGACTGCTAAATTTGCTCGATTTAATTTATTTAATAATTCAAATCATTGATGAAGATGTTTGAATTGTTTGGAGAGGCTCGACTTTTAATGATGGCGGGAATTGATCCCCCTCGCTCCGCAATCTCTCGTCCCCCAGGAGGACGAGAGATTTGTTCAGTTATCCGTCTGTGTTTGCTGAATAGATTTTCAGCTGTTGCCCC
>JAFVYB010000115.1 GCA_017500825.1 Myxococcaceae bacterium | reverse complement strand
CCTTATTTATCGGAAGAGATGGAGCGCGTGTCGAGCTGTAGCTGAATTTTTTCGTTCCGACCTTCTGAGAGCTCTTGCCGGGTGGCAGGGGGATGTGTCGGAGGTGAGAGCAAAATTCAGTGGGCGCACTTTGGGAGTTGTCTGCGAAGGTATTGCGTTTTGTCTTGAACAACGGTCTGTCATATGTTATGTTTCGTTATCATGATTTATGATTGTTCCCAAAGGCACGGTTGCTGGCATGGAACCAAAAGACAAATGGCTGACCATTGAGGATCTTTCCGGCTATCTGAAGATGAGCCGCAGCAAGCTGGCCCAGAAAAGCGAGCTGCCAGGCTCAAAGGTCGGAACCCAGTGGCGGTTCGACAGGGATGAGAACGATGACTGGATGAAGAGCCTTCGGACAACAACACGAAAGGCATCTGTCAACAATGGATAGACGCATTAAGGGGGGATTGCCATGCCAAACCTGATACAGCCGACACGCTTTGACCTGCTAGATGTCTCAGGCTTCCCGAGACCGTCGGCGGTTACTGACGCGATTGAAACACTGGCTTCAAACAGTAGTATTGATACCCGGGGTGCAATCTTTACACGCATTGAGGTTGTGGATTTTATTCTCGACTTGGTTGGCTATGTCGCCAGCGAACCACTGCACCTCCGTCGTATTTTGGAGCCCTCTTTTGGAGAAGGCCATTTCCTTCTTCCCATTGTTGAACGACTACTTGCCGCGTGGCGGGAGCATGGTGGAAATGTTTCTTCCGCTGGCTCTGAATTAGGAGGAGCTGTTCGTGGCGTGGAGTTGCATAGGGCAACATTTATCTCCACGAGAAAGACCGTCATCAATCGACTTGTAAATGAAGGGATTTCCACGCCCGTTGCTTCAGCTCTAGCCGATCAATGGCTGATTCAGGGGGATTTCCTTCTTGAGCGACAAAACACCAGTTTTGATTTCGTCGTCGGTAATCCTCCATATGTCCGGCAAGAACTGATTCCAGCTCCGTTATTGTCTGAATACCGTCGTCGCTATCAGACGATGTATGATCGCGCCGACCTCTACATTCCCTTCATCGAACATTCGCTGTCTCTTCTCGACAAAGACGGAACACTTGGTTTTATCTGCGCCGATCGCTGGATGAAAAATCGCTATGGCGGTCCATTGCGAGAGTTCATAGCAAGAGGTTTCCATCTCAAAGCCTACGTCGATCTGGTGGATACCAATGCCTTTCATTCCGAAGTCAGTGCTTATCCGGCAATCACCATTATTACAAAATCGAAAACAGGTGCTACCCGTATCGCACATAGACCTGAGCTCGACAAAAAGACGCTCGCTTCCGTTGCAGTGGACATCAACTCGGATTTCTTTTCAAAAGATTCATCAGTTCGAGAAATGATTGGAGTGGTAAGAGGTTCTGAGCCTTGGCTTTTGGAATCGTCGAATCAGATATCACTGATTCGACGTATCGAAAGGCAATTTCCCGCACTGGAACAAGCTGGTTGTAAGGTCGGTATTGGCGTGGCCACTGGCGCTGATAAGGCGTTTATCGGGGAATTCGATTCTCTTGACGTCGAGACAGATCGAAAACTTCCACTTGTGGCGACCCGTGACATTCAATCCGGTGAAGTCCTCTGGCAAGGTCAAGGTGTTATCAATCCGTTCGCAGATGACGGTGGCCTTGTCAATTTGCGGGATTACCCCAAGTTGGCCAGCTATCTTGAAGAACGAAAGTCGGTGATAGCCAAACGCCACTGTGCACAGAAGGCACCGTCAAATTGGTACCGAACAATTGACCGGATATGGCCGGAGCTGGCCAGCAAGCCGAAGTTGCTGATACCAGATATCAAGGGCGAGGCTCATATTGTTTTTGAGCCAGGCAAACTTTATCCGCACCACAATATTTACTATGTCGTCTCAGACACTTGGGATTTGCGTGCCTTACAGGCGGTATTGCTATCCAAAATCGCCAAACTATTTGTGGCGACCTATTCAACAAAAATGCGCGGTGGTTACCTGCGTTTTCAGGCACAGTATCTTCGGCGCATCCGCATTCCCTTCTGGCAGGATGTATCCGAAAATCACCGGCGTGAGTTGATCTATGCCGCGACAAGCCGCGATTTTGACGCCTGCAACAGAGCGGTTTTTAAACTTTACAAACTGAATCAAGAAGAACGATTCGCTCTTGGCGGCAATGGAGAATGACAATGACAATTAACCTTGTGGATTATGAGCGGAAGGCTCGTGAAGCGGTGCAAACGTTTTGGGGAAACCGAGAAGCGGCCAGACAGAAGCAGATTGAATCGGGCAAGCCCGACCAAGGCGAGCGTGCTGGTGTGACCGCTGGCAAAAACATGGACGGATTTATCGCTTTAATGATCGACATCATCCACGCCAACGGACTCGTCCATGCCAAAATCCATCAGAAATGTGCTGTTCTGACGCTGCCCGGTTTCTTTCGGCCAACCAAACGATGGGATCTCTTGGTCATCCACAAGGGTGAACTGATTGCAGCAATCGAACTGAAAAGCCAAGTCGGACCTTCCTTCGGCAACAATTTTAACAACCGAACGGAAGAGGCCATCGGCACAGCCCATGATTTATGGACAGCTTACCGCGAAGGGGCATTTGGAAAACAGCCGCGTCCGTTTGTTGGCTGGCTGATGCTGGTTGAAGATACATCCGAATCCCCGATCGCCGGTCAGGGAGAACTCCCCTCATTTCCCCGTATTCGAGGAATTCAAGGGTGCATCCTATCTAAAGCGGTATGATTTGCTGAGCCAGAAACTTACGCAGGAACAGCTCTACACAACCGCTTCGGTTATCGCCTCTCCGCGAACTGCCGCTGACAGTGGTGATTTTTTCTCGTTGTCATCTATGACCAGTCTTAAGACCTTCGTCACCTCACTGGCAGGACATATTGCTGCTGAAGCTGCAAGGCTTGAATAAATGAATTCAATACGCCACTGGCAATCCAGAAATGCTCGAATCAGGGAAGGTGCGGCTTAACGAAATCCACCTGCCCGCCACACACCATACACTCCCAATATCCTGAACCGGGTCGTCGCGATCAGTGAGGCCATCGAGCGGCTGACCGTGCTCACAGATCAGGCCGATCATTGCGGCTGCGCTCTACAGGTTTCACTGTCCTGAGCCGACGCGCCTTCATGGCTTTTGGCATCGAATTGATTTGTTTTGGTCAGCGCTTCCCGGCGCGAACAATGCCTGATTCCTCCATCAAACTGTTTTGTCAACCGCATCACCTCGCGACCGCAGCGTGTTCAGGCACTCTCTGTTCAAAATGGGCACCGCATATGCGCGTGAAAATGCTGTCGCGCGCTGTTTGTCCCCTCTGATTTCCCGCACCTGTCTCGGCCAAAGCGTCTTCTTCCTGCGCCCTCCCCTGCCCGCCTTTCGCCTCCTGGCCCTTCTCATCGCCTGCGCGCTCATGGCCGCCTGCGACAACACCGAGAACGACAGAAGGAACGCGCGCCCCACAAGCCATGGCCCACAAAATCGACACGCGCCTCGTTTTTGACACTTGACATGTCAAAAACAACTGTATAAATTGGCACCATGAACAGTTCAGACAGCAAGACCTACACATTGGATGAGCTCGCCGCGCTCGCGGAATTGTCGCGCAGGACCGTGCGCTTCTACATCCAGCAAGGCCTGGTCGATCGGCCAGAGGGTGAGACGCGTGCGGCGCATTACAGCAGTCGGCATTTGGAGCAGCTGCTCACCATCCGCAAATGGCAGCGGGCCGGGCTCTCGCTCGAACGCATTCGCGAGATCCTGCAAAGCGGACAAGAAGCGGTGCCGCCTCGACCGCGCGGCGCCGGAACCGTCGAAGTCTGGACCCATCTCGTGGTGGCTGACGGCATCGAGCTCACCCTCGAACCAGGACGCGCCAAGCTGACGCCAGAGCAAGTGCGCGCGTTCTTTCGTGCTGTTGGCGATGCTTACAACTCTATCCTGGAGACCCAAAAATGACTGAAACAACCAAAATTCACGCCGTCCATGAAATCACCCCTGACAAATCGCCTTTAGCGCGCGTCGAGGCCTGCGGCCACATCAATGGCCTGCTGATGGAGATGTGCTTTACCCAGTATTATTGTAATCATAGCGACCGCTCTGTTGAGATTGTCTATACATTTCCACTCGCGCGCGACGCCGTGCCGCTGGATATCCGCTGCCGCATTGGCGAACGAGAAATGAACGGCCACGTTACCGCCAAATCGCAAGCACTGGATGAATATGAAGGCGCTCTTGGCAAGGGTGACAGCGCTGTGCTGCTCTCTCGCGCCGCCGATGGCATGATCTCTGCCAGTCTGGGCAATTTGTTGCCGGGAGAAAGCGCACAGATTGAACTGCGCTATGGGCAATTGCTCAATGTCACCCATGGCGTCATTCGACTGGCGTTTCCAACGGTTATTGCGCCGCGTTACGGCGATTCTAAAGATGCGGGACTCGAGCCATTTGAAGTTCCAGAAGACGATCTGAACATCAGCTATCCTTTTGAATTTACGCTGGAAATTCGCGGAGCACTGGCGCGGGCAAATGTCTCCTGTCCAAGCCATGCGGCACAAATTACCCGTCAGGGCGAAGCGCTGCGCATCCATGTTTCTCGCGCCAAGCTCGATCGCGATCTGGTGTTGCTCGCCGAATCTCTGCCCGAAGATGCCTCTGGCTATGCTGCCCTGGGCCGCGACGGCGAACAAGTCGTCGCATTGGCCTCGACTGTGGTGCCAGCCCTGCAAACAAAAGCGCTGCCCATTGCTGTAAAAGTGCTCGTCGACTGTTCGGGCTCCATGGCGGGCGACTCCATTGAGGAGGCACGCGAAGCGCTGGGCAATCTGTTGAAGTGCCTGGATGAGGGCGATCTGTTGAGCCTTTCGCGCTTTGGCTCGACCTGTGATCACATGTTCGATGAGATGCGCCCCATCAATGGCGCCGCGCGAAGACACCTGCGCCAGATGATTGGCGCATTAAAGGCGGATTTGGGGGGCACAGAAATGAAAAATGCGCTGTCTGAGGTCTACGATTTACCCATGCCTGAGGGCGGCGCGGTCGTTCTGCTCATCACCGACGGCGAAATCTATTCCACTGAATCCCTCATCGCCGCCGCCAGTCAGAGTCGACACCGCCTCTTTATTGTCGCTGTTGGCGCCAGCCCGGCCGAGAGCTGGTTGAGAAAATTGGCCGATGAAACCGGTGGCGCGATTGAATTTGTTTCGCCCAATGAAGACATCAAAGGCGCTATCGGGCGAATTTGCGATAAATTGCGAAACCCTCGGCAACCGCTGCGCGCGGTGCGCTGGCCTGGTCGTCCCGATTTGATTGGAGAGGCACCTGCCGAAGTCTATGAGGGGGAGACGCTACATCTCTTTGCACGTTTGCCCGAAATGCCTCATGGTGAATTAAATGTAGAGTTTGCCTCTAATGTGTTGACGCGCACATTCCCTGCCGAATGTCAAAACACTGACATCTTGGCGCGTCTTTTTGCCGCCCAGCGCCTGCGCTTTGAAACAAATGCCAAAAACCGCCAACAGATCGCCTTGGCTTATCAATTACTCACCGAGGACACGAGCTGGGTGCTCACTCTGACGCGTGCTGAGAGCGAAAAGGGGAGCGCTGTGCCGCAATTGCAAAAAGTGCCTCAGATGACAGCGGCCGGATGGAGCGGCTTTGGACAAATACGCAATCATACCATATTTGAAATAAACATGAGCGAACCAGACAGCTTCTATCAATGCTCCAAGGATATTCTGGATGAATCGAGTACCTGTTGTTCATCTATTCGCCTCTCAAAAATGGCTGGTGAACCGGACCAATCTTATACGGCTGCGCCATCCAAACCAGCGAAGCGTGGCCGCTCAACGACCGGCTCCAGTATACCACGCGCCATCGCGTCGAACGCTGCCCCATCTGATTCCTCGCAATCGAATAAACATCAGGAGCAAATAAATTTCTCCACCAAAATGAAATCTGCGGGCACAGCTCTGTTGTCATTTCTCAAGCCCGGCTCGCGCCGCTCACAGCGACTCCAGCGTTCGGCGAGACAAATCTGGAGCTCAGCCACGTTGAATGACCTCCCCCGGCGCTTTGATGATCTTCTCGCCGCCGGTGTTCCGGAAACCGCGATTCAATCATTGCGTCAGCTTTTGTCTCAGGGATCGGAAGAAGCCATTATCTGGCATTTTATCGTTCATCTTTTGGAAGAGCTCGGCCTTCATGCCGCGTGCGACGCAGAAATCAGAGCAATCTTGCGACGCGACATGCCTGGCGATCGTGCTCTTTTTGAAAAAATCCGAAAAATCGTGCGCGATTCACTTCAACCCATTGATTGAATAACATCGAATAGAAGGAGGACTGACATGGCGCACGCACCATGATAATTAAACAAAACAATCACCTGCCACCAACGAGTCCAGCTCAAAAACAAAGAAGTTAAAACAAAATCAATCCTACAAAACAATAAACAAACTAAATTGTCCCATCTCTTGCACCGCTCTCCCTCTTCAACTAGGGGCCGCGCGCCCAACGCCTCGCTCTGTGGTGTTGTCCGCCTCCTTCCTCCCTCTTCCCCTGAGTTTCGCCATGTCGTCATCCCTGCTTTGCCCTCCCCTCCCCGCCTTTCGCCTTCTGGCCGTCCTCATCGCCTGCGCATTCGTGGCCGCCTGCGACAGCAACGAGAACGCCAGCGAAAACGAGGACAACAACGGTGAATGCCGTCCGCTCGTCGCCTCGGATTGCCCGGCGAGCATCTGTGGCCTGCTGAGCGATGGTTGCGGCGGCATCCTCGACTGCGGCGGCTGCGCCGAGGGACTGAGCTGTGGCGGTGGCGGTGAACCCAACATTTGCGGTGAAGGCGCGTGCCTGCCGATGACCTGCGCCGCGCTTGGCGTCTCGTGCGGCACGGTGAGCGACGGCTGTGGCGGTCAGCTCAACTGCGGCGAGTGCAATGTCTGCAATCCCTGCGAGCCTGGGCGATGCGGCAGCTGGGACGACGGCTGTGGCGGAACCGCCGACTGTGGCGCCTGTGCCGCGCCAGACAGCTGCCAGAGCGACGGCTACTGCGCCTGCACCCCGCTCACCTGCGCCGACCTCGGCAATCCCAATGGCGAGGCCTATGACGGCTGCGGCCAGTTCATCCAGTGCGCGGGCAGCGGCGAATCGACCGAGCGCGTCCGCATCCTCGCCGGCAATCTCAGCAGCACGGGCACGATGACGCTCTCCAACGGCAGCACCGAAGAGTTGAGCGAGACGTGGGACCCGGGGCCGGGCAAGCGCATTCTGCGCGGTCTCAAGCCACAGGTGGCGCTGCTGCAGGAGTTCAAGACGCTCTTCTATGAGAAGGACCGCACCGGCTACTGGCGCAACTCGGACGCCGCTCTGCGCGACTTTGTGCGCGAGAACTTTGGCGACCGCTTCTACGCCTACCGCGAGGACAGGACGGGCCGGAACATGGGCAAGCCCAACGGCATCGTCAGCTACTTCCCGATCAAAGAGGCGGGTGAGTTTCCCAGCGCGCTCGAAAACATCCAGGACCGGCAGCACGTGTGGGCCCGCATCGACATCCCGGGCGATCGCGATTTGTGGGTTGTCAGCGTCCATTTGGCCACAGGCTCCAACGCCTCGGACTTCGGCACCACGCAGACAGCTATGCGGCGCGACGAAATGGACGGCCTCATCGCCGACCTCAAAACGCTCAACATTCCCAGCGGCGATTTCCTCGTCATCGGTGGCGACTTCAACATCGAGACCCGTGGCGAAAGCTGCATGAACGCGCTCGACTCAAGCGGCCTCGTCTATGTCGACAGCGAGTCGGACTGCCCCATCGACCAGGACGGCAACGGCGACACCAACGCCAACCGCAACGAGCCTTACGACGGCGTCCTCGCAAACACCCGGCTCAAAAACCATCAAACCAAGGTGGCCATCGACGGCGCCTCCAACCTGAGCAAACGCGGACTCGTCTTCGACAGCCGCGACTTCTACCCACTTTCAGCCGTCTCGCCTGTCCAGAGAAGCGACAGCGACGCCGACTCAATGCAGCACATGGCGGTCATCAAAGACTTCGCGGTGCCGCGTTGAAGCATTGTCCGCGGCAAGGTGAGCCATGAGGCCCGCGCAAAAACGCTTTTGTCTTTGGTCGAAGGTCTCAATTGTCCGCGCCAACGCGCCCAAGCCGCCTTTGGATAATGTGTTTTTGTCTTGAGGAATCGGTCTGAATTATTTTTTGGATCATTTATCCGAGGACTGAACCATGACGACGCCAGCGAAAAAGCGACCCGACGCGGGCGAGACATCCCCTGCCCTGTCAATCCAAGAATCAACGCCGCCGCAGATGGCTGACAAGCCGCGCAACGAGGTCAAAACGCGCCGCCGCCAGAAATACTTTTTGGCCATGGCTGGAAACATTGGCGCGGGAAAAACGACGGCGGCCAAATTGATCAGTCAAAAGCTGGGCTTTGAGCTCTTTGACGAGCCGGTCATCGATAATCGCTTTCTTAAAGATTATTACGCCGACATGCGCCGCTGGTCATTCACCCTGCAGCTCGAATTTCTCATTCGGCGCATTGAGCATCACGAATTGATCCACACGGTGCGCAAAAACTGCGTCCAGGACCGAACGCTCTACGAAGACCCGGAGATTTTCGCCAAATACCTGCATGGGTTGGGCTTTCTCGATTCACGCGAGTTGCAGCTCTATTACGAATACTTTGAGCGACTAAATCGCGATGTCATTAAACCCGACAAAATCATCTTCTTTGATGTGCCCGATGTCGGCGTCCTGCTCGACCGCATTCAGCAGCGCGGCCGCGTCGAGGAGATGGGTATCCGCCGCGATTTCCTCAAGGGTCTGGCCGGCTACTACGCGTCGTTTCCCCAGGTCATGCAGAGTAAATATGGCGTTGAATGCCTGACCATCGATGCCACGGGAATCGATATTCGCGGACGCGAGGGCAGCGAGCGCTTTCTCGACACGGTGAGCGATTTTCTCGCCCGCTGAGTGCCCCGCGCCGTTCCCCTTCCCTTTCCGCTGTCCGTGTCCGCGGCGCCACAAAGCCCACAGACAAAAAGAGCGCGCTCCCAACGGAACGCGCCCTTCAATGGATTGAGTCATTCATTTATCAATCAATTCAATTGTTCACTTATCAATTAATTCTATCAGACATTCACTTTATTATTTGATGAATCATTCGATCGCCAAACGCGATGACCGAGCGGCCATTCTGTCTCAGGAAGCCGCCTCCATGTCGGTCGCCTCGCTGGTCTGAACCCCGGCGGGCTTGGGCTTGGCCGCGGCGAGAACTTCCTCTCGCAGCGCACGGCGCAGGAGTTTGCCCACGGCAGAGCGCGGCAAATCGGCGCGGATCTCGATGAACGAAGGAACTTTGTATTTGGCGAGGTTCTCTTTGCAGTAGGCGCGCAGCTCTTCGACCGAGGCTGACTGGCCCTCCTTGATCGTCACGAACGCTTTGACGAGCTCCCCGCGTTCCTGATCCGGCACGCCGATGACGAGCGCCTCGTGGATCTTGGGATGGCTGTAGAGGACCGACTCGATGTCAGCCGGATAGATGTTCATGCCGCCGCGGATGATCATGTCCTTCTTGCGATCGACGATGCGGAAGTAACCGTCGCGGTGCATCTGCGCGATGTCGCCTGTCTGCAGCCAGCCATCCCTGATTGGGCTGTCCTCGGGACTTTTCTGCCAGTAGCCCTGCATCAGTTGCGGCCCGGTGACCTCCAGCTCGCCCGCCTCTGTCCACTCCTCGCCCTCGGCAAAGCCGTCGATGACTTCGCCCGTCTCCAGCGAGACGATGCGCGCGTCGGTGCTCGGATAGGGGATGCCGATGGTGCCAACGCGGTTGTCGCCATGAGGTGGGTTGCCGATGACGACGGGTGAGGCCTCGGTCAGACCGTAGCCCTCGTAGCCGTTGATGCCCGTCTTTTCGAGGAAGTCGCGGTGGACCTGGCCCGCCACGGGGGCGCCGGCGCAGGGGCAGACGCGCACCGACTTGAGGTTGTAGCGGGTCACTTTGGGATGGGCGGAAATGGCGACCATCAGCGTCGGCACGGCTGCGAAGAGCGTCGCCTTGAAGTGGTCGATGGCCAGGATGATGTTGAGGATGTCGCGCGGGTTGGGGATGAGCACCATGCTGGCGCCAGTCATCAGGCTCAGGTTGAGGCAGCAGGTCAGGCCAAAGGCGTGGAAGAGCGGCAGGGCGACGAGTGAAACCTCATTGCCGTCGCCGACCATGGCCCACAGGCGGTTCTGATCGGCGTTGGTGACGAGGTTGCGGTGGGTCAAAGTCGCGCCCTTGGAGATGCCCGTCGTGCCGCCCGAGTAGAGGAGGACTGCCACGTCATCGAGCGAGATGGCCGGGCGCGTGGGCTTTTGGCCTTTGGGAACGGCGGCCATGGCGTCCTTGAGCCAGATGGCGTTGGCGCGCGCGTCGATGGCCACGCGGTGACCTTCTTTTTTTTCCTGCGCCAGCGTGAAGAGCGTCCGCAGCGTGAAGGGGAAGTGCTCTTTGATGTTGGTGACGAAGATGTGCTCAAGCGGCGTCTCGCCCTGGATGCGGTGGATCAGCGGATAAAAACGGCTGAGCACGATGAGCGCCTTCGCGCCGCAGTCCTTGAGCTGATAGGCCGCCTCGCGCGCCGAATAGAGTGGGTTTACCGGGACGGCGATGGCGCCAATTTTGAGCGCGGCGACATAGCCGATCACGAACTGCGGGCAGTTGGGCATGAAGAGCGCGACGCGATCGCCTTGACCGATGCCGCGCTTCTGGAAGGCCACAGCGAGGCGATCTGACTGTTCGTCGATCTCGGCATAGGTCATCGACTTGGAGAAGAGTCGCCCCATGGCCTGGGCTGTGAAGATGGTTGCCGCGCGCGTCGGGTAGCGCTGGACAGCTCGGTCAAAGACGGCGTCGAGGGTAAGCGTCGGCGCGCTGACTTCGTGCGGAACGCTGGGGCCATATTGTTTGAGCCAAGGTTTATCGGTCACGGGATGCGTCCTCTCTGATGTGGGCGGCGACAAGCGTCGGCCGCAAAAAAAGCGGCGCCCCAAAAGCCAAGCCGGGATGCTGTGGCAACAGCGCCGTCAGGGCTGTTTTGATTCTCGTGACAGAGCCATGACCAGGCGCGCGGGCAGGCGTCTGGCGCCTCGCGCGTGGTGAATGACAAAAAGCGAATGAATTGCGACGAATGAATAATAAATTTATAATTAAACAAAAAAAAATAAAGCACAAAAAAAAACAACAACAGACAAACAAATGAATAAATAAATGAATTTAAAAAAATATAAATCAACTATGGCGGAAGGTGGAAATCCCGGCGTCTGGCGCGACCCAAAAAAAAGCCCCATCACCGCGCGGGTGATGGGGCTCTGTTCTGCCTGATCAGGCGTTCAGGCTTTGGGCAACTTAAGAGGCGGCCGCGGCCTTTTCCTGAACAACGGGCGCCTTGGCCTCCGGCGACTGACCGCTCTTCTTGGCCCGACGGCGATCCATGGCGCCGGCCATCATCACGTAGACGCAGGGCACGATGAACAGGGTGAGGAAGAAGGCGACCGTCATCCCGCCGACGACCGCGCGACCCATCGGCGCCCACATCTCGGCGCCCTCACCGATCTCGAAGGCCATCGGCAACATGCCGAGAATCGTCGTCATGGTGGTCATGAGAATGGGCCTGAGGCGGCTGCGGGCGGCTTCGCGGGCGGCGATGACGAGGTCCATGCCTTCCTCGCGGCGGCGCTTGATGACATCGATGAGCACGATGCCGTTGTTGACCACCACGCCGACGAGCAAGAGGCAGCCGATGAGCGCCGTCATCTGCACTGTCGTCTTGGTCAACAGCAGCGCGAAGATGACGCCGGAGAAGGCGACCGGCACGGCCATCATGATGGCGAAGGGCTCCAGCAGCGACTCGAACTGGCTGGCCATCACCATGTAGACGAGCACGATGGCGACGATGAGGGCATACATCAGGCCGACGATAGCTTCCTGCATGTCCTCGGCCGAGCCGCCGATCTCGGTGCTGACGCCTTCGGGCAGGCTCTCGGCGGCGATCGCGTCTTCGACCTGCTTCTGTAGCGCGCCGAGCGCGATGTCGTCGGTCTTGGTGATGGTGATGCTTCCCAGGCGGCGCTTGTTCTCGTGCGAGATGGTCGTCGGGCCCAGCGAGGAGTCGATCTTGGCCACGGTCTCCAGCGGCACCACGCCATAGGGCGTGACGATGGGCAGGGCGCGCAGCTTGTCGACATCGGTGCGGGCCTCCTCGGGCGCGCGGACGAAGATCTTATATTCGTCGCCGCCCTCTCGGTAATACGAGGCGGTGGAGCCCAGGTAGTAGGTGGAGATGGCGCTGGCGACCTCGACCGGCGAGAGGGAGAGCAGGCGAATTTGCTCGCGATCGAGATCGATCTTCATCTCCGGCAGACCAGCCTCGTTGGAGAAGGTCGCGTCGAGCACGCCGGGCAACATCTGCAGGCGGTTTTTAAGCTGCATGCCGACGTTGGTGATCTCGTCGAGCTTCTCGCTGAAGACCTGCACCGTCAGATCGCCGCTCGAACCCATGCCGCCCTGCTTCTGCACCTGCACCTCCACGCCCGGGATGTCCTTGAAGCGCTCGGCCAGGGCGAGTTCGATCTCGCCAATGTGGCGCTGGCGATCTTTGCGGTCGACGGTGCGCAGGCGGATGGTTCCGGAATAGGCGCTCTGGCCCGACAGCGAGGACATGGTGTTGTTGGAGTCGCTGCCCAGCGAGATCGAGATGTTGCGCCGCTCGGGGACCTCCTCGTCGATGATGCGCTCGATTTCGAGGAAGGCCTCGTTGGTGGTCCACACAGAGGTGCCGGGCGCCATCTTGACCTTGAAGTTGACGCGGCCCTGGTCGACGCGGGCCATGAAGTCGAAGTCGAGCATCGGCGCCAGGGCAAGGGAGCCGCCCAGGACGCAGAGCGCGAGGAAGATGGTCAGCCAGCGGTGGCGCAGCGCCACGCCGATGGCGCGCTCGTAGAGGTCGCTGAGCGGGTCGATCCAGAAGGTGAGCTTGGCGAGGATGCGCTCCAGGAGGTTGGTCTGGTTGGTGATCATCAGGCTGGCCATCAGCGGCACCAACGTCAGCGCCACGATAAGCGAGGCGACGAGCGAGAAGCAGATTGTCAGGCTCAGCTCGCGGAACATCTGGCCGGCGATGCCTGGGACGAAGATCATCGGCAAAAAGACGACGATCGTGGTCAGCGTCGAGGCGGTGATGGGCATGGCCATCTCCTCGGTGCCCTTGATCGACGCTTCGGCCCGCGAGGCACCGCGCTCGATGTAGGAAAAGATATTCTCCAAAACGACAACTGAGTTGTCGACAAGCATGCCGACCGCGAGCGCCAGACCGGCCATCGAGAGGATGTTGAGCGTGATCTCCTGCTGCTGCATCACGGCGAAGGTGACGAGCATCGAGAGCGGGATGCTCACCAGGACGATCGTCGAGGTGCGCCAGCTGCGCAGGAACAGGAGCAGCACCATGGCGGTGATGAAGACCGCCAGGAACGCGGTCGTCGCCAGGTTGTTGATCGAGTTGAGGATGGGCTCGGCCGACTCCATGAGCACGGTCAGTTTGCTGCCAGCGGGCAGGCGTTTTTCGATGCCCGGCAGCGCGGCGAGCACCTGCTCCACCACCTGGACGGTGTTCGCGTCGGACTGCTTCTGCACCATCATCATCACCGCGTCCTTGTGGTTGACGCGGGTGAAGGCTTCCTTCTCGGTGAAGGTGTCGAGCACGTCGGCGATGTCGCGCAGGTAGATTGGGCGACCGCCCTTCATGCCGACGAGCGCCTCGCTCAGCTGATCGGGATCGGTGATCTCGCTGGTGGCGCGCAGGCCGAGCTGCTGTGGGCCCTGATCGAGCGTGCCACTCGGGATCATCATGTTGGCGCCCTTGATCGCCGAGACGACCTGGGTCGGGCTGATGCCGTAGGCCTGGAGCCATTCCGGGCGCAGGCGCACCTGAATCTCGCGCTCGTCGCCGCCGTTGACCGTGGCCGAGGCCACGCCGGGCAGTCGGGCGAGATAGGGCTCGACCTCGTCTTCGGCCTTCTTGCGGATTTCGGCCGAGGTGCCGGGCATATCGACCGCGATCAGCGCCACCGGCATCATCGAAGGGTCGAACTTGAAGGTGAGAGGCTGCACCGCGTCCTCGGGCAGCTCGTCGTAGGCATACATCTCCAGGTTGCGGCGGACATCCTGCTCCGCCTTGTCCATGTCGATGCCCCAGTTGAATTTGATGATGACGAGCGAGACGTGCTCCATCGACTGGCTGATGATCTCGTCGACGTTCTCGACGGAGGACATGGCCTCTTCGATGGGCTTGGTGACCAGCTGCTCGATCGCCTCGGGGTCGGCGTCGACGTAGCTGGTGATGACGGCGATGACGGGAAACTCGATGTCCGGCATCTGATCGAGCTTCAGTCGGGAAAAGGAGAAGACGCCCAGGATTGTGATCGCCAGCGCGACCATGATCCCGGTGATGGGGCGCTTCACCGAGAGGGAGGTCATACTCATTGCGCGATCCCCGCTTTCTTCACGTCAATGGCCGTCTCGGCGCGAGTCGCCGCCACACGGATCGGGTTGCCGTCGCGCAGGAAGCCGGCGCCGCGCACGACCACCGGCTCGCCGACGGAGAGGCCCTCGACGATCTCGATGTCATCGCCCTGGCGCACGCCGATCTTCACCGCCCGCGCCTTGGCCTTGTCGCCGTCCTGGATGAAGACCTGGGCCGCGCCCGTGCGTGAGGTGTCCACCGAGAGGATCGCCGCCTCGGCCGGGATGAGGATCACGCCGTCGCGGCGGCTCAATTCGATGGTGGCCCGAACTGCGCTGCCGGCGATGAGGGCGCCGTCTTTGTTGTCGAGGTGGATCTCGACGAGGCCGGTGCGCGAGGTGCGGTCGACGACCGATCCCTTGATCGTGATCTTGCCATTCACCACCTGCTCGGGGCGGGCCAACGGCGAGATCGAGACGGCCATGCCCGGCTCCATGCCGAGGAAGTAGCGCTCGGGCACGCGCAGGACAGCCTTGAGGCGTTCGGGGCGCACGATGGTGAGGATTGGCGCGCCGCTGGCCAAATCGCCCTCGCGCAGGGTGACCGCCGAGACGACGCCAGAGGTGGGAGCGCGGATGATCGTGTTGCGCTTGGACACGCCCGCCGACGCCACAGCCGCAGTCGCCTGTCGCACCTGCGCCTCCGCCGCCCTGTATTGCGCCTCGGCGCCTTCGAGCTGGGAAGCCGTGATCGAGTGGCTCTGAAAGAGGGTGCGCATGCGCAGGACGTTGTCCTTGCTCGCGTCGCGGTTGGCGAGCGCCGCCTCAAGCGCTGCCTCGGCCTGGTTGACGCCCTCGGCCTGCGCCTCGCTCCAAATCGTCGCCAGGACCTCGCCCTTGCGGACGGTGTCGCCCTCATCGACGGTCAGCGTGCGGATGCGATCGGGAACCAGCGAAAAGACGCGGATCTCTTCGATGCCCTGCAATTCGCCGACGACATCCACCTGATGGACGACAGCGCCCTTGTTCGCCGCGGTGACGCTGACGGTGCGCGTGGGCATGGTCGCCTCGACGGCGCTGGCGTTGGCCGCAGCGGAAGGCTTGCTGCAGCCTGATGCGCAGACGAGCGCGCCCGAGAGCGCGATGAGGCCTGGAAGGAACTGAAGTCGTCTCATGGATTTTTTCTCCTCAAGTTGATGAAATCTCGCCGGTCGCCGAGCGGCGGTCCGTTTTGCGGCGCGCGCCCCTACTCGCGACAGGCAGGCGATGACAGCCGGGCTTTGTTGGCTCTTTGTTTCTGTCAGCGCCCTCGAAAGCCCCATGGCGTGTGCCCATTCCCAGCGGCACGGCAGCGTCACTCAGCGCGCATCAATTTCTGCATATGCACGCATATTTTATTCCCCAAATCCCCAAAGCCGGTGGCGGCACGATCACTCAATGGCCGCTCTTTGAAGCTCGCCCCCCGCGGGTGAACCCCATGGCGGCGCGGACGCCAAACCCGTGACCATCCGCCGCGTATCGATCGGAATTATTCCGAAACAAAGGCAGTGGCCGGACGCGCAAAAAGCGGAACCAAAGACATTGATTCCGCCAGTAAACATTCTCTTTTGAAATCCGGACAAAATTTAAATCCGCGTGTTTCCCGGGCGAATTCAAAACACTCCAAAACAATTCACCGACGTTTATTGGCGGCTTTTCCCGGATTTTTATTTGGCGTGAGCTTGAGCTTGCCCAGCGTGCCCTTGATCGAGGCCTCGTAATAGCCGTCCTTGTCCTTCTTCATGGCCATGCCGAGCGCCGCCGAAACGAGGCTGTTGCGCTTGAGGAATTCCTCGGCTGGCTGGAAGCGCAGGGTGAGGTTTGGCGAGGAGAGCGCGATTTTGCGCGCCTGTCGCACCTCTCCCTCCATCGTGGCGACAATGTCGACGCCCGTGAGACGCGCCGTTTTGAACCGGGCCTTGCCGCCCGTCAGATCGAGGTCGAGCTCAAGCCGTCCCATGTCGACGCGCGGCAGCGTCAGCCCCTGCACATTGCCCTTGCGCAACAAGAGCTGCGTGCCGAGCAGCGCCAGCCGTCCCTCCGCCTTGGCGAAGTCCTGCGGGTCGAAGGCGAGGTCGGCGAGCAGAGCCAGCGTTCCGTCCATCACGACATTGCCCGTCGCCTCGGGCGGCAGGTGCGAGAGCTTGAGGTCTTTGGCGCGCAGCTTGAGCGCCTGGCTCGCGGAGGGGTGGTAGGCCGCGTCGAGGTGTCCCCCCATGAGCCGCGCCCGCACGTGGACGCCCAGAGGGAACAGGTGCGGAAAGACGGTCAGCGACTGGACGCGCAAAGGCTCGACCTCTGACTTGCCCTCGGCGGGTTTGAACAGATGCAGCGACAGGCCGCGCGCCTCGATGCCGAGGAGTGTCGGCGAGATCTCGTCGATGGCGATCTCGATGTCCTTCTGCCGCGCCTCGCTCACCAGGCGCTCTTTGAGCGCGTCGTAGGGAAAGTTGACGAAGAAGAGCGCGGTGAAGGCCGCCATAAAAAAGGCGGGATAGGCGACGAGGTGGATCAGGCGCTTTTTGAGTTTGGGGGTCATGGGGCGGTTCTTGGGGACGGGCTTGCGCGGTCAGCCTTGGGCGCGACTTTTGGGGGCGCTCTTACGGGCGAATTTGGCGGGAAAAGACGGCGTTCGCTCGACGGGCATGGAACGGCGAACGGTCAGGATTCGAGCTGGTAGGTCGTGAGCGTGAGCCAGGCGTCGAGCACCGGTTGATCCTTGCGCGAGCGCATCTGCAGCTTGGTCACCTTGACGAGGCTGTCGCGGCCCTCGATGGCCGACAGGAAGCGGACGAGCTTGACGAGCTCGATGCGCGTGAACGTCACGTCGACGGAGCTCTCGATGATCTTGCCCTCGCGCGTCTGGTTGCCGCGTTCGGTCATGCCGCCGACTTCGATGCCCTGCTGCTTGGCCGTCTCCTCGACGAGGGTGAAGAGCTTGACCTTGTTGCCGCGCAACTTGCGGTCGAGCGCCGCGCGCTCTTTGTCGGCCTGGCTGTAGCCGGACGCGAGCCGCTGCACCTCCTGAAGCTGGCGCAACTTGCCGGCGACGCGCGCATCCGCCTGGCGCATGGCGTTGTTGAACGAGAAGCTGATGAAAAAGAGGAGGAAGGCGACGAGCGAAAAGGCCGCGCCGAGCACCATCAGCTTTTCGCGGGAAGAGAGGCGGCCAAAGGTCTCGCCGGCGTCGGCGATGAGGCGCTTGATCTGTTCCATGGGGAGTTTCTCCGTCCGGCGCGGGCGCGTGAACGCCCAAGCGGCCAGGCTTTAGGGCACGCTCAGGTGGCGGCGGGCGTCGCCCCGCACGAGACGCGGATGTCGAGCTCAAAGACGATCTTGCTGCCGTCGCGGCTCTTCTGGACCTTGTTGCGCTTGACTTCCTTGAAGCACTCAACTGCCTCCAGGACGCCGACGAGCCGGTCCACGCCGTCAAAGCCAGCCGTCTCGCCGCGCACCTTGACGCGTTCCAGCTGCGCCTCGACCTCTTCGAGTCTGACCTCTGCCTTCTGCGCGCTCTCGGTCAGCTCGGTGAAGATGTCGAGGGCCGAGACCTTGGGCAGCTGCGCCTGGGCCGAACCGGCGCCGCGCTGGAGGTTGAGGGCGATGTCGTAGTTTTTCTGTCCCTGTCCGAGGATGCGCTTCGTCATGTTGAACAGCTCGTCGTCGATCGCCTGCTCGCGGCTGGCGGCGGCGCGCCACTCAAGCCCCATCGAGGCGATGGCCAGAACGGCGAGGACGAGGGCAAAGGCGCCCAGGCGCGAGGTCTTTCCCTTGAGGTAGTCGAGGTCGCCTTTGAAGGAGAGGGCGCCCTTGCGCAGATTGAAGCGGTGGCCGCGCAGCGTTCCCTGGCCCTGCAGGGCGAGCGCGTAGGCCTGGGCGTAGAGCGTCTGTTCGGCGGCGGAGAAGGAGACGGCCATGTCCTGTTCGCCAAAGGCGAGCGGCGTCACCTCCAGGCCCAACTCCTGGGAGAGATAGCGGTCGAGGCCGCCAAGGCGCGAAGTGCCGCCGGCGAGAAAGAGTCGTCGGACAGGGCAGTGAAACCGCGCCTCGTTGGCCCGCAGCGTGGCCCGAATCTCGCGCAAGAGTGGCGCCAGGGCCCGCCGCAACGCGTCGCGCGCGCGCGAAAACTGCGGATCGCTGCCCGCCTCGTCCGAGACATCGCCCTCGCGCTCCTTCCAGGTCTGGGCGTCCTCCAGAGAGACATTGAACTCGGCCGCCACCGCCCGCGTCAGATCGCGCCCGCCGCCCATGAAGGTCCGCGCGCCCAAAAGCCTTCCTGCGCCCGTGCCAACGCAGAGCGAAGTGCGCTCGTGGCCGATGTCGAGGATCGCGTCCGCCCCTTCAGTCGCCACCGCCCCGTCGCCGCGCGTCGGCTGACAGAGGATGTTCTGATAGGCGAGCGCGCTGCTCGTCACCACGCGCGGATCGAGTCCGACGGCCTTGAGCTCGGCGAGCAGCGAGGCGATCTCCTGGGTGCGCGCCGATCCGACGAGGAGCTCGCTCTTGCCGCCGTCGATGGAGAGGAGCTGGTGGTCGTAGGTGACCTCGTCGATGTCGTAGGGGAGCAGCGACTCGACTTCGAAGCCGAGCGTGGCCTCGACGCGCCGCGCGTCTGTGAAGGGCAGCGAGAGGTGCTGGGTGGCGACGCTGGCGCCAGGCGCGGCGACGATGATCTGATCGGCGCCCATCTCGTTGTGCATCCTGAGGTGCGCGATGAGGCGGGAGAAGTCGAAGCCGTCGTCGCGCTCAAGCTCGCTGCGCGCGGCGATCGACGCGCCGCGGAAGGTGGTCTCCAGAAGGACGACCTTGATGCTGTGGGCCCCGAGGTCGAGGCCGAGGATGCGTGCCATGGGATGTGGTTCCTGAGGGAAAGGGGGGGCTTCTCCGGGGGGAGGCGGCCTGTGGCGTGGCCCCCGAAGCGGAGGCGTCGGAGGGAGGGCCGGGCAATGTCGCGGGACAAAGGGAAGGGCTCACTCCTGGCGGAAGTAGAGGACCTTGCCGAGCGCCGAGTCGCTGCGGATCACCGCTGTCATGCGCTTCTCGACGCGGCCGGCCTGCCCCGTGGCCCTGATGGTGAACGTCTCGCTCTTGTCGGTAATCCACTTGTTGTTCTTGGCCTTGAGCGCCGGCTTCACGGTGATGCCGTTGTTCTCGATGATGCTGATGAACTGCGAGGTGCTCATGCCGATGAAGCTGAAGACCTTGGCCTGGCCGATCTCCTGCAGGATGTTCTGCAGCGTCGTCAGGTCGCGCAGCTTCATGTCGTTCTCGTCCTCGGCGGCGAGGAAGATGTTGAGCAGCATCTGCTCCTGGCTGCTGGTGTTGATGTTCAAAAGCTTGTTCTTGTCCGGATAGACGGTGAGGCGGTCGCGGAAGGCGCTCATGAACAGGTCGCCGACGCCGTCCACCTGGTAGAGCTCATCGAGCGTGTCGAAGGCGGCGTTCTTCGAGCGGTAGCGCACCGGATAGCGCGACATGTAGTTGCGGTTCTCGTCGCTGAAGCCGTCCGGAAACGGCTCGCCCGATCCCGTCAGGTTGATGGTGGCCTGCGTCTCGCCGTCGTCGATCCAGTCGTGCAGGGCGATCAGCACCTCGTCGGGCAAAAGCTTGAGCGCGTGCGCGTCCTCGCGGTCGAAGAGGAACTCGAAGCGCGGGTCGACCATCATCGCGCGCAACTGCAGCATCGGCGCCTGGCCGGTCAGCGAGCCCATGTTGAGGCGGTTGACGTTCAGCTTCTGCTCCTCGTCCTCGATCGTGGCGTTGAAGCAGCCGTCGAAGTCGCCGAACGAGGCCAGCGCCAGAGATTCCGCGCCCTCTTGTCCATCCCCGCCAAACGACGCGCCGCCCAGCGCCGACAGGCCGCCGCCGAGGACAAAGGTGAGCACGCCGCAGTCGATGGGGACGATCTCCCAGAGGCGAAAATTGAGCGATCCGCCCGTGGCGCCGCCCAGGCCCAGGCTCTGCAAAAGCGATCCGGCGTTGCCTGTCTGACTGTCGAGCTGGCGCTGAAACATGAGCACAAGGCGGCCGACGTTGATCGCCGATCGCGCCAGGTATTCGGCCCGAAGTTCGTCGCGCGCGTTGGCCGCCAGCTGCAGGTCGACACTGGCGTTGAACTGAAAGTCCACGGCCACCGCCGTCATGATGGCGATCGAGGTGACGACGAGCAGCATGGCCACGCCGCGCTCCTGGCGACGTTTCCCTCGACTGACGGAACGGCCACCGATGGGACGGTTGAGCCAGGCCCAAAACTTCCCGGCCAACGCGCCAGGCGCCGAACGCGCCTTTCGCCTCCCCTGCCCTGCCGCAGGCGTTTTTTGCTCTTCGCGCGACATCGCCCCTCACATCCCCAGCGGCGTCACCAGATTGATGCGCGCCTGCGTGACGTATTTCTGGTCCTTGCCGCGCTCGTCCTTGCCCATCAGCTCGATGCGCACGCGGTCGGGCAGCTTGTTGGGATACTCGTTCTCGCGCGTGTCCCAGACGTCGACCCAGTCGTCCTTGGTGTTGTCCCAGTAGGCGAACGTCACCTGCGAGACATCGGAGACGAGCGTCTGCCAGGCCTCGCACTCCTTGATCTCCTCGGTGATGACCGGGATTTCGCAGCGCAGCAGCGAGGTCATGCGCCTTTCGTCGGGATCGCGGTCCACCTTGTAGAAAACGACCGACTGGTCCGACTCCTTGGCGTCGCGCGTCAGGCGCTGGTGGCCGAGCATGGTGAAGGCGATCGTCCGTTCGCGCCCCTCGAAGAACGTCGGCCGGTCCTGGTTATCGCGGTAGCGGCTGGTGTCGTAGTTGTTCGAGAGGAAGGCCATCGAGATCTCGCGCGTCAGGCGCCCCATGCCGCTGCGCAGCTCGCGGAAGAGATCCGCCTCCACCTCGACCACCTCCTTGGCCTTGAAGCCGACCGAGAGAGTCGAGGCGACGACCACGCCGATGAACGAGGTCACGGCCACGGCCACGAGCACCTCGGCCAGGGTGAACCCCAAAGCGCGCGAGGCGATGCGCCTTTGTCCACGACGCCCGATCACTTGAGTCCCCCGATCGACTGGATGGCGCTGTTGATGGCGTTCGTCTGCGCTTTTGTGCTCGTGCCCGTCGTTCCGGAATTGAGCGCCGAATCGAGCGCCTGCGCCTCGGCGTCCGACTGCCGCTGATCGGTGCCCTGCCCGAGACTGACGACGTGGGTGGCGATGCTGAACGACTCGCCTTCCCTGCCGTCCTTCTTCTCGCCCCAGCTGATGGTCAGGCGCACCTCGCGCACCGCGTTGCCCAGGCTGTCGAGCATGGTCTGCAGCTGCGTCGTCAAAACGCCGCCGACAAGCCCGCTCGATCCGAGGATCGCGCCGACATCGGTGGTGATGCCCGAGCCGGCCAAATCGCCGCCGTAGAAGTCGGAGTTGGAGAGCAATTGGCTGTCGAGAAAGCTCCCCAGCGGCCCATCGGAACTGCCGTCGACGCCGAGCGACTGCATGATGCTCGCGACCTGAATCTCCTCGGTCTCGGGACGGATGATCTCGGCGCGCCAGCGAAACTTGGGAAAACCCTCCTCGCTGAAATCGCCCTCCTCGACCTCGTCGTCGGCCGGCAGCCCCTCGGACTGCAGCTGTTGCTCGATGTCGGCCATCTTGCCGCGCGCGAGTAGCGTCGCCACCGTCAGCTCTTTTGAATAGGCGTGCATGTTCATGGCGCCGGCGTTGATGCCGGCCACGGCGACGATCGCGGCCGAGACGATGAGCAGCGCGATCATCACCTCCAGAAGGGTGAAGCCGCGCGCGGGGTGGCCTGATGTGGACGGCGCAAGGGGTCTCATCATCGCTCCGGCTCGGGCTTGTCGCCGAACTCGACGCGCACCCTGCCGCTCAGGGCGGAGACGCTCAGCGTGTAGACATCGTCACCGGCGTCGTCGCTCACGTAGAGCTGCGCGCGCTCGGTGTGTCCCTGTGGGAAGAAGTAGAGAAACGCCTCCCCTTGTGTGTAGCGCTCGCTCTGACGCTCGGTCCAGACGGCGAGGTTGGCGCCCGTGGGCATGGCGTGCGGCTTGAGCTCCTCGTCGGTGAAGTCGGAGAACTCGGCCTGCCGCTCGACCTTGAGGCGCAACTCCTCGGCGCTGCCGATCAGCTCGTCGTGGACCGAATGGACCGTGTAGCTCGTCGAACGCTCGGGCTCCTCCTCGACGCGGCGGCCGTCGCGCGCCTTCTCCTTCACGCCGCTGACCGTGAAGCGCTCCTCGGTGCACTGGGCGGCATAGGTCTGCTCGTCGAGGTCGAAGCGCAGGCGGCACGTCTTCCCGGTGAGCGCCGAATGCCCGTAGAGGTAGCGGATGGCGCCGGAGAGCCTGCCCGCCTCTTCCCGGGCGCGGACGCCGGCCACGGCCTCGACCGAAGGCACGGCCACGAAGATGAGCAGGGCCACGATCAGGAGCGCGATCGTGATCTCGATCAGCGTCAGACCTGCGGCGCCATTGGCCCCCCCCGTCTTTCCCGGGGCAGAGGCGGCTATGCGGACGAGCTTCCTCATTCACGTCTCGGAATGGCGACAGGCGCGCGTCACTTGGTCTCGCTGTCCATGGTGTCGCTGCTGATGTCAGCCGCGGCGTCCGCGCCGCCCGGAGCACCGTCCGCGCCGTAGCTGATGATTTTGAAGCTGCTGCCCTCGTTCAGATAGACGAACTCGTTGTCCCACGGGTCGCGCGGCACCGAGTCGAGCATTCCCTCTGTGACGAGCACCTGCAGGCCGGCGCCGGTGTCGGGATAGCGACCGTGGCGCGTGTAGTAGAGCTTGAGGGCCGGCACGATGCCGCCGCGGATGCTGTTCTTGGCGGTGTCGACCTTGGCCGCGTCGAGCTGCGGGATGACGGCGACGGCGACCATGCCCATGACCACGCCGATGATGGTGATGGTGACCATGATTTCGAGCAGCGTCATGCCTCGGGCGGCGCTGGCCGAAGAGCGGGAGAGAAGGCGGCGGGTGTGGCGATTGAACTTCATGGGACCTCCAAAGCCGGCGCGGCGAGCGCCGACGCGGTTCTGTCGATGTCAAAGGGCGGGGCGATGGCGTCCAGCGCCTCGTCGGAGTGGTGAGAGGTGAAGCCGAGGGCGAGAAGCGCCAGGGCGAGCAACAGGAGGGCGCCGAACGCCGAACCGCGCGCCAGGCGGTCGAGACGGCCATCGATGGAGACGGGCTCAAGCGCGACGGGTTCAAGCGCGGGAGCGGGTGTGCCTAAGTGTGTCGAAGTGGGCAGGGTCATGGGCAGGCGCTCCGTCAGTGCATCATCGTGTTCAGCTGCAGGATGGGCATGAGGATGGCGAAGACGATGAAGGCCACCGAGCCGCCCATGCCGACGATCATCACCGGCTCCAGAAGCGACGTGAGCGCGCCGATGCTGACCTCCACCTCGTCGTCGTAGGCGTTGGCGACGTTGATCAGCATGTCCTCCAGCTGCCCCGAGCGCTCGCCGATGGCGATCATGTGGTAGACGAGCGGCGGGAACTCTCCCGAGCGGCGGAGCGGCGCGGCAATCGACTCACCCTCGCGGATGGAGTCGCGGGCCTTGTCGATGACATCGGCCATCACGGCGTTGTCGACGATGTTCTTGACGATCTCGAGCGCCCCGAGGAGCGGCACGCCACTCTTGAGCAGGGTGGAGAGCGTTCGCGCGAAGCGGGCCACGGCGAGTTTGCGCACGAGCTTGCCAAAGACAGGGAGCCTGAGCGTGAAGCTGTCCCACCTCTGGCGGCCCTTCTCGGTCTTCTTCCAGCGGCTGAAGGCGAAGGCGAAGACGGCGACGCCGCCGACGATGACCCACCAGTAGTCGCTGGCGAAGTCAGACAGCGCGATCAGGACGCGCGTGACGAGCGGCAGCGTCAGACGGTTGGTGGCGAAAATCTTGGTCACGTTGGGCACGACCACGGTGAGCAGCACGCCGAGGATGATGACGCCGACGACCACCATCAGCGCCGGGTAGATCATCGTGCCGATGACCTTGTTCTTGAGGCGGGCCTGGCTCTCGGTGAAGTCGGCCAGGCGGTTGAGCACCACGTCGAGCGCGCCCGAGTGTTCGCCGGCGCGGATCATGTTGACGTAGAGCGGCGAGAAGACCTTGGGGTGCTGGGCCATGGCGTCGGCCAGCGAGGCGCCCTCGTTCACCTTGGTCTTCACCTGGCTGATGATCAGCTTGAGGCGCGGATGGTCGAGCTGGTCCTGAAGCGTGCTCAACCCCTCGACGAGCGCCACGCCGGCGCCGATGAGCACCGCCAGCTGCCGCGTCATGATGGCGATGTCGCTCGAACCAACGCGCGAGCCCATGAGCTTCTGGACGTTGACTTCGCGCCCGCGGATCGCCGCGCCCCCCGCGCCACCGGCAGCAGCCTTCTCGGCGGTGACCTCGGTGAGGAAGATGCCGTCCTTGCGCAGGGCCGCGCGCAGGGCCTTGAGGTTGTCGGCGTCGCGCACCCCGCGGGTGTTCTTTCCGGCCTCGGTCAGGCCTTTGTATTCGTAGACGGGCATGGACTTTCAGGCTGGGCAAAAGAGAACAGCGGTGGCGCGAACCAAGGCCACCCCAAAAGCGGCGGCTACTCGGCGTCCTGCTGGGCCACCCAGAGCACCTCGGCGATGGTCGTCTCTCCGGCGAGGACCTTGCGGGCGCCGTCCTGGATGAGCGTCCGCATCCCCTGCGCCATCGCCTTCTTCTTGATGGTGTTCGAGTCGACGTTCTTGAGGATGAGCTGACGCACGTCGTCGCTGATGTGCATCATCTCATAGATGGCCATGCGCCCCTTGTGGCCCGTGCCCTCGCAGGCGTCGCAGCCGTGTTCGCTGGCCTTGTAGATGTGGTCGCACCCGGCCGCGCGCATCTCGGCGAGCGAAAGCCCAATCTGCGAGAGCTCGTCGTCGGTCGGCACGTAGGCCACGCGACACCTGCGGCAGACATGGCGCACCAGGCGTTGGGCGAGAATGCCGACGAGCGAGCTGGCCACGAGAAAGGGCTCGACGCCCATGTCGACGAGACGGGTGATGGCGCCGGGCGCGTCGTTGGTGTGGACGGTCGAAAAGACGAGGTGGCCGGTGAGCGAGGCCTGAATCGCGATTTCGGCCGTCTCCAGGTCGCGGATCTCGCCGACCATGATCACGTCGGGATCCTGGCGCAAAAAGCTGCGCAGCGCCGAGGCGAAGGTCAGCCCGATCTTGGCGTTCACCGGCGTCTGGCCGATGCCGTTGAGCTGGTATTCGACCGGGTCTTCGGCGGTGAGGATGTTGAGGTCGGGCTTGTTGATGCGCGAGAGCGCCGCGTAGAGCGTCGTCGTCTTGCCCGAACCGGTGGGGCCGGTGACGAGAATGATGCCGTGGCTCTTGTTGATGAGCATCTCCATCGTCGCGAGCTGCTCGCTGTCGAAGCCGAGATCCTCCAGGTTGAGCAGCACCGCGCTCTTGTCGAGAAGGCGCATGACGATGCGCTCGCCGTGAGAGGTCGGCACCGTCGAGAGGCGGATGTCGATGTCGCGACCGGCGATCTTGATGCGGATGCGGCCGTCCTGGGGCAGGCGCGTCTCGGCGATGTTGAGCTGGCCCATGATTTTGACGCGGCTGGCGATCGCCTTCTGGAAGCGCTTCTGCGGCTTGATGATCTCGTGCAGCACGCCGTCCTTGCGGAAGCGCACCACCACCTCGCGGTCGTAGGGCTCGATGTGGATGTCGCTGACCTTCTCCTTGACCGCCCGCTTGAGCAGCGAGTTGACGAGCCGGATGATCGGCGCCTCGTCGTCACCGGCGTCGAGCAGGTCCTGTTGCTCCTCGAAGTCGTGCGCGAGTTCGTCGAGGTCCTCGTCCCCCTCCTTGAGCGCGTCGTCGAGCTCGCCACTGGCCTGCATGGCGCGGTCGTAGGCGGCGTTGAGCGCGTCGATCAGGATCGCCTCGGTGACGATGCGCGGCTCCACCACGGCGCCGATGAGCGAACGCAGGTGATCGAGCGCGGCCACGTCGAGCGGATCGGCCACGGCCACGAGCGCCACCTCGCCCTCGCGCCAGAGCGGCAGCGTCCTGGTCTGGCGGGCGAAGTTGATCGGCACGGCGCGCACCAGTTCGAGGTCGATCTCGCTCATGCGCAATTCGTCGAGCACCGGGATGTCGAGCTGGGCCCCGAGCGCCCGCGCCACCTGTTCGTCGCTGACGGCCTTGAGCGAGACGAGAATCGCGCCGAGGCGAGTGCCGCGCTCTTTCTGCAGCACAAGCGCCTCCTCGACCTTCTCCGGCGTCACCGCCCGCTGGGCCACCAGGATCTCTCCCAGAAGAAGGCCTGACAGGCGCGCGGGGGGCCGGGGAGAACTGACGACATCCGTCTCCTCGCGCAGGAAGGCGGCGTGGTCGAAGGCGGGTTGGTTCAAATCAGCGGACATGATGGGCGTCTGGTCCTTGAGAATGAAACGCGGGGAATGGAACGCGAAGACAGGAGCGGCACGGCCACATCCCAAGCGGCGCGCGGCGAACTCACTCTGCGGGCTTGGCGGCGACCTCGCTCGACTCGACCGAGTGCTCGTAGGTGCCCTCGGCCGGACGCGTGAAGAGCGGCGGCGGCGACTTGCCATCGGCGTCTGACTTGCCCTCCGCGCCCGACTTCGCGCCCGTCGGCTTCTCACTGGGCTGAATCAGCTTTTCGCCGGGATGCCCCGCGCCGCCGTTCTCCAGCTTGTCCATCTCGTCCTGGCGGATGCGCAGCATGCGGGCGATGGGACCGGCCTTGCGCGTGTAGTCGATGGGCACCTCGTAGCCCGGCTGGCGCCCGTAGAACTGTTCGACGAAGGCCTGACGCTCCTTCATCTTGCGCTCGAAGATACGGCGGAAGTCGGCCTGGTCGCGGACGATGTAGGGCGTCAAAAAGAGCAAGAGGTTCGTCTTCTGCTTCTTCTTGCTCGTCGTGCGGAAGAGTCGGCCGAGCACCGGGATGTCGCCGAGCAGCGGAATCTTCTCCACCGAATTGACGGTGCGGTCCTGGATGAGGCCGCCGATGACCACCGACTGCTGATCGCGCGCGACGACCGTCGTCTTGGCGGCGCGCTTGGAGGTCGTGGGCCCGAGCGTGGCGTCCTGCGAGGCGATTTCCTCGGTCGACTCGTCGATTTCGAGGCGGATGAAGTCGCTCTCGTTGATCTGCGGTTTGATCTTCAGCTTGAGCTCGACGTTCGTGCGCTGAATCGTCCCGTAACCGCCCAGAAGGCCCGAGAGGTTGCTCAGTGAGCTGACGCCGCCGGAGAGAGAGGAAAGCGTCGAGGAGTAGCCCGACTGGAAGGGCACGTTCTGGCCGACGCTGATCTCCGCCTCCTCGTTGTCGCTCGTGAGGATGTGCGGCGTGGAGAGGACGTTGACGTCGGTCGACTTCTGCAGCGCCTGAAGCACGATCGAGAAGGCCGGGATGGTGACGCCAAAGGCCTCGATGGAGGGCCCCTGCAGTCCGGCGAGGAAACCGCTGAGCGAGGCCAGCGAGAGGATGCCACCGAGCGAGGTGGCGCTGCCGATCTGGCTGCCGAGCACCGCGCCCGACTCCTGGCCGCTGATGTCGAACAGGTCGCCACCGTGCGCCGACAGGCCGAACTCGGTGTTGTCTTCGAGGTTGACCTCCATGATCACCGCCTCGACGAAGACCTGGCGCCGGGCGATGTCGAGCTTCTCGATGACCTTCACGAGCGACTTGTAGTCGTTGTTGTTGGCCAGAATGACGAGCGAGTTGGTGCCCTTGTCGGCCGTGACCTTGACTTCGCCGGTGAACGACTCTGCCCCGCCGCCCGACTGGGCGTTTCCCGGCGGTGGCTTGGCGCCGGCGCGATTGCCGAGCTTCTTGCCGCCCGAGGACGAACCGCTCGTGCCCTGGATGATCGTCGACAGCGTGCTGGCCAGTTCCTCTGCGTTGGCGTTGGCCAGGTAGTAGACGCGCACCTGCCCCTCGCCGGAGACCGGGGTGTCGAGGTGTTTGAGGAGCATCTCGACGCGCTCGTGCGCCAGCTCGTTGGCCATGACGATCAGCTTGTTCGTGCGGTCGTCGGCGATGATCTGCGAGAGGGAGGCGTCGCTCTCATCGGCGCTGTCGCTGGCCGTCGTCGCAGGCGTTGGCTTGCCTGGACGCGGGCGCTTCTTGGGGGCCGCCCCCTTGCCCTTGCTGCCCGCCGCCTTCTTGTCATCGAAGATCTGCTGCAGCTTCTCGGCAATCTCGCTGGCCGTCGCGTATTCGATCTTGAAGACGCGGATTTGGTCAGAGGCCGAAGGCTGATCGAGCTGCTCGACGATGCGCTCCAGCCGCCGCTGGTTGATGCCCAGGTCGGTGATGATGAGCAGGTCGTTGTAGGACTGGATGTCGCCTTCGCGCGTGGTGAAGTTGGCGAGCAGCGCCTTGATGGGGTCGGCCTCCGCGTATTTGAGCCGGACGAGGCGCGTCATCATCTGCTCGTTGGTGGCGTAGCGCTCGCCGTCGACGACGGTCCTCAGGACGCTCTGCTTGGCCTGCCGCTTCTCGATGACCTTGGTGTAGCGCCCCGTCTCGTAGAGGGAGAGCCCGGCGGCGTCGAGCGCGGCGAGGAAGGCGGCGTAGGCCTCGTCCACCGTGACGCCCTGGCGCCCATGCTCCGGTCCGATGATCGAGATCTTCGCCCCGCGGATGTTGTCCGGAAGGATGAAGAGCTTGCCGGTCAGGTCGGACATCGTCTGGATCAGCTTGTCGATCTCGACCTTCTCGAAATCGAGCTGGAAGCGCCCCTTCTTGCGCACCTGGGCGCGGTCGGGCCCCTTCTCGACGCCCGGATCGATCTCGGTGACGGTCAGGCGCTCGCTGGTCTCGCTGCCCTTGTTGGACACCTTGACCGGGTTTGGCGCGGCGATGGCGAGGGTGAACGTCGGCAAAAGGGCGAGCGGCGCGAGCAAAACAGGGCGGAAGCGTGAGGTCATGGGCGTTGTGAGGCGGCGAAGGTGTTGCGGCATGGTGGGCGATTCCTCGCTGGAGCGCTGCGCTCTTTGGCTTGGCGGCGGCCCCGGGCGACTCGATCCGTCTGTGCGCGGCTGGCCGCGCGGGCGACGGCAAACTCAGCGGATGTTGTAGGTCTTGCGCGTGGGGCTGCCCCCGCGCTCGAACTCGATCTCGATGCGATTCGAGCTCTGCAGCTTCGAGTAAATCTCCAGCGCCTTGTCCGGGCTGTTGATGTCGAAGCCGTTGACGCGCCTGATCACGTCGCCGTTCTGGATGCCGAGCTTGGTGAACAGGGAATTCGGCTTGATCGAGAAGATCTTGAAGCCCTGCGACTCGCCATTCTTGAACGACGGCACGATGCGGGCCTGGGTGGCGATCTCGTTCATGTTGCCGAGCGCCTTCTGAAGCTCGTCCTTGGGCACCTCGTAAGTGTTGGCCGAGGTGGCGCGGATGCCCGAGAGGTCGAGCGACGACTCCTTCTTGTCCTTGGCGCCCGAAACGCTCTTGGCGGCGACGCGCGGCGAGCCCCCACCCTCTGGCTCGGTGGCGTCGATGTATTCGCGGCGGCCATTGTTGAGGACGATGACGCGCCTGAGCTCGATGGCGACGATTTCGGCCTCCAGAATTTTGTCGCCGACCATGTGAACGCCGGACTTGTTCTCGTTCAGGTCGAGGAGCGTGGCGATCGACCACTCGGGCACGTTGGCCAGGGTCGTTCCAAGCAGCTTGGCGCGCAGAGGACTGCGTTCGAGCGCCTCGTCCCCTCCCCCATCCGCGCCCCCCTCGCCTCCAGCTGTCGCGGCGGCTTCAGCGGCACGGCGCATCGCCTCTTCCTCGGCGGCGAGCACCTTCTCCTCGGGCAGGGCGATGCCGGTCAGCTTGGAGAGCGCCTCGGCCGAGAGCTGTCGCTTCTGGGTCGTCTGCAGCGCGGGACCGCTTGTCCTGGGCATCAGGCTCGACACCGGCGGCCGCAGCCTGGCGGCGACGATCGTGTTGGCGATGCGGGCGACCAAAAACGCCGCCACCGCCAGGAAGACCAGGTTCACGACCCAGAAATATTTTCGAAAAAACAGCTCCATCGCGTCGCTCTCGCAAGCAGGACCTCGGGCCATCCGCCGTCCAACCCCCCGCGCCATCGAGGTCGGCAGAGCGCGGGACGCGGGCGCCCTAGCAATGTTCAGGCCAAACTTCGAAACACCGATAACCCATTGAAATCACTCAACTTTTCAAGCCGTCCAAGGGCTTGAAGACCACGCCCGGCAAACGCGTTTTGACATTTTGTCAGGCGAGGGCGGCCCTGGGACGACAAAGCGACGCGACGCGAACAACAAAAGCCCACGCCGCTAGCCCTGGGGGCCGACAAAAGGCGCCGACAGCAAATTCCGTCGCGCCCTCGAACGCCCACGCCGCCCGCTTCTTCCATCCAGCCCCGCCGCGCTCGTTTTACCCCGCGCGTTGAGCGCCCGCCCCGCGCATTCATTTGATCTGGGCGCATCCATCCCGACAGCGACAAATCAATAGAATAAAAATTAAAAATAAATTCCAAACGGCGAATCAAAAAACGACAAACCTCAAACAAACGCGCCGCCATAAGGACGCCGTTTTCGAGCGTTGACCACCCGGCGAGGCGCTGGCAAGGGTAGCCGCCCTGTCGCCCCCTTCCCTTGTCACGAACCATTCACCGCGGCTTTTCCCCTTCCCCCTCTGGTTTCCACGCCCCGACTTTCACGAGGTCACAATATGTGCGCGAGTTTCAGCGAATATGGCCGCCGGACAATTTACACCGACTCCATGGAGATCTTTCACCGCGCCGCCGATCTCATCAACCTCGATCACCGCACGCGCCTGGAGATGGAAGAGCCGGATTACGAGCACATTTTTTATGTTTCGCTCAAACTGCGCGACCGCCTCGTGCCGCTGCCAGACAATGAAAAAGAACAATTCCACGATTTGCCGATATCCATCTTTCGCAACGCCGAATCGCTCGAACGACTGGCCGACGGCGCCCTCATTCTCAAAGACTGCGCCCTGCTCGGCAGCAATGTCACCATTCGCCAGGGCAAAATCCGCCTGACCGACGGCACGCTCTATCGATTCATTCCGGGCATGACAAAGCGCTTTAAAGCCTACCGCGTGCAACACAACCAGGCGCGCGGGCCTTACCGGGGCGGCGTCCGCTATCACAAGGACGCCTCGCTCGACCTCTTTAAATGCCTGGCGGCGCAGATGTCCTGGCAGTCGGCCATCGTCAATGTGCCCCTCGGCGGCGCCCAGGGCGGCATCAAAATCGAACCGCGCGCCTATGCCCGCGAAGAGCTCGATGAATTGACGCAACGCTATATGTATCGGCTCAAAAACCTCGTCGGCCCCAATTTCGATATTCTCGCGCCCGAGGTCGGCACCGACGCCAAAACAATGGCCATATTGCTGCGCCAGTATTGTTGGGGCGAACGCGAGCACCACAAAATGCGCGGCGCGGTGACGGGCAAAGAATTGAGCATCGGCGGCGCGGAATTGCCCAGCCAACAGGCCTGCGCCCTCGGCCTTTTCTGGTGCATCGACGAATGGATGCGCGAGCGCGGTGAAAGCGTGCGCGGCAAAACATTTACCCTTCAGGGCTTTGGCCGCCTGGGATCGACACTCGCCATCCTCCTCGCGCAAAACGGCTGCCGCCCGGTGGCCATCTGCGACGAAGGCGGCGCCATCTTCAATCCGAACGGCATCGACCTCGACGCGCTCACGCGTCACGTCTTCCATAACAAAAACAACCTGCGCCGCACGGTCAAAGGTTTCAGCGAAGCCGAGGCCATCTCACCCAAGGATTTTGTCGACGTCGAGGCCGACATCTTCATCCCCGCCGCGCTGGAAAATCAGCTGACGCACGAGGTGGCCGGTCGACTCAAAGTCCGCCTCGTCGCCGAAGGCGCCTGCTCGCCGACGACCTCCGAGGCCGACGAAATCCTGCGCGCCCGCAAAATCGACGTCATCCCCGACCTCATCGGCAGCGCCGGCGCTGTGACGCTCGGTTATTACGAATGGCTGCAAAACGCCCGCATGGAACATTGGTCGGCCAATGAAGTCGCGCGCCGATTGGAAAAAACAATGCGCGGCAGCTATCGCATTGTGCGCGACATCGCCAAAAACAGGCCCACGCGCTCCGACTCCCACGATTCACGCCCTTATTGCCTCGGCCAGGAATTGGATATGCGCCTGGCGGCCATGGTCCTCGCCCTCAACCGCATTCGATCGCATTACACGCTCGACGATTTCGCCATTTAATTTTCGGGGCGCGCGCGGCAAATCAAATCGCCTCAAAAACAAACCCTCCCGCGTTAAGGACAATTCATGGAAAGCGATAGCAGCACGTTCGAAACCGTCTTTTCTGTCATTCTTTTATTGGCGGTTTTGGGAGTCCGATTTCTTTCATTTTTAAATGGCGGCAATTTTTTTGGCACCTCGCGCCGCCGCCGTCGTCGCGCTGAATACCTCGACGATTCCGAACCAGCGCCCTTTCGCCTCGTCGATGATTTTCCCGATGTCGCGCCGCCCGAACCGGCTGTGGATATTATTGGCGAAAAATTCACCGCGCTCAAAGTCGGCCCCTTTAACGCCCAAATCAAACGCGAAATGACGAGCGGCCCGGACATGGCCCGCATGGGCCCCATCGCCACCTCATTCACCGTTCATATGCTCCCCGTCGCCTCGTTCGGATTTACGATCGAATTTCCTCAGACGAATCTTTATGCGGAAGACGGCTCTGGATCATTCGATCAACGCCTGCACATTATTACCTGCGCCGAACAGGAATTGCGCTCGCTTATCCTTTCCGGCCCCGTTCTCATGCCCCTGCGCGCCCTGAGTGGCATGGGCGCCGGCCGCGTCAGCGCCAGTGGCAACACATTCACCGTCACCATCTTCCGCGGATTCAATGACGAGGCCGCGCTCGACAACCTCTACGCCGAGGCCTACAGCCTCTTTCAAAAATATGCCCAGCTTTTACAATTTAATGTCCGCGACTGGCGCGCCAACGCCGCCCAATACGACTGGTGGGCGAATTAATCAGAGTTTTAATTCAATTGTGACGCAGCCCGGAAGACGAAGCGACTTTTTCAGGAGAAACACATGAACATTCGCTGGTCCGATGACCTTACAGCGAACCTTCTCATGGTGGCTGTCGGCGTCGCATGGATAATCATTTACACGTTACTTCGTAAAATTTCTTATAAAATATCACCAAAACTCGGCTACACGCTCTTCGATCGTAAATTCACCCCCCTAAAAAACGCGCTCAATCAGGATGATGACGAAAGGGCCCATGAGCCATTTGTCGTGGAAACGCTCACCGACACCGAACAGGAATGGCTCGAATGGCTCCTGAAAAACAATTACAGCGCCATTCCGATGGGGCCATTCAGCGCCAAGATCGAACGCAAGCTCGCCGCCAAAGACGGCCATCGCGTGGCCGAGTCGATGCATTACAAGACGATTTTTCATGTCCAGATCCGGCAGGTGCACAACTATTCTTTTACCATCAATTTTCCCCACAGAATCAGAAAAGACATCTCGCGCCGCGACTTTCAAAAAAAACTTGTCGTCCTCTGCAATAATGACGAGTTCAGACGGCTTTTGCTGTCGCCGGAATTTATCGACGCGCTCTTCAAGCTCAATTCATTCGCGCCCGGTTCCATTCAATGTGTGCACGATGTCTTCCGCGTCGAATTAAACCGGACATTAAAGGACGAAACGATCCTCGACGACTTTGTCGAAAGCTGCCGCCATGCCTTTCAAATGTGTGCCCAACAATGGCAGCTCGTCCTGCCCGAATGGCGCGGCCACGATTGGTGGGGCGAAGGCGGAAAATGGCACAAAAACGCAGATCGAGCCCATGCGGCCCCAGGCGACGCTATCGGCGACAGCCTTTACGGCGATATTCATCGCGATCTTCACGGTAATATAGATCATCCCGTGCTCGAAGAAGCGCGCCGTCAATTGCCCGAAACATCATCTTTTTGAATAATTTCGCCAAGAAAGCGGCGTCACCATGATCGACACTTTATTCATCATCACACTGCTCACCCCCGTGATGACGCTCGTCGTTTTTCTTCTTATCCTTCATAAATACCCAAAATTGAGTCAATTGCTCCTTGAACGGCGATTTACCCTTCTGGGATCGTCTCAAGGTATGGACACCGCCTTTGACGATGTCTTTGAGCGGGCGCTCACCTCGGGCGAAACGCTCGCGCTCAAGGCGCTTTTACAGCGAAAATACAGCGAGCTTCACTTTGGCCCATTCACAGCCGCGATCAGCCGCCACAACGTCGCGCGCGAAGGGGCCAGGGGCGCGGCCCTGTCGACCTGTCTCGTCGCCAACGTCAAACCAGTGCGAAACTTTTCGTTTTCCATGGATTTCCCCAAAAACACCGCCAAATTCGAATCGCATGACGACTATCAACAATCGTTGTTCGTCCTGACCGAAAACGATGAACTCAAACAATTCCTGAAATCCCGCGAATTCACCGAGACGATCTTCAAGATCAACGCCCTGGCGCCTGGATCCATTCAATGCGTGCGCGATGTCTTCCGCGTGGAAGTGCGCCGGACATTGCAAGACGAAGCTGAACTCGACGCCTTGGTCGCCGCCAGCCGCGAGGCGTTTGTCAAATACGCGCGACAATTACAGCTCGCCCTGCCCGAATGGCGCGGCCACGACTGGTGGGAAAACGCCACCACAAAGCCAGCCCGCGACGATGGCGCGCGCTTCGACGACAAAGGGCGACAGTTGCCAGAAATCTGAATGGTTCGACAGACACAGACAACAAAGTCGCCATCACCCGACTTCAACAAAATAAAAACGCGACACGGCGCGCCCGCGATGGACGCCCCACTCGCCTGAAAACAAAACCGCGCGCTGTCCGCTAGAGGAACCTTTGATGGAAAATCGCTCGCCGATCGATTTCATTAATTTGCTCTTTATTGGTGGACTATCCGCCTTTGGCCTCTTCTTTGTGTCCGCGATGATGGTCTTTAAGAACTTTTTTCCAAAACAATACTATAAATTCTTCAACAAAGAAGGATTCCTTTCCGATCGTGAAGAAGACGCGCTCGACGCGCTTTTAAAGCAAAAATACAGCGCGCTTGAGCTTGGGCCATTCACCGCCGAGATCAGGCGCAAAACCGCTGTGACGCCCAGCTTCAATACATCGGAGCATGACGATCACCTCATTGGATCCGATCAAATCACGCTCATGACCACGATCGTCGCCCGCGTCAAACCTGCGCGCAATTGCGCCTTTACCGTTGACGTTCCCCGCGCCATTTCCCTTTCTCCGGAGGGCGCCACGCGCGAGGCGGCACTCAAGTCGCTCCGCATTACCTGTGACAATGACGAGCTCAGGCAATTTTTAACATCAGACGAATTTCTCAGAATTGTTTTCAAACTTCATTCACTGGCGCCTGGAAGCATTCAATGCGTGGGCGACACATTTCGCGTCGAATTAAACCGGACATTGACCAGCGAACAGGATCTCGACGCCTTCTGGAGACTCGCGAAAAAGGCGTTTGTCAAATACGCGCAGCAGCTCCAGCTCTATCTTCCAGAATGGCGCGATTATGATTGGTGGAATGAGGTCGAGGCCGACGCGGACACTCTCCAGACAGCTGTTGACAGATCCAATCCGGCCTTGCCCGAGGGGTGACGCCAGCGCGTGCAAAATCTATTTTTGTCCATTCAACGCTGTTGTCGCGTGAATCCCCATGCGGCCAGATGGACGAGACAGGTTTTGGGGAACGATATTTAGTTCATTAAATTAAATCGAGCTTATCCAGATCCAGGGCGTTGAAGAGAACAACGGTTTCGCGCGCTGCGATGAGAAACGATTCCATATCGACAAAATCAACTTTATATAATCCAAATATCGGCGAAACAAACCAAACAATCCAAAACAAACCTCATCGAATCAAACCAAAGCGCTCCACAAATCAAACACCCCGCCCCCGCGCCGCAAGGCATCCCCCAAAGGCCGCGCTGTCCGCTGGATTTGACGCGCCTTAACTGTCGGCCGCCGTCCGTCGAGGACGCATCCCGATTCGACGCGAGCGGGATCAACCCCAAAGAAGAGGCGCGCGCGTGGCGTTCAGGGCCAATTCGCCTCGCCGCGTCTCAAATACCCATCAGGGCTTGGAGAAAAGGAGCGCGCACATGGCGATCAATCAAAACACCCATATTTGGCTCGTCGGGGGCGGGATGGCCTCATTGTCCGCCGCGGCGTTTTTGATTCGCGACGGCGGTGTCGCCGGCAAAAACATCCACATTCTCGAAGAGCGCCACTGGCTGGGCGGGGCAATCCGCGATTTTCAGGGCGAGGCGACTGGCGGCGACAAGCCCTTTTGGTCGATGAGTGGCCCCTGGCTCTCGAAGCGGGCGAGCAGCGCGCTGTGGGATTTGCTCGCGTCCATTCCAACACTCGACGACAGCGGCCTGAGCGTGCGCGACGCGATCATCGGCTTTAACGACGCGCATCCGCTGAACGCCAGGGCCCGCCTCATCGATCGCAACCACCAGATCCTCGACGCCTCGCGGCTGGGCCTGTCGACGCGCGACCGGGCCGAAATCCTGCGCCTGATGTCGATGTCCGAGCGCAAGATCGGCGCCCAGCGGGTGGAGGACGTGTTTTCGCGGCACCTGCTCGAAAGCCCGTTCTGGTGCCTGTGGCAGACGACGTTTGGCTTTGAGAACTGGCACAGCGCCGCCGAGCTCAGGCGCTACCTGTTGCGCTTCTTCCACGAGATTCCGAGCCTCTCGACGCTCTCCGGCTTCTACAGGCCGGCGCTCAGCCTGCACGACAGCGTCATCCGCCCGCTCAAGGCGTGGCTCGGCGACCGCGGCGTGATCACGGAAACAGGCGTCCTGGTGCGCGACGCGGAAGTCGTTGGCGAGGCGGATCAGCGGCGCGTCGAGCGGCTTGTCGTTGTTCGCGAGGGAAAGGCCGACACCATCGAGATTGGCGAAAGCGACCGCGTCTTGTTCACGCTCGGTTCGATGACGAGCGACGCCAGCGTCGTGGGCACAGATGGCGTTCCCGAGATCATCCGCGACCGGCGCGATCAGGGATGGACGCTGTGGGAAAACCTGGCGCGCAAGGCCCCTGAATACGGTCGCCCCAACGCCTTCCGCGGCAATGTGGACGAGAGCATGGGCGAAATTTTCACGCTCTCGATGAAGACGCCGCTCCTCGTCGACCGCATCGCCCAGCTGACCGGGAACGCTTCGGGCGAAGGCGGAATCGTCACCTTCCGCGACTCGGCGTGGCTCCTCTCGATCTCGGTGCCGCCCCATCCACACTTCGTGGACGCGCCGAGCGAGATCCACACGCTCACCGGGCAGGGTCTCCACCTCGACGCGCACGGCGACTACGTCCACAAGCGCCTGCCCGAATGCACAGGACGCGAGATCCTGCAGGAAGTCCTCGGCCAGCTCGGTTTTAGCGAGCTTTTGAACGAGCTGTTGCCAAAGACCGAGGTGACGAGCGTGCTCCTGCCCTACCTGAGCGCCCCCCTGCAGCGGCGCGCGCTGGGCGAGCGGCCACAAGTCCATCCCAGGGGCGCGGAAAACTTCGCCTTCATGGGCCAGTTCGTCGAGCTGGAGGGCGACGCGGCCGCGACCGTCGAATACGCCGTGCGCAGCGCCATGACGGCCGTCTACGGGCTCTTCGACATCAACCGCGCCATCCCCGGCATCTACCGCGGCACGTCCAACCTCAAGGTCGCCTGGAGCGCCGTGCGCGACGCTTTTGACTGAGCGCGGGGGCGTTCTCTGTGCGCCGTTCTTCCGAAAACAGGCGCCCAGGCCACCTCCCCAGAGCCTGGAGCGCCGTGCGCGACGCTTTTGACTGAGCGCATGGGCGTCCTCTGTGCGCCGTTCTTCCGAAAACAGGCGCCCAGGCCACCTCCCAAGCCTGGAGCGCCGTGCGCGACGCTTTTGACTGAGCGCGGGGGCGTTCTCTGTGCGCCGTTCTTCCGAAAACAGGCGCCCAGGCCACCTCCCCAGCCTGGAGCGCCGTGCGCGACGCTTTTGACTGAGCGCGGGGGAAGTCGGCCGTCAGCTTCCCCCATGCCTTCTGCCTGGCGGGGCGGATCGACCGGTCCTGGACGCCTGATGGACCGCGACGTTTTCCCCGCCTGGCGCAAGACTTTGACGGCCCGCGTCAAACGCCTTGGACGCGCGTCTAAAAACACCTGATCGCCCTCGAAAACAGCCCGTTTTCTCCTCTTGGAGCGCCGGTTGACTTGCCCTGGGGCCGGTGCTAGCGCGCCGCGCCTTTTTTCATGAGCGAGGGACGCATGGCAGCCAAACAGGACAACGCGGAACAGAAGAACAACGGCAACGACTACCGGGGCAGCGTCCACCTGCCCAAGACAGCCTTCCCGATGAAGGCCTCCCTGCCCGAGCGCGAGCCAAAGCAAATCGCCCGCTGGGACGAGCTTCGCGTCTACGAGCGGATGATCGAGAAGAACGAGAAGGCCGGCGCGCCGCGCTTCGTCTTCCATGACGGTCCGCCCTACGCCAACGGCCACATCCACTACGGCACCATCCTCAACAAGGTGCTCAAGGACATGGTCGTCAAATACGCCAACATGTCCGGCAAGCTGTGCGACTTCGTGCCTGGCTGGGACTGCCACGGCCTGCCGATCGAGCTGAAGACCGAGGAGTCGCTGGGCAGCAAAAAGCGCGACATGGACAAGGTCGAGCTGAGGCGGGCCTGCCGCGCCTACGCCGAGCGCTTCATCGACATCCAGCGCGACGAGTTCAAGCGCATGGGCGTTCTGGCGCGATGGTCCGAGCCCTACCTGACGATGAATTACAGCTACGAGGCGGCCATCGTGCGCGAGCTGGCGGGCGTGGCCGAGGGTGGCTACCTCAAGCGCGGCAAAAAGCCGGTCTACTGGTGCGTCAAGGACCACACGGCGCTGGCCGAGGCCGAGGTCGAATACGAGGATCACGCTTCCCCCTCGATTCACGTCGCCTTTCCGCTCGCCTCGCCCCTGCCCGACGGCAAGCTCGACGGTCGCACCGCCGAACTCGTGATCTGGACCACCACGCCCTGGACCCTGCCGGCCAACCTCGCCATCTGCGTCCACCCCGAAGTCACCTACCTCGCCTACGACCTCAAGGGCCGCGTCCTCGTCGTCGCCCAGGACCTGCTCGCCAGCTTCCTCGCCGAGATCGCGCCCGACGAGCTGGCCATGCGCGAGATCGAGGTCGGCAACACCTCGACAGACGCCGTCCAAAAGCCCTCGCTGTCGGTCGCCGCGCTCAAAGATCCGTCCAGGATCCTCTGCTACTTCCAGGGCAAACAGCTCGAAGGTCTGACCTACCGCCATGTGCTCAATGGCCGCGTGAATCCGGTCATCCTCGGCGAGCACGTCACCACCGAGAGCGGCACAGGCCTTGTCCACACCGCGCCCGGCCACGGCGCCGAGGACTACGACGTGGGGCGCAAATACGGCCTGGAGGTGCTCAGCCCGGTCGACGCGCAGGGCCGCTACACCGAGGAGGCGGGCGAAACCCTCGCCGGCATGCAGATCTTCGAGGCCAACCCCAAGATCATCGACGCGCTCGTCGAAAAAAACGCGCTCCTCTCTGACCCCAAGGCCACCATCAGCCACAGCTACCCGTGCTGCTGGCGCTGCAAAAAGCCGGTCATCTTCCGCGCCACGCCGCAGTGGTTCATCTCCCTGTCGCACGCCGACCTGCGTCAGCGCGCCCTCGACGAGGTGGAGAGGGTCGAGTGGATTCCCAAATGGGGCCGCAACCGCATCCACGGCATGCTCGCCGCGCGTCCCGACTGGTGCGTCTCGCGCCAGCGCGCCTGGGGCGTGCCGATCACGGTCTTCTACTGCGAGGCCTGCGACGAGGCGGTCGTCGATCCGGCGGTCATGCGGCGGGTGGCCGATGTCTTTGAAAAGGAAGGCGCCGACGCCTGGTTCACGCACCCGGCCGAGGACTTTTTGGGCGCGGACTACGCCTGCCCCAAGTGCGGCCACACCCACTTCTCCAAGGAGAGTGACATCCTCGATGTCTGGTTTGACTCGGGCGTCTCGTTCGCCGCCGTGGCCGGCCAGGAAAAAAACATGGGCCTGCCGGTCGACCTCTACCTGGAGGGCGCCGACCAGCACCGCGGCTGGTTCCACTCGACGCTGCTCATCGCGCTGATGACGCGCGGCCATGCCCCCTACAAGTCGGTGCTCACCCACGGCTTCGTCGTCGACGGCCAGGGCAAGAAGATGTCGAAGTCGCTCGGCAACTTTGTCCCGCCTGAGAAAAACCTGAAAGAACTGGGCGCCGAGATCCTGCGCCTGTGGGTCGCCTCCGCCGACTACCGCAACGACATCCGCGTCTCGCAGCAAATCCTCGCCGGCATGACCGAGAGCTACCGCAAGCTGCGCAACACCTTCCGCTACGCTCTCGGCAACCTCTGCGACTTCGATCCGGCGACCGACGCGGTGCGCGAGAGCGACCTTTTGCCCATCGACCGCTGGGCCCTGGCCAGGATGCGCGCGGCCACCGTCAAAATCCGCAAGGCCTACGAGAGCGCCGACTTCCACATCGTCTTCCACACCGCCGTCGACCTGTGCGCCGTCGACCTCTCGGCCGTCTACTTCGACATCCTCAAGGACCGCCTCTACACCGCCGGCAAGACCTCGCTCGAACGCCGTTCGGCCCAAACCGCCCTGCGCTCAATCCTCGTCGACCTGTTGAGGCTGCTCGCGCCCATGCTCAGCTTCACCTGCGAGGAAGCTTACGGCCACCTGCCGCACAAATCCGAAGAGAGCGTCTTCCTCACCGGCATGCCCGAGGCCGTCCAGGCGCCCGGCGACGAAGCGCTGCTCGCCGAATTCGACCGCCTCTTTGCCGTGCGCGCCGAGGTCCAGAAAGCGCTCGAAAAAGCCCGCCAGGACAAACTCATCGGTTCCTCCCTCGAAGCAAGCGTCGCGATAGCTGCCAGCGGCGAGACAGCCGACCTCCTCGAACGCAACCAGGCGCACCTCGAAGCGCTGTTCATCGTCTCGCGCGTCACCCTGACCCAGGCCGCGGACGCCAGCGCCCCGCTCAGCGTCGAGGTCTCACGGGCGCCCGGCAGCAAATGCCCGCGCTGCTGGACCTATTGCGAGGCCATCGACGAAACGCACCCCGTCTGCCCCAAATGCGCGCGCGCCCTCGGCCAATAAATTTGGCGCTGTATATGATTCACAGCCGATAATTCTCATAACCCTGCGAGATAATAATTAAACAGAGACTTCCCTTGCGTTGTTGAAACTATGACCACGCAAGGGAAGTTTTTTATTGAAAGACCGGACACTTCCAAAATCGTTCAACCCAAAATCCATCTAAATTCATAAAACGAATCCTGAAAAACATCAAATCCGGGAGATTCACAATGACCGAAAACACCCTCCTCGCTCCTATCCTGAAATGGGTTGGCGGCAAGCGACAACTCTTAAACGATATCCTTCCGCTGATTAAATCCAAAGGAACTTACATAGAACCTTTTCTCGGTGGTGGAGCAGTTTTATTCGCCCACCAGCCAAAGAAAGCCATTGTCAACGACTATAATTTTGAGCTGATGAATGTTTATCAAGTCATAAAGACCCACCCAGAACAACTCATCCAGTTATTACAAACCCACCACGACAACAATTCTGAAGACTATTACTACAAAATAAGAGAACTGGACAGATCAACAGAATACAAAGAGCTGTCTCCAGTCAAAAAAGCCTCAAGAATCATCTATTTAAACAAGACTTGTTATAATGGATTGTATAGGGTCAACTCTTCTGGTTACTTCAACTCGCCATATGGAAAATATAAAAACCCCAACATCGTCAACGCGCCCACAATCAGGGCCATGTCAAAGTATTTCAATGATAACGACATCACGCTGCTACAAGGCGATTACAAAGAGGCATTAAAGAAGGCGAGAAAGGGAAGCTTCGTTTATCTTGACCCGCCATATATGCCTATTTCCAGCTCTGCCAATTTTACCAGCTACACAGAAAATGGCTTCGGCTATCAGCAACAGGAAGAGTTGAAAAAAGAATGCGACAAGCTGAGAAAAAAAGGCATCAAATTTATTCAATCTAACTCTGACTGTCCTGAAATTCGTGAACTTTACAAAGAGTATACGATTCAGACGGTTCAGGCGAAACGCGCCATCAACAGCAATTCAGCAAAACGAGGAGAAATCAACGAGGTCTTGATATATGCCTGATGAACCTTCCAGAGAATTGAACGCTGAACAGGCTTGGAGAGCCTTGCTTGACAAATATAACATCGTTCAAGAAGTGAAGGACAGGGGCATCTTTCATATCACTGCTTCACAGATTAAAGAATTTAAAGAACCACGTTTGATGGCGAAGTGGGATAGTTCCGAAAACCTTCCACATCCTTTGAAATCCAACAAATTAAACATTCTTCCTGACAGCAGGAGTTCTTACATTATCGGTGACTTTATTCTATATCAGGAAATCCCGGAATTGACAGAACGCGTTGAACAAATGACTCGGGTTCAACTTGATAAATATGAAACCATCGACGTCAACAACATCACTTCCGAGGCAAACGCCATCAACGTTCTCGTTCTGTCCGGAATTTTAGATGACTTTCTCGAAGCCTCCGATACCGTAGCGACCTTTAACGGTCGCATGGGCACTGGATGCTTTAATTTTGAGGTAAAAACTCATAGAAACACAAAACATAGAATCAGCGTCAAGAACGCTCAATGTGAAATAGACGGCGGTTTTGAAAACAGCAACCATGTGGTGATATTAGAAGCCAAAAACGTGTTACACAAAGATTTCCACGTCAGGCAGTTGTATTATCCCTATCGATTGTGGAAAGAGAAGATTCACAAACCCATACGATTAATACTCTCTATCTATTCCAACATGATATACCGCCTGTTTGAGTATAGATTCAACACACCTGAAGACTATTCATCCATCGAACTTGTGCGCACCAAGAACTACTCCTTGCAGGACACAAATATATCCTTGGAAGATTTGATACAGGTTCGAAAAAACACTGCTATCACCAAGAGCGACAATAGGGACAAACCCAGCGTCCAATTCATTCAGGCAGATTCTGTAAATCGGCTTATTTCCTTGTTAGAAAACATGAAAAACAACCCAATGACAAAAGAGCAAATCATGGAGTTGATGAAATTCGTAGAGCGACAATATAGTTACTATGTCAGTGCCGGCATCTATCTTGGAATCTTTGAGCGAGCAATAAAAAGCAGAATGGTCAAGCTAACTAGAACTGGTGAATCGTTATGTCGCATGAGCTACAAGGATCGCCAATTGAAGTTGGCCAGCCTGATGCTGGAGCATCAGGTATTTGCTGATTTCTTTGATTATGTGATAGAAAACAACGGAGAATTTCCCACCAAGAAACAGGTCTGTGACAAGATGCGTGAATTGAACGTCTGTGGAGACAATGAAACCACCATAGGGCGGCGTTCAAGTTCTGTCCGTGCTTGGTTGCGGTGGATATTCAACCTGCCCAACCTTGCTTAGCAATTCCCGAAAAACATAGATTTAATGTTTTAATTAGAATGAACAAGCCCCAACAAAAAGAGTTTATAACAACAGAAAATTACAAAAAACCAGGTTGTTACAACAAATATCGCGCTGAACTTTTCGACATCCGCGCAGCCTGAAAAGACCGTTCAACAAAACACTCTATATCATTTTCCCTGACAGTGGCGACTTACCTCAAACAACATGGCGTCCACATCGCATGGACGCCATCAGATCATCCTCAAGACGCCAAAATTCTCTCCCAGAAATCGCATTTCGAGGCGTCCACAAGGCCGCGAGGCATTTCACCGCGTAATTATTCTTCGGGATCGCTCACGGGCACCCTCCCCTCGTCCAGCATGAGTTCCCGCATCAGGGCGGCGAGTTCCTGTTTGAGTTTTTCCTTAGCGCGGATTTCCAATTGACGCGCCCGCTCACGGGAAAACCCAAAATAGCGCCCCAATTCCTTCAGCGTCATGGGCTTATCACTCATAATCCGCTTCTCAATAATAAATCGCTCGCGCTGATCGAGCCTTGAAAGCGCCTGTTCAACCCGCTGCGCCATCAATCGCTGCTCCTCAGCCTCGCCAATCATCTCGTCCTGACCCGCCGCGTTGGAGGCGACAAAATCGACATGACTCGTGCTGCCATCCTCGCTCATCGGCGCGTCAAGCGAGAGATCGCGTCCCTCCAGGCGCAATTCCATCTCCGCCACCTCCGAGGGTTTGACGCGCAGCTTTTTGGCAATATCGCGCACGTCCTTTTGCGATTCCTGCGACGGACCACTGCCCAGTTTTTCGATTTCACGCCGCGTCCTGGCCAAAGAAAAAAACAATTTTCTCTGCGCCTGCGTCGTCCCCAACTTCACCAGCGACCAGCTTTTGAGAATATAATTTTGAATATAGGCGCGAATCCACCAGACCGCGTATGAAATAAGGCGAATGCCCTTGTCCGGATCGAATTTCTGAACAGCCTTCATCAATCCGATATTACCTTCCTGAATCAAATCGGCCATGCGAATACCATATGATCGATATTCATACGCCACTTTAACAACAAACCGCAAATTGGAGGTGACGAGCCGATGCCCCGCGCTCCAATCATGATGATCGCGATACTTGCGCGCCAAAAACTGCTCTTCCTCCTGTTTCAACAGCGGAAACTGGTTAATCTCCGACAAATACATCGCGAGCGAGCCCGACGAAACGGGCAATGTGGACAACTGCTGTTGCATCCGGTCTTTCCTCCTCATGGCGGCGATGGCGCAAAATGGTTGCCGCGGGACCGCACGCCCCTCACGCAATTGCGATGCCGACAGCCTGGCGCGAGGTGAAAACGCCCTGTTTTCGGGAGGTTTTGTTTTGTCGACCAATGGACCATTCAACGGGACGACAAAAAAAGCTTCCGCTGATCGACAGCGCCATTGTTCAGCGCCACGCCCGCGCCGCCAATCGCCTTGGCGCAGGGTTGTCGACACTTAAAATCATCAATTATTTCAAAAACTTACGCCATTTGTCCGACAGCGAACGAATGCGCGCATGAAAGTTCAGAACGCACCTTCAAAATATCTCAACGCATTCTCGAAAAAAGCGCGACCTGCTGATGATTTGGCAAAACAGGTATTGTCGCGACAACGACACCCAGACGCGGCCACCGGCGTCAAAACAAACATGCGGACAATCCGGGGAAAACATGTGGAGGCGCTGTCGAATTCAGGGTTTCATTTTGTTTTATTTGGATTCGAATATCGATTTTAATCTTCAGAATTGAACACCAACCAGCTCGATTTAATTTTTATATTCAAAACGCTTTTTGTTGGCCCGATTCGACATTGGCAGGGCATTGTCTTGAATCGACCTCGATGTCGACACGTCAAAATCTTGAATTGATATTAGCACATCAAAGTCTTGAATTGACATTGGCGTGTCGGCGCCCGCTCTGTCCCGTTCGAGCGACTTTAATTCGTCATTGTGCGAGCGGGAAAAACCCATGTTTTTTCCCTCTCGCGCTCTCCCTTTTCCTTTCCCGCCCCTCAGACGAGCGGTATTTGCTCGATTTTATTTTTGGCTTTTTTACGGGAGCTCGGATTCGGGGCGGGACAAAAGGCCGCCGTCGCCCTAAGCACCTCAGATGACCGGTGATTGCCTCGTTTTATTTTGGTCGACTTTGCGTTAGGTCAAATTCGGTGCATGGGCGACGG
>JAFVYB010000114.1 GCA_017500825.1 Myxococcaceae bacterium | reverse complement strand
GGTGCTGGAGGGAGGGGTGGGGCGGGCGGGCGGCAAGGGGGCTCTTGGCCCGAGGTTTCTCTTTCTTTCCATCTGTCATGCTGTGAAACCAAGCCATGCGCGGGAATCGAAGTAAATTTTAGCTTTGGCTGTCTGTCGGCTTTAAAATGAATGCGTCCATATTGGGAGGTGAACGGTTTTTGACAAAATTATTGACAGAAATCAGCTCAAACTCATTCGAAAGATCGAGAGTTCTCTGGTTGATGAATTCTTCAGTAAATAAATCGAGCTAGTTGTCATATTTGCGCTGGGAATACATCTCCAGCTGGAGATATTGAATGATTTTTCAGTCCTGAATGAGGTGAAGACGTGATATGGAAAATCACCAGAAATTTTGTCTTTAATTCCGTGAAAGGCAAGCGTTGATTTTGTATGACGACTATTTTCTTCCGTAGATTTCTGACCATGTTTTTGAAATGATATTCTTGAACGGTTCTTTTTCGCATCTCGGGATAAAATTTCCTGCATTCTTTGAATAATGTTTAAAGTTTCCACATAGACGGCAAAATTTTTCGTAGTGTTCCCTGAGTTTCTCCTCTGTCAGTTCAGAAAAAGATTTAGCGCCGTTGTTTCCATTCAATACTCTATCAATCCCGCCGCAGACAGAACATGCGTAATACCCACGAGCATTTAAGCCTATCCCACAATAACTCGTTACCCAGCAGGCCTTCGTAAAATCAGCCTCTTTAAAATTCTCATCATCAATGGGGGCATCGTTAAACGGTGAAAAATACTCAACCGTATTACTTGTTTTGAAAGATGCATAATCTATTATGATATTTTTGTATTTATTTTTGACAATCTCGCAAAGCTCTCTCAACCGTTCAGTTATGCCGTTTGAAACAACTTGAATAATGGTCTTCGGCGAGTACCTATCTGCATAATTTTGCAGGCATTCAATGATCTTCAAAAAATCATTATGCAGCGTCGGTTCACCGCCCAAAACATTTATGAAACGCCACTTTTTATTAGCTTTAATGCTTTCTTGTATGAAACGTTCGATATCAGAAAGCTGAAGATGTTCTTTTGTGGGCACTTGAGAACATGAACGATTGCAGCCGAAACATTTTAGATTGCAGTCGTAAGTTATATCAATTTCAATACTTTCAAAGTCCGGACGAAACATCTTTCGCCCGAAGAAAACATCTCGGGACGTTAACCTTGTTTTATTCAAAATTTCGGCAATACATCGTTCCTTGAGCTCTCTCTCTGCGTCCCGTTTATCATAATCTCTATCGTAAAAATAATTTATAACATCCGTCTGCAGCGGATTTTTGCTCATCTCAACAATCGGAATCATCACTGCATAATCATCACATTTTTCAAACCACGGATTTTTATTCAATTTTACTTTATCGGCACAATAATATTTAAGATGTGTAATTGGAATCGAATCAAACAGATATTTTTTAAATGTCTTAAGGTGCTGCCAAACATTTCCTCCGCCAGTTAATCGTGGTCTTGAGAAATTAACAGGGTAGCGATAATGAGGCTGCAGCCTATACGTCTGGTGTACACGGCCGACAAGGACATCAACATTCCAAATATCATATTTTTTGAATGTATTATTTAGAACCTCCTTCCCGATGAGTGCATCATCACCGTCAATCATTACGATAATGCTCTCAGGATCATTGCAAAAATAATGAATTGCATTGTATTCACACTGAATTTTTGGCAATCGTGTTTTAGACCGTATAAAAGTGACTCTGTCTTTATAAGGCTCTATAAGTTTTTCGATAAAAAATGGCAGTCCATTGTCGGAACAGTCATCATAAAGAATCAAACCAAAATCCTGAAAAGTTTGGCTCATCAAAGAACACCAAAATCTCAAAAATCTTGGAATTGATACATTTCTAAAACACGAAACAACCACCATCTTCTCGTTTCGCTTGGGCTGACACCAATCGTCAAACGCCCCCTCACAGTCAAAATGCCCGAATTGAACATCTGGAATCTGGAGTTGTTCAACTCTGTCGGCAATGGTAAGCCACGAGTAATCCTCTTTTTTTCGATAATTTTGAGGATGGATAAAGAAAGTTCGATTATCGCCGCCGCGGATAGAATAATATCCTTTATTTTTCTGAAACTGCTCGACAGAACGGTACCAGGATAGTTTTAATTTACCGTCTGAATCAAGTTCGTTTGGAAAGGGCTTCAAGGAGAAAAAGCGTTTTTTGTCAAATAAACCTAGACGTACTTCAGGGACAAAACTTCCATTGTCAAAACCGAAATATTCTTTTGACTCCCTGTTATAAATATTGAACCCGACTGATATAACTCGTTCATTCTGTTTCAGCTGTGCAATCATATCCGTTAAAAAAGAATGGTTATAATCCTTTCTTCCAATCAGAACATCGCAATCAGCTTGTAAAATGTAGTCGCCAGAACATTGCTCAAATGCATACAGCTGAGAACTTACAGGAATGTTTTTGGTCGTGTGCGCATACTTCGACGGCAAATTAAACCAGCGTAAATTTATTTCCTCTGTCTTTGAATCATCATAAACAACAAATCGATCAATGATCCCCGCTTCTTGAAGCTTCTGAACTCGTTCGATAATACCATTCAAAGTTCCGCGAGAATTAAATTCTCTGAGAAAGTCACTTTTTTTCGAATCAATTAAAACCACTATTTCAGAAAATGGATTGGGCGAAGACAATTGTCTGACGATGTGTTTGACATTGGCTTCAACAGTAAATTCGTCCTGTGCACATGTTTTTATTAAAAGCGTTACTTTCTCTTTAAGCGGCTTTAATTCATCAAAGTGAACGACGACTTTTTGTGGCTCAAAATATAAGTTCTCGTTGATAATTACATCTGAAATTTTTATATCTTTCAAAAATTTATTTTCCTTAATCCCAGCATAAAAAATATTTTCAAAATTCGGCAGATTTCCGGCAAGGTATATGTTGTTGTCATAGACATCTTCGCGGATTTTAAACCCTTGTATAACAGATTTTGATTCTTCAAAAATTATATTTGCAAAAACTTTATTCACAAATTCGCGTGCTCCCTCGAGTTCCGGTAAATCGAAATTATTTATCGCGCTCCGTTGAAGTTTTTGAAATGCTTCGAAATTAATTTTATTATAAAAAATAGAATACAAAAACGATCTTATGCACATATTAAGAAACAAATTATCATTGTATCCACAGGCATCCAGATCTACGAGCTTCACCTTTCCGTTTACACGAACAAAGTTCTTTAATTTACAATCTTTAACGATCAATTTTTCCTGCCAGCACGCAGTGAGAAATTCTATCGCTTCACTCTCAGTAATACTTTCGCAGGGGATTGATCGTTCATAGGGATATTTTTCAATGATGAATCCGCTGTGTTCACAAATTTCTTCAAGTCTGTATATGTTTTGACACTCTGAAATATTTCGAAAGTAGGACAAACGTCGCAATGTTTCGTTTTTGTTTTTCCCAAAATAAAATGGAACGAGCACTTTGTAAACAGAGACACCATCGTGAAAAACGATGCCTTCACATCCCTGTCCCAAGTACTCTAGATTTTTTAATCCCATATCGGTAAGGATTTCCAATGCCTTTTGCTTTCTTTCATCGTTGTTCATAGCAAATCCTCCAAGGCTTTTTGATATAATTCTCTTCGGCAGCTGATGTAATTCTCCGACTGTTTATTTTTAGCTGTAACGCTTCCTCCCAACTCATAAATCGTCAGCAAAATATCTTCCGCGAAAAAAATATGATATTTCCTCTGATTCATAAGATAATGTGCCACCAGTTCATGATCTTCTCCGCTTTTTACATCCGGATAGGGTCGAAGTACATTGGGTTTCACAAACAAATTGCATGACGGCAGCTCTCCTTCAGGAATACTGTTGGCCATCTGCTTCAATCGAAATAAAATATAATTTTGATCAGAAAATTGCTTATATGCCAAATTTTTCCGTTCAAGCAACGCCCCGTCCTGACGCAAATAATTTCCTGCCAATATCACGTCTGGATCGTGTAATTCCAAGATCTCTTCAATTTTCGACAATACATAATCATCGGCATATTCATCATCAGCATCCAGACGTCCAATCAGAGCGGCACCTGGATATTTTTGTGCGATAAATTCATTTATCGCATTTCGTGTTTGAACTATATTGTTATTATTTAATGGTAAAATATCGATCCTTTTGTCTGACAAGAAGTCGGAGATTTCTTTTTGCCAGTCATCAGATGAATTGTCGTTTCCAAGAATGATTTTAAGACGGCGGTTTACTTTTTTTTGGCGCAAGATAGAATCAAGACATCTGCGAATTGTTTTTCTGTTGTTGTGCATCGCCACGCCGATTGCAATGGGTTGTTCTTTAGTGATTATAGTTTTTACATATAGTCTTAAACCAGCCTCTAACGGCACTTGAGGCGCCCAATTCAAAAGCTCCTTCGCCTTTGAATTGTCGGCGCAGGTAAATAGCGGCTCCTGATAATTCAGAGATTTAATTATCTTTTTAATTTTCTGCTCAAATATCTGCTCAAAAAAAGAAGCCACTGTATTTATTCTGGTTGATATCCCTGTTCCAATGTTTATAATATTGATTTGTTTTTTTGCATCATAAACCTCTAGGCAATTGAGCGCGGCGGTCACGACGTCATCGATATATGTGAAGTCCCTCGACTGATTTCCTGTTCCATTGATCGTTATTAAATTTCCATTTTTAATATCTGAAACCCATTTTCCGATCAGTGTCGAGTATTGGTCGACCGGCTGAAATGAAAACCCATAAACATTAAAAAATCTAAGGATTAATAGACAGCTGTTGGACGCCTTAAAAATTTCCTGCAGAAGTTCTTCAGCTTTCGCCTTTTGTTCTGCGTATGGCGACATCGGATGGAGAACGTCACTTTCTCTCATTTTAACATTTTCACACTCGCCGTAAACCGATGAAGATGAAGCAAAAACAAATAATTTCACATTAGAGTCTGCGGCAATCTTTCCGACGATTTTAGTTCCAATAACGTTTGCATTGTAAGATTCATTCGGATAATCAAAAGAGTATTTTATTCTAGGCAGGGCTGCAAGATGAAACACGTAATCAATGGGATGGACTTCGAACAATCTTCTCAACTCGCCCTCGTTGTTTATAGATAAATTGATAAATTGAAAATTATCGTTTTGAGAAAAATCCTCAATATTCACCAAGGAGCCCGTCGCTAAATTGTCAATTCCGATTACAAAATATCCGCATTTAGATAACTCCCGTGCGACATGCGAACCGACAAAGCCGCAGACGCCGGTAATTAAAACTGTTGTTTGTTTTCTGAAGAGAGAGTTAATCTTTTTATCATGAGGATAGTTGAAAAGTTTTTTTGCGCGGCTCAGTGATTTTTGAAGTGTTTGAAGATTAAACGATTTGATGTGTTTTTTGAAAAAATAGTCCAATCCATTTTTCTTCTTTTCAAAATTAGACGTCACTGTTCCGTTTCCCGTAAAATGATTTACACATTTTTTTTCTATGATGAAGATGCCCTTATTTCCGAAAGCCTCTAAAAATCTTATCATTAAGTCTCTGTCGGAACAGCTGGAGAGATGTTCGTCAAATCCATTTATTTTCAACAGATTTCCAATCTTAAAACACATATTGCTGCCTTGAATGCCCGGATTTCCAATCAAAAAATTTTCAATCGTCAGATCGGTTAGCTTGAATTCTGAAACATTCTGACAATCTGAGCGTTTCAAAAATGCAAATACTGCTTCCGTGTTTGGATTTTCATGTATTTGTTGACGAATGCTTTCAATGTAATTCAGGTCCCAACTGTCATCATCGTCTAAAAATGCGGCATAACCGTCCTCGCCAATTTTATCCTTTAGAAATTCAATACCTGTATTCCATGCCCCGGTTCCAGACATATTCTTAGTGTTTTTGTTTCTTGTGTAGTGTAAAATTTTAAAATTATTTTGTTTAATCCTGGTTTCAATTTCTGCGGATGTAGATCTATTATTGTTGTCGTCAACTATAACGATGCAATCCGGCATTACAGTTTGGTTCAAAACGGAATTTAATGATAATGAAAAAAGGCTTTCATTTCTTGCCATCGACGTCGCAATGATGACGCCTATTTTTTGTTTTTTATCCATTCACAACTCCTCATTTTGCTGCACTGCAGATCTCGCGCGTCTTTGTAAGCCGCGAGTAGCGCTTTGTATTGTTTACTTGTTCAATATATCACTCGACGTTATCCCGGGAAAACGCCTGAAATCCAGAACAAAGCGTTTCCGGAGATAATTGGACGGAGCGATAAACAGATTGACCTTCTGAATCATTGTTCGCGTTTCCTCCATGCGGCGATGAATCCAATTCGTCCAAGTGGCCATATCCGCTGTTCTTGTGTCTTCGCGGCCAGAAAAATAAACCTCGTAGCAGTCACGGGCGCATTTTTCATCACTCTGTCCCGGGCAGAGCATGAAATTATTCCCACGCCCAATGCTCCGCATGAGGAATTGCCCCCGGGGACACATGAGCCAATAGTCGTGAAGCATAAAGACAATGGGAATTTTTCTGTCGCTCAATACATCGACAATGCCAGTGGAGAGGTGGTTCAGGTGCCCGATGTAGGCGACATCGGGGCGAATTTCATCCACGAGCCCGGCAAAAACCGCGTCCAACCGCGCGTGGCGGTAACCGTCCTTGCCCTGCGGATGATTGATATAATAAATCGTCAGATTTGGATTGTCCTGACGAATCCGAATTGAAAAATCAGGGGCGTAGAAATTTTCTTCGCGAGTAAAGACCGAGACGCGGTTTGTCTTGGATAATTCGTCGCAAACCGTTTTGGAATAATTTTCCGAACCCGCGTTATATTCTGGGGGATAGCCGTGAATAACCTTGAGGATACCCCCCCCCTCGTTTTTTGTTTAAAATATTTTCGTAGAACATTTTTATTGTCCTTCTTTAAATTGTTGAATGCCGTCTGATTTCCCAACGTTCCTTGCTCAGTCTGTTGATTCATTGTCGGGGGGTGGGGTGGCGTCGTCAGTGGCGGTTTCATTCGCCATGGCGTCTGTTTCGATTGCGTCGGCATTTGTTTCATTGGCGTCTGAATTTGTTTCGGCCGCGTCGGCGCTGGATGCATGCGCATTGCCGCTTGATTCATTCGCATTACCACTGGATGCATCCGCGCTGGTCGCCTCCAGGGGCGTTGGCGTGTCGGTTTCGGTTTGATCCTCGGGCAGCTTGGCGACGCCTGAGACCTTTTCGCCCTCGCCCAGCGAGATCAGGCGGACGCCCTGGGTGTTGCGGCCAATGGTCGAGATCTCGTTGACGCGGGTGCGGATGAGCATGCCGCGGTTGGTGATGATGACGATCTCGTCGGTGTCTTTGACCTGGAGCACGCCGGCGACCTGGCCGTTGCGCTCGGTCGTCTTGATGTCGATGAGGCCTTTGCCGCCGCGGTGCTGCGCCCGGTAGAGCCCTTCGTCGGTGCGCTTGCCAAAGCCGCGCTCGGTGATGGTGAGGATGGTCTGGCCGACTTCGACCACCTCGGCGCCGACGACCGCGTCGCCCGCTTCGAGCTCGATGCCTTTGACGCCAAAGGCCTGGCGGCCCATGACGCGCACGTCCGTCTCCTGGAAGCGGATGGCCATGCCCGTTCGCGTCGAGAGCAACGGATCTTTGGTGCCGTCGGTGAGCAGGGCGGCCTTGAGCGCGTCGCCGTCCTCGATGCCGAGCGCGTTGATGCCGGAGGCGCGGGGACGCGAGAACTGGGAGAGGGCGGTGCGCTTGACCACGCCGTTTTTGGTCACAAAGGCCACGCAGCGATCGGCTTCGAAGGCGCTGACGGGCAGGACGGCGGCCAGTTTTTCGTCCTCGTCGAACTTCACCATGTTGACGATGGCCTTGCCGCGCGAGGTGCGACCGGCGGCCGGGATTTCGTGGACTTTGAGCCAGTAGAGGCGGCCCTTGGTGGAGAAGATGAGCAGGTGCGCGTGGGTCGAGGCGACGAAGACCTGCTCGACGAAATCGTCTTCCTTGGTGGAGGCGCCTGTCTTGCCGCGTCCGCCACGGCGCTGCGCCCGGTAGTCGCTGACCGGGTTCCGCTTGACGTAGCCGTCGTGCGAGAGCGTCACGACCATGTCCTCTTCGGCGATGAGGTCCTCGATGGAGAGATCGCCCGCCTCGTCGACGATCTGGGTGCGGCGCTCGTCGGCGTATTTTTCGCGGATTTCGCTCAGTTCGTCCTTGATCACGCCGAGCAGCGTCTTCTCGTTGTCGAGAATCTCGCGATACCAGGCGATGGCGCGCACGAGGTCGACGAGCTCGCCGATGAGGGCCTCGCGCTCCAGCCCGGTCAGGCGCTGCAGGCGCATCTCAAGGATGGCTTTGGCCTGTTCCGGGGAGAAGCCGCGGTCGCTGTAGGCGTGGGTGAGGGCGCCGCATTTGGGCTCGTCGCTGTTGAGCCGTGCGGTGAGGGCGGCCATGCGTTCGCGCGCCATGTCGAGGGAGACGCGCGGCAGGTGTTTGAAGGAATCGCGCTCGTAGATCTCGTCGGTGAAGATGCGCGTCAGCCCCCAGCTGGCCTCTTCCGGATCTTTGGAGGCGCGGATGAGCGAGATGACGTGATCGATGAAGTCCTGGGCGACGAGCAGGCCCTCGACGATGTGGCGCCTGGCCTCGGCTTTTCTCAGCTCGAAGCGGGTGCGGCGCGTGACCACGTCGCGGCGGTGGCTGATGAAGCGCGCGAGCAGTTCCTTGAGGTTGAGGACGCGCGGCTGGCCGTTGTCGATCGCCAGCATGATCACGCCGTAGGTCGTCTGCAGGTCGGTGTGGGCGAAGAGGTTGTTGAGCACCACCTGGGCCATGGCGTTGCGCGAGACCTCGATGGCGATGCGCATGCCGCGGCGGTCGGATTCGTCGCGCAGTCCGGTGATGCCCTCGACGACCTTGTCCTTGTGCAACTGGGCGATGCTCTCGATGAGGCGCGCCTTGTTCACCTGATAGGGCAGCTCGGTGACAACGATGGTCTCGCGATCGGTCTTGGGATCGACCTCGATGTCGACGCGCGCGCGGACTTTCAGGTGGCCGCGACCGGTGGTGTAGGCGTCGTAGATGCCGCGCCGCCCGTGGATGAAGCCCGCCGTGGGGAAGTCGGGGCCGGGGATGAACTGCATCAGGTCGGCGACCGTGGCCTCCGGGTGATCGACGAGGTGGATCGTGGCGTCGATGGCCTCGCCCAGGTTGTGCGGCGGGATTTTGGTGGCCATGCCGACGGCGATGCCCTCGGAGCCGTTGACGAGCAGGTTGGGAAAGCGCGCCGGCAGGACCATCGGCTCGGTCAGCGACTCGTCGTAGTTGGGCCCGAGATCGACGGTGTCCTTGTCGAGGTCTGCGAGGAGCTCTTCGGACAGGCGGGTCAGGCGCGCCTCGGTGTAACGCATCGCCGCCGGGGGATCGCCGTCGACCGAGCCGAAGTTGCCCTGGCCATCGATGAGCAGGTAGCGCAGCGAGAAGTCCTGAGCCATGCGCACCAGGGTGTCGTAGATGGCCTGGTCGCCGTGCGGGTGATACTTGCCCATGACATCGCCGACGGTGCGCGCCGACTTCTTGAAGGGCTTGTTGTAGTGGTTGCCCAGCTCGTCCATCGTGAAGAGGACGCGCCTGTGGACCGGCTTGAGGCCATCGCGCACGTCGGGCAGGGCGCGGCCGACGATCACGCTCATCGAGTAGTCGAGGTAGGAGCGCCGCATCTCGTCTTCGATGGCGATCGGGATGATGGATCGCGGCGGCGGCGCGTCAGAGCCGGCGCTGGGCGGTGGGGCGCCAGGACCATCGGGCGTGTCGTTGACTGGCAGGCCAGTGGCAGGGGCACCGTCGGCGCGCTTCGCGTCGGAGGCGGCGTCGTCGGAAGGAGGCGGCATCTCGGTATCGGCCATGGAGGGACTCGTTTCTGCAGAGGTGGGCGGGCCCGAAGGCCGACCCCAGGGAAAGACTGACAAGGGGAGGGAAGGGCGCCAGGCATGGACAAAAGCGGCGGCAGGAATTCCCCCGCGCGAACAGGCCCGAAGTGCTCATCCCGCGCGCCCAAAGCGTCGAGCGCGCTGTGGCGCGTGCCCTGACAGGAGGGCGGCGTGCCCAGGGCGCCTCGATGATGGACAGGGGGGCGCCGAGCGGCGCGGCCTCTTAGCCGAAACGGCTCCCAAAAGGGGAAAGAGTTTTTGGGCGTCGCCTGGGGGCGGGCAAAGGCGCGTGGGGCGGGCGCGGTGAATGGCGAGCGGATCGGATGATTGAATGGAGAGGATATCCAGGTGAATGCCGCGCGTTTGTTTTAAGAAGGATTTGATATGAGGAATGGTGGTGAAGGATTATAGAAATAAAATTAAAATGACATTCTGGGGATTTGGGGCGGGGTTGAATGTTTTGCATAGGAAATCGCGGCGTTGAGGTCGAGTATTTAATATAAAGACGAGTTTAATTGTTGAATGAATAGTTTGGGCGTCGCCTGGAGAATTGATTTTATTTTTTGGAAGAAAGGCGCGTCTCGTCGCGGGTGGAGCGGATGGTCGGGTCGAGCAGGTGCGTCGGCACGACCTGGCGCAGGGCGTTGAGCAGGTTGCCGGGCACAGCCGGGTGGTCTTTGGCGAGGTCGCGGACGAGGTTTTTGATGCGCGCGCGCTGCAGATCTTCGGTCTCGCAGGGGGGCGGCGGCGCGACTGGCAGGGCGAGGGCCCGGGCGTAGGCGACGATCTCCTCCTCGGCGCAATAGACGAGCGGGCGGATGACCGTGTTCTTGCCATCGTCGGCGCGAAGCAGCGGCGGCATCGACTTGAGCGCGCCCGCGTAGAAGGCCGACAACAGCAGGGTTTCGATCAGATCTTCGCGATGATGGCCGAGCGCGATCTTGTTGCAGCCCAGGGCGATGGCCTGCGTGTAGAGGATGCCGCGCCGCAGGCGGGAGCAGATGGGACAGAGCGATTTGCCCGGTTCGGCCTTGGCGAGCGCGACGCTGTAGACATCCTGGGCGATGAAGTGGCCCTCGACGCCGAGCGACTCGACAAAGGCGCGGACAGGGGCGGGGTCGAAGCCGGGCTGGCCGAGGTCGATGTTGATCGCCGCGATCGAAAACTTCACCGGCGCGCGGCGGCGCAGTTTGTCGAGCAGGCAGAGGAGCACGAGCGAGTCCTTGCCGCCCGAGACGCCGACGAGGACGCGGTCGCCTTCACCGATGAGATCGAAGTCGCGCACGGCGCGGCCAGTGGCGTTGAGCAGGCGTTTTTCCAGTCGGTAGAGCGCGCCATCGGCGACAGGGCGTTCGCCAGGCGTTGTCCGCGGGGGGGCCAGTGTCTCAGTCATGTCCGGTCCTTTCGTCCGCCCGGTCGTCTTCCGGTGCCGCCGCGTTCGCCTTTGCCTCGCCGATGAGCGTGAGGAATTGCGCCTCGTTGATGATCTCGACGCCCAGCGCGCGCGCCTTGTCGAGCTTCTGCCCCGCCGCCTCGCCCGCCACGACGAAGGAGGTCTTGGGGGAGACGCTGGAGGAGACGCTGCCGCCGCGCGCCTCGATGGCCGCTTTGGCCGCCTCGCGCGACATCGACGTCAGTGTTCCGGTGAGCACGACGCGCTTGCCGGAAAAGACGGCAGACGGCGCCTGATCCCGCTGTTCGAGATCGTTTGTCGGCGTGACGCCCGCTTCGAGGAGGGCGGCGATCACCGCGCGGTTTTGCGGCTCGGCGAAGAACTGGACGATCGAGGCGGCGATCTCTGGCCCGACATCCGGCACGGTCTGCAGCGACGCGGCGTCCATGGCGGTGAGCTCGTCGAGATCTTTGACGCGCGCGGCCAGGCTCTTGGCGGTGGCCTCGCCCACGTGGCGGATGCCCAGCGCGAAGACGAATCGCCTCAGGGTCGTCCTGCGACTCTGGTCAATGGCGCTCAGGAGGTTGTGCGCGCTCTTTTTGCCCATGCGCGGCAGGGCTGTCAGCGCGCCGTGGCTCAGCCGGTAGAGGTCGGCCACCGAGCGCACGAGTCCCTGGGCGGTGAGCTGGGCGATCAGCTTGTCGCCGAGCCCCTGGATGTCCATGGCGTTGCGCTGGGCGAAGTGGGCGATGCGGCCTTCGAGTTGCGCCGGACAGGCAAGGCCAGTGCAGCGATGGTCGACTTCACCCTCGGGGCGGGGGGCGGCGGCGCCGCAGACGGGGCAGGTGTCGGGAAACTCAAAGGCGCGCTCCTGGCCTGTCCGCTTTTCAGCGATGACCGAGACGATCTCCGGGATCACATCGCCCGCGCGGCGGACAAAGACCTTGTCGCCGAGCCGCACGTCCTTGCGCCGCACCTCGTCCTCGTTGTGCAGGGTGACGTTCGAGACCATGGCGCCGCCGACCATCACCGGGCGGATGCGCGCCACGGGCGTCAGCTTGCCGGTGCGCCCGACCTGCACGTCGATGGCCACGACCTCGCTCTCTTCCTCGACCGCCGGAAACTTCCAGGCGATGGCCCAGCGCGGCGTGCGCGACAATTCGCCGAGCGCCTCCCGAAGCGCGAGCGCGTCCACCTTGATCACCATGCCGTCGAGCTCGAAGGGGAAGTCGTGCCGCGTGGCGAGAAACCGCTCGTGGCAGCGCGCCACTTCCTCGCCGCCCAAAGCCTGCGCGAAATCTGCGGTCCTGAAGCCAAACGACTTCAGGCGCGCGAGCTTCTCGGCGTGCGTGGCGAAGGCGATCGACGAGAGGCCGACCTCATAGAAGTAGGCCGTGAGCGGGCGCGTGGCCGTGACCTTGGGGTTGAGCTGGCGCAGCGATCCGGCGGCCGCGTTGCGCGGATTGACGAAGACGGCCTCGCCCCTCTGTTCCTGCGCCGCGTTGAGGCGGGCGAAGTCGGCTTTGTTGAGCAGGACCTCGCCGCGCGCCTCGAAGACGGCTGGCGGCGCTTCACCTTCCGGGATCGCGAGGGCGAGCGGGATCGAGCGAATGGTGCGGATATTGGCTGTCACGTCTTCGCCGACGAGTCCGTTACCGCGCGTCGAGGCGCGCTTGAGGCGGCCGTTTTCGTAGAGAACCGAAATCGCCAGGCCGTCGAACTTGGGCTCGCAGTCATAGAGGACGGCGCCAATTTTGAGCTCGCGCGTCAGGCGGCGGTCAAAGTCGACAAATTCGCCCGCGCTCATCGCCTTGCCCAGGGACAGCATCGGCAGCTCGTGGACCACCTTGTCGAATCGCGCGAGGGGCTCGCCACCGATGCGTTGCGTGGGAGAGTCCGGGGAGACGAGTCCGGGGTGCGCATCTTCGAGGCGGGTGAGCTCGTCAAAGAGGCGATCGTAGGCGGCGTCGCTCAGCAGGGGGCGGTCGAGGACGTAGTAGCGATGGTCGTGGAAGCGGATGGCCGCGCGCAGGGCGTCGAGTCGCGCCGGAATGTCTGCGGGGAAGGCCTCCAGGTCCGCGGGCGGCTCGGCAAGAGCGCTTCGCGTCGCTTCGGGATGGGGCGGGGGTGTCTCGGTCTGGGGGCGTTCGCTTCGCGCGGGGGCGGTGAAGAGATCGAACTGGCGCTGCCCGTCTGCGGGCGCCTTGGGCCTTTTGGGGTCGCTCATGGGCGGCGCTCCTGAGACGAAAGGCCCGCGGTTTTCAACCCCCCAGCTGGCCGCGAAATGAGCGCGTCGCGGGCGGGTTTGAGAACGGCTGGAAGGCGTTTTCCGGGCTGCGGAACGGGGCTTGGGGAATGGCGTTTTGGGGCCCTGGCGTTACTTGACAGCGGTCAGGCCGATCTCTATAGGGCGCGCCCCTTTTTGGCCGGTCCTTCCGAGCGCCTGGGGCGCCGGGAGTAAGGCAAGCGAGGCAATACAAATGAAGAACAACATCCACCCGAATTACCGTCCCGCCACCATCGAGTGCAGCTGCGGCAACATCATCGAGAACCGCTCGACGCGGGGCAGCTTCACGGTCGAAGTCTGTTCGGCCTGCCACCCCTTCTACACGGGCAAGCAGAAGCTGATGGACACCGCCGGTCGCATCGACAAGTTCCGCAAGAAATACGCGAAGCAGCTCGCCGCGAAGGCCAAGTGAGCTTCCGCGCGGAAGTGTCAAACATTCAGGGCGCGCTCGATGTGGGCGCGCCTTTTTTTGTGGCTGAACGCCGCGTTTGAGAGCGGCTGGCGCGGGAGCGCCATGGCGAGGAGAGAGACGATGACTGACGACAGGCTGGGATGGGTGAGGCGGCTGGGCGCCATGGTCCAGACGGGCGCGCGCTGCGCTGTTGGCGGACAGGCTGTCATCGAAGGCGTGATGATGCGTTCGCCCAAAAGCTTCGTGGTCGCGGTGCGCCGTTCTGACAGTCGGATCGTCGTCCGCGAGCAGCCGTGGGAGACGCTCTTTGGCCGCGTCAGGCCGTTGCGCTGGCCCTTTTTGCGCGGCGGCATCGTGCTCATCGAGAGCCTGTGGAACGGCATGTCGGCGCTCAATTTCTCGGCCGAGCAGGCGATGCCCGAGGAAGAGGGCGAGTCGGCCAGGGCTGAGTCCAATGAGGGCGCGGGCGAAGCGGCGAACACGACAGACGCGGCCCAAGACGCGGACTCAGGAGGGGAGGGGACGGGCAAAGCCGCGGCCGAGGCGCGCGTTGCGACTGAACGCGCCACTAAAGACGGCGCCGCGCCCCGCCAGGCCACCGCGCAGGAGCGCTGGATGATGGGCCTGACCATGATCGTCTCGATCGCGCTGGGCCTTGGGCTCTTTGTCGGCCTGCCGCACTTGCTCACCTGGCTTTTGGGCGAGGGAACCGGGCTCAATCTGCCGACGAACGGCGTGGCCTTTCACCTCATCGATGGCGTCTTCAAGGCGCTCATCTTCGTCGCCTACCTGGCCGCCATCTCGCTGATGCCCGACATCCGGCGCGTCTTCGAGTTCCACGGCGCCGAGCACAAGTCGATCTGGGCCTACGAGTCGGGCGAGCCGTTGACGCCTGAGAGCGCCGCTCGCCACACGCGCCTGCATCCGCGCTGCGGGACTTCGTTCATCATTCTCGTGCTGGCGGTGAGCATCGTCCTGTTCGCGGCGGTCTTTCCCTTCCTGCCGACGTTTTCCGAGCGGGGGATCGTCAACCAGCTGTGCCTGATCGCCATCAAGCTGCCGCTGATGTTTCCAGTGGCGGGCATCGCCTATGAGCTGCAGCGCCTGTCGGCCAGGTCGAGTTGTCCCCGAGTCATCCTCTGGCTCGTGCGGCCCGGACTGTGGATCCAGCGCATCACCACGCGCGAGCCGTCGATCGATCAGATCGAGGTCGCCCTGGTGGCGCTCAAACGCGCGCTGGCCCGAGAGAGTGGCGTCATCACAGGGCCTGCCGAGGTCCGCCTCTACGACGACTACGCGGCGGCGACTGATTTTGATGAGGCGCCTCAGGCGCTCGGCGATGGCCTGTCCGCGGCGGTCGAAAACAGGGGCTGAAAAGGCCTTTTTCATTCGGAAAAAGGCGGCGGCAAATCGCGTTGACTTTCGCGGATTAACTCTCCTAAAGGCGCGCGCCCTCGCGGCCGGTCGAGCTGTCACGGGACGATGGTGTCCGACGATTGGCGGCCGCCAGCCTGAGGAATTTTTGCCGTGGCCGATTCGAAGAAGCCCAGAAGCACGTCGTCTCCGCTGACCTCCAAGGCGCTGGTCCGCATCATTCGCGCGGCCGAGCGACGCCCCAGGACAACGGAAGAGGCGCCGGTGAAGCCTGAGCGCGCGGTCGTGCCGGTGGAGGTTCTCGCCGGACGCGTTCGCCATGCCCCGCGCGGGCGCTTTGTCACGGGCGGTCGCGTCGAGTTCGCCGGGCAGACAAAGGCGGTCGCGACGCAGGAGAAGGCCGAGCCTGCGACGGGCGATGTCGCGGTGAAGCGCGTGGAATCGAGTCCGGTTCAGGAGGGGAGCCAGGTCGCGGAGCGCGTGGTGGCGTCCAAGCGGGCGCGCAAGAGCGAGGGCGAGGTGTCGGCGGAAGCCATGGGCGCGCGGCGGACGGTGAAGCGGACATCGTCCAAGGTGGCGGGAACAGGAGCGGAGGCCACGTCGCCCGCGCGCAAGTCAGCGGTCAGGAAGGCGACAGCCAAAAAGACGGCGACAGACGCGACCCCGTCAAAGAAGGCGACCGTCAGGAAGACGACGGCAAAGCGCGCGGCTGGCGACAAAAAGGTCGGCAAGTCGAGCGGCGCTACGCGCGGGGAAAAGGGCGCGGCCAAGGTGGGCGGCAAGCGCGCGCAGAGGGGCGTGAAAAGTCCCGCTCAAGGCTTGAAGCCAAAGAGGAAATAGTTTTTGACGCGCGGCCTTCGAACGCCCCCCGTCTCTTTCAAGTGTCCTCTCTCGAAGGCGAATTCGCGAAGGCCGAAAGGCAGTGCTTGAGGTCTCCACCCGGATTCACTGCCTGACCGCTTGTGTCCTCATGCCCTTGGTCGTCGGCATCATCCTTTGCCTCGCGCTCATCCTGCTCGCCGCCGTGGTGGGCGTCGCGGTGCGCTTTGTGCGCCATCGCAAGTCGCTCATGGCTCACGCCAGAGTGCTGGAGGGGTGGGGCGATTACGCCGGCGCGGCCAAAGATCTTCTGGACGCGGGCAGGTGGCAGGAGGCGGCGCGGCTGTTGATCAAGGCCGGTCAGGAGGCCCAGTCGGTCGAGCTCTATTTGAAACACCGCAGGCCAGCCGACGCGCTCAAAGCATTGGCGGAGGCCAGCGCGCCCCAGGTGGAGCAGGCGGAGAAGAGTTTTGCCGGGCGCAAATTGCTCGACGATCCCAAGACGCGCCGCGACCTGGCGCAGATCGCCCAGCGCGCCGGGGCCTATGAGATGGCCAGCCGCTTTTACGAGCAGCTCGGCGATCAGGATGAGGTGCGCGCCACGCGAAACCAGGCGGCCAGGCACTTCGTCGCCAGTGGGCGCCTGATCGACGCGGCCAAAATTTACGACAAGCTGGGTGAACAGCTGCGCGCGGCAGAGGTGCGCGTCGAGGCGGCGCGCAAGACCAAGGACGAGCGGGTGCGGCGGGCGCTGGCCAAGCTGGCGGCGGAGTCGTTTGAGGCGCAGGGCAAGGCGGAGCGGGCTGTCGAGGCGCTTCTCGTCGCCGGCGCGCAGGACGAGGCGGTGGCGCTGTTGCTCAAGAGCGGTCAGGTGGCCAAGGCGGCGCAGTTGTTGGAACGCGACGGGCAGTGGCTTCGCGCGGCTGGCCTCTACGAGAAGCTAAAAGACGCGGTGAGTGCGGCGCGCGCCTGTCGCAAGGGCGGGCAGCTGCACAAGGCGGCACAGCTTCTGGAATCGGCCGGGCATCACGCCGAAGCGGCCCGTTGTCTTGTCGAAGTGCGCGAGTTTCTGGCGGCCGGGCGGGCGCTGCTCAGGGGCGGCGATATCGAGGGCGCGCTGCAGGTTTTTGCCCGGCTTGACGACAGGGATCTGGGCAAGGCCGCCGATTTGCTCGTCGCTTCGGGACAGCTCAAACGCGCGGCGCAGCTCCTCGTGCGGCGCAATCTGGTGCGCGAGGCGGCGGATCTGCTCAAGGCCAACGGCCAGAGTGACTGGGCCAGCGAGCTTTTGGCGCAGCGCGGCGATCGCGCGGAGAAGGCCAAATTGCTCTTGAGCCGCGGCCAACACGAAGAAGCCGCCAACGTCCTGATCGAGCTTGGCAGGAGCGAGGAGGCCTTTGCCGCTCTGAAGGGCGCCACCGGACTGAAGACTTCGGGCCGGCTGCTGCTCGCCAAACTCGCGCTGCAGGCGGAGGAGGCGGAGGTGGCGATCGGTCAGTATTCGGCGCTCCTCGAATCGGGCGCCAGCGACTTCGATCGCGGCGAGGTCCTCTACGGCCTTTCTCGAGCCTACGAGGCAGCCGGGAAATTCTTCGAGGCGTCGGCCGCGCTTCAAGAGCTGCTCTCCTTTGACCCCAAGCACCGCGACGCGGCTTTGCGCCTGCGCCTTGTGCAGGGTCGCTTCACGCCGCAGCCCTTTGCCCTCGCTGTCAGCACGCCGCCGCCCAAGCCTTTGGATGTGTCCGAGCGCGCTGGAGAGTCATCGAGCGGGCTGCCGTCTCGCTACCGAATCGTCCACGAGATCGCCCGCGGCGCCATGGGCGTCGTCTACCGCGCTGTCGACGAGCAGCTCTCACGCCCGGTGGCCATCAAGCTGCTTGAGCCCAATGCCGGCAACAATGCCCGCATCCGCGAATACTTCCTGCGGGAGGCGCGTTCGGTCGCCCAGCTCAACCACCCCAACATCGTCACCGTCTACGACGCCGGACTGCAGGAGAGCGCCCCCTGGCTGGTGATGGAGCTGGTGGAGGGCGATGACTTGCGCACGCGATTCGGCAAGGCGGCGCCGACCTTGATGCAGTCGATCCGCATCGGTTCGCAGGTCGCCTCGGCGCTCGACTGCGCCCACGCCCGCGGCATCGTCCACCGCGACCTCAAGCCGGAAAACATCATGGTGGCCAACGACGGCACGGCCAAGCTGACCGACTTCGGCATCGCCTACGTGATGCGTTCCGGCGACGACGGCTCGAAGCGCAAGAACACGGTGGTTGGCACGCCGGTCTACATGGCGCCGGAGCAGATCAAGGGCGATCCCATCGACGGCAGGACCGACATCTACGCGCTCGGCGTCGTGCTCTTTGAGTGCTTCTGCGGACGGCTACCCTTTGAGCCGGAGACGGCGATGTTCCATCACACGAACACGCCCGCGCCCGACCCGCGCCTCTATCGGCCCGACCTGCCAGACGAACTGGCGGCGCTCGTGCTCAGCTGCCTTGAGAAATCGCCGGACATGCGGCCGCAGAATGGCGCCTGCATCCAGCGCACCCTGGTGATGGTTGGATCCCAGCTGGTCAACCTGCAGCGGGCCGAGGGTGGCCACTGAGGCGCGAACACCGAAAAACGCGCGCCCGAAGTCGACGCGCCAGCCGGCCATGACGACTCCAACCTCCAGCAGCCCTGCTTCGAGCGTGCCCTCTGAGGCCAGCGGCAGCGCCCAACGCGGCGATGGTCCAGGCGCCTCTGCCTCTGGCGAACCCCGGGGCGGCCTCATCCGATCGACGGCACTGGTGAGCGCGGCTGTGACCGCCTCCCGCTTTCTCGGGCTTTTGCGCGAGCAGCTGTTCGCGGCGCTGCTCGGGGCAGGCATGTGGGCCGACGCCTTTGTCGTGGCCTTTCGCATCCCCAACCTCCTGCGCGATCTCTTCGCGGAGGGAGCGCTCAGCGCGGCGTTTGTCCCCACCTTCACCCGCGTTGAAAAGGAACGCGGCCCGGAAGCGGCGCATGAGCTGGCCAACAAGCTCGTCGGCGCCCTCTGCATCGTCGTCGGCGCCATCACGATCCTCGCCGCCACGTTTGCCGAAGAGATCGTCTTCCTTTTGGCCTCCGGCTTTTTTGACGTGCCGGGCAAGGCCGAACTGACCGCGCTCCTCGCGCGCGTCATGATGCCCTTCCTCCTCGCGCTCAGCCTGGCCGCGGTGATGATGGGGATGCTCAACGCCCGGGGCGCCTTTGGCACGCCGGCACTGGCGCCGACCCTGTTCAATCTGACGGCAATCGCGATTGGCCTTGGCCTGAAGATCGCGGGCGCGGGCGACAGGACAGCGGTCATCGGCTGGTCGATCGGCACCCTGCTCGGCGGCTTTGCCCAGTTTGCCGTTCAGCTGCCGGCCCTGCGGCGATTCGGCTACCGCTTCCGTCCGGCGTTCGGCGCGCTCTGGCGAGACGCGGACCTCAGACACATCGCGCTGTTGATGGCGCCGGCGACAATTGGCCTGGCGGCGACCGAGGCCAACATCTTCATCAACACCCAGTTCGCCAGCGAGCAGCCGGGGGCCAACGCCTGGCTCAATTACGCCTTCCGCATCATGTATCTGCCGATAGGCGTCTTTGGCGTGGCCGTGGCCACGGTGACGACGAGCTTGCTTGCCCGCCGCGCCGCTGAACGCGATCTGGCCGGGATGAAGTCGAGCCTGTCGCAGGCTATCCAGCTCATCGGATTTCTCGCGCTGCCGTCGATGGTGGGCCTCGCGGTCATGTCCGAACCGCTCATCCGCCTCATCTACGAATACGGCCGCTTTACCTCGGACGACGCGCGCCACACCGCTCTCGCCCTGTGCGGCTATGCGCTGGGGCTCTTTGCCTACTCGGGCGTCAAGGTGACGGCGCCTGCCTTCTACGCGCTGGGCCTGCCGCGCCTGCCGCTCTTCGGGTCGCTGTCGGCGGTGGCGGTCAACCTCTGCTTCAACCTCATTTTTTTCGATCGCCTCGGCTATCTGGGGCTGGCCGTCGGCACCTCGCTCGGCGCCTGGGTCAACTTCGCCACCCTGTCCATCGCCTTCGCGCGGAAGACGCGCGGTCTGCCCGGGACCCCAGGCGTTGCCAGAGAGCTCTTCAAGGCAGCCCTGGCCGCCGCGCTGATGGGCGCCTGTGTCCTCGGTTTTTTGCGCCTGGGCTTTGTCGCGTTCACGCGCGCCGCGATCGACGACAGCGGCTTTTGGGCCCGACTCGTCCTGGCTGTGGGCGGTGTGGGCGTGGGCGTTGCCGTCTATGGCCTGATGAGCCTTGCCCTGCGCGCGGAGACCTTGCGACCACTCATTGCCGCGCTGAAGCGCCGTTTGGGACGCGGGCGATCGATGCCGGAGAGCAGGCGCTGAGGGGCCAGACGACTGCCCATCGTCTGGGGCGCTTTTCGCGAGGGACGCTGTTCGAGGTGGCGCTTGGCGCGTTTGGCGATCGCGGGCTGCCCGCCGCCGATGGTTGTCGCCCTCTCAGACAGTGATTTTCACGCCGCCGCCCCAAGCGCTTTGTCGCTGGACATCGCGGAGCTGATTTTCGAAAGGCGCGCGCCATGAGCGAGCACAACAACGGCGCCTGCGGCGCTGAAGATCGGGGCCATGAAGGGTTGGAGGCGGGTCAAACGCCGCGTGAATTGCGTCTGGACAGGTTCGCGCGGCTCGTCGGTCCAGGGGCAGTGGCGCGCCTGTGGCAATCGCGCGTGATCGCCGTGGGCGTGGGCGGAGTCGGCTCCTTCGCGGTCGAGGCGTTGGCGCGTTCAGGTGTCGGCCACTTCGTGCTCATCGACGGCGAGCGCGTCTCGCGGACCAACCTCAACCGCCAGCTGCACGCGCTGACGACAACGCTGGGGATTCCCAAGGTCGAGGCCATGCGTTCGCGCCTCCTCGCGCTCGATCCCGCGCTCGATGTCACGGCGATCTGCGATCGTTACAGCGAAGAGACGGCTGAACGCCTCGTGCCGACAGACGGCGGCGTCGACCTCGTGATCGACGCCATCGACAGCGTGACGGCCAAACTGCACCTCATCGCGCGCTGCCATGCCGCCTACATCCCGATCGTCTCCTCGATGGGCGCGGGCGGACGGCTCGATCCGACGCAGATCATGTGCGGCGATTTGTGTGAGACGCGACAGGACCACTTCGCCCGCGACGTGCGGAAGTTTTTGCGCCGCCGCCACGGCATCGACTGCAAGCGCCCCACCGGCATCCACGCTGTCTGGTCGCGAGAACCGGGCCGCAAGGCGCTCAGCTTCGACGCTGATCAGCGCGCGGGCATCCCCGAGGTGCCAAGCGACGTGCCTGGCATTCGCGGGCCGCGCTGTCAGGCGAGCGCTGTCTTTGTCACGGCGGCGATGGGCATGGCTGTGGCCAGCGTGGCGATTCGACTGCTCACGAGCGTGCCTGAAGTGAGCGAGGCGTCGCGCGTTTGAGGCGTGCGGCGGCAATCGAATGGGCCTGTCCAAGGCGCGCCCTTCCTGTGGCGCAGGTCGCCGCCCATTCCACTCGCGCGGACCACGCGCCGATCAGTTGAGCCAGGTGGGCGGCCCGTCGTTGGGTTTGTCCGCGTGTTCGCTGTCGTCGGGAACCACGCGCAGGTGTCGCCGCGCGCGCTTCAGCTCGGCCCTTGTCCAGGCGAGTTTGAGGCGGAGCCAGAGCGTCTTCAGGGGATTTCGTCGCGCCAGCATCAGGTAGCCGATGGCCATCGACGCCAGCACCGGCACGAACGGCTCCCAGTTGCCCTGGAGGATGCCGAGCAGCGGGAAGAGGAGGGCGAAGAGGAGCAGGAAGGGCGCGCGCAGCGGCACGAAGAAGAAGAGCACGCTTGCCTGCCAGTTCATCAGCACCCAGCCGAGCACGATGGTTTCGAACGCGGCGTAGGTGCCGTCGAAGAGCGTCGGTGGCGCGCCGCGCAGCGAGGAAGAGAAGGTGCCAAGGAGCGCTGTCAGCACGCCTGCCGAGACGCCGGTCACAAAGAAAAAATAGAGAAATCGCCGCGTGCCCCACTGCCGCTCCAGCTGCGCGCCAAACATCCACAGGCCGAAGAAGACGTAGAAGACGAGCTGGAGGGGCTGCAGCGAGACGAAGAGGCTTGTCAGCGGCGTCCAGAGGCGGTGGGCGTCGAGCACGGCGCTCGGCGAGAAGAGGAGCGCGAGCGCCAGCGACTGCGAGCCAAAGCGGCCGGCCGAGGCCAGGGCGACGGCGCTGAGGGTGGCGGTGGCCAGCATGATTCCGAGTGTGCCGGGCGGCGGCCTGCGGAAGATGTTGCCTGTGTCGAACGTCATGCGTCGCGGTTCCATGAACTCGCCTCGTCTTGGGGCCATGCGCGCTTTCGCCGCGGCGGGTCGGTGAACAGGCCTGAAAGGCGCGTCGGCGGTGGTGGCCAGAGAAAGAGGCGGCGGCCCAAAGCGCATTCCCCATGCACGGGCAAGCGTCCCTGACGTGGGGCGCCCAGGCCGTTCCCCCAGTCGTTGGCGCGCCTGTGGTCCGCTGCTGTCTCGATTGCCTCTCGGTCCGGCGGGGTTCGCGGCACGAGCGCGCGTCGGCTTTGCGGGCGGCCAGTCCTCTCGTCAGAGAGCTGCCTCGATGGCGCGCGGAAGGCTGTGCCGGGTTGTCCTGGCGCGCGTCCAAAGACTTCTCAAACGCGCCGCGCTCGCCCAAAAGGCGCCGCCCCATGCGTCGTTCCCTCCCGCCCGTCGCGCCTTTCGCGTTCGCCCTGTTGGCCCTGCTCGCGCTCTTCTGTGTCGAAGCCGCGGCTGTTGTCGCGCGCGCGGATGGCGATCGGCTGAGGGAGCTTGGGGACACTGTCGACAGGGACTCTGGCGCGCTCATGGTGGCGCAGGGACTGCCGCGAGAGCCGACGCGCTTTGAGGAGCGCCTGCGTTTGGGCGCCTGGCTGCAAAAGATCGGCCCGCGCGAAATCGCCCTGTCGCTGGCCAACCTGCCGGCGTCGCTGACCTGTCCGCGCTGCCTGTCCGAGGCGTTCGCGCCGCGTCAGAGAATCGCCATCGCCGACGCGGAGCAGAGCCTCTTGGCGCATCCCCCGCGCGCGCCGCCATGGACGCGGGCTTTCTGAGGTCCTCGCCACTGCCACGCGGCTGTCTGGCGACACCGACAGCGCTGGGAGCCCATGACGGATTTTCGGACGGACAGGCCTGTCTCCCGGGGACTGCGTCGCGTCCGTCAGAAGGGATGAACGACCATGTCTGAACAGGACAGGAAGCAGGCCGCGCCACAGAACGCGGCAGAGGCGTCGCGCGACGAAGATCAGTTTCACGCGGGACGGCTCGTCCTCTTCGGGGTCGTCGCGCTGATCGTCATCGTCGGCGCGATCTTCCTCAGCCGGATGATCTGACGGCGGGCGCGCCAAGCGCCAAAAGTCGCGGTGGGGATGGCTTCGGGCTGTCCCCGTCGCGCGCGTTCGCGGCAGCGCTCGGGCGCAAACTCACTCGAAATCGATCGCGGCGAGGCTGGCGCCGTAGACGAACCAGAACTCGGTGGGGGAGCCCTGCGTCTGGCTCGGGTAGAAAAAGAACCCTGAGCCGTGCGGATCAAAGGCGGGGATGAGTCCACTGCGCTGGCGACCGCTCTTGAACAGCAGACGCGCCTTGCGACCCTCGGGAACGATCTCGCCCTGTCCTGAGCGCCGCAAAAAGAAGATGGCCTGCAGCGAGCGCGTTTCCAGCGTCAGGATGGAGGGACCGGGCTGGAGCGCGAGGGTGAGCGTCGGCGCGGTGAGGTTGGGGTGCTGCAGGATGCCCCGGTAGACGGCGCCGTCGAGCGTCCGGCAGACCACGCGAAAGGTGCCGTTGAGGGCGATGGCCACGGGGACGTTGGCCGGCGGCTGCGGCTTGGGCTCGGCTGGCTGCGGGGCGACGCCCAAAAGCGGCGTGATCTGCTGCGAGAGCGGCGCGCGGGGCAGGGGCGGCGGCGGCTTTTTTCCGGGAATGGCGGGTCTGGCGGGCAAAGGCGGCGGCACAGCTTTGCGCGCGGAGGCGACCGGAGGCGCTGATGGCGGAAGTGGCGTCGCGGGCCGACCGCTGCTCGCCGTGTTCTGGCGCTGGATGAACGAGGCCAGAGCCGTGAGCGCCAGTTCGATGTCGTCGGAGGGCAAATCGTCACCGCTGTCGACTTCGATGCGCCCGTTGTCCGCTTCCGAGGGGCGCCTCATGCGGATGGTCAGGGCGTTCAGGTTGAGGCTGGCGCGTTCCCCACCGGCGCTTGGCGTTGACAGTTCGGGCGCGTCGGCGGTCGGCAGGCGATCGGGGCGCCTCAGCCGCACCATGGGCATCTCAAGCGTGTCGACTCGCGAAGAGAGGTTCGCGCGCGCTGCGGGAGGTCGCCCGCCACCGTCGGTCAAGGCAGAGAGGGCGTGGGCGATGGCGCCAGCCGGTGGCGGATCCTGAGTCGAGGAGGCGCTCCCCGGGGCAAAGTCCACCGCCAGCTGCGCGGCGCTGAGCCAGAGGGAGGAGGTGTCGAGCGCCAGATCCTGGGCATTCGCCTCGTCGCGCGCTGTTTCAAGCGGCACGCAAATCGACTGCTCCAGCTGGGCCGGCGCGGCGCTTTCCAAAAGGTCGAGCGCGCGGTCGATCAGGCGGATGAGGTCACTTCGCTGGGCTGGGGTGGGCGCTGGCGGCGGATTAGGACCGGCCACGGGATGGGGCGCAGGATCGATCTCGGCGTCAAAGCCGAGCGGCAGCGGCAGTCCGTTTTTGAGGAGGAGCGGCACGTCCGTCTGTTCGCTCTGGACATCGTCAAAGGGCAGGGGCGGCAGCTCGATCAGCGTGGCGAGCCGCACCTCGTCCGTTCCCTGGCGCGAGAAGTCGCGGGCCTCGACGAGCTCCCACACGTCGTTGGCGAGCGGCCTCGTTCCGCGTTCGATCTCGTTGGGCAGGACAGAGAAGCGCGGCGCGGCGGCGATATCGGCGCTCCCGATCAGCGGCACCTGCGTGGGCTGGCTCTCCGGTCGCAACTCGACGCTCTCGTCCTCTTCCCTGGGGGCGATCTGACGCAGGATGGCGAAGACGAGTTCCAGCGCCTCGCGATCGCCTTCACTGTCGATGGCAGTCGTCTCATCGGCGTCGCGCGCGATGGCGTCGAGCAAACACCTGGCCACCGCCGCCGTCTCCAGCGCCAGCGCCTCCCGTTGCTGAACCCCCGCCTCTGAATCGCTCTGTCCGGCCGCGCGCCTGGCGAGCAGTTGAAAAACAGCCGCGCCAATTGCCCGCTCTCCCTCGGGGTTCTCCGCCGCCTGTGCCCGCGCGCCCACATCGCCCTGATCGAGCGTTTCGGCCTCCTCTGCCTCCTCGACCTCGATGTCGTCGATTTCCTCAACCTCGTCGACTTCATCGATTTCGACTTCCTCTGCCTCGGCGATTTCCACAGGCTCGCCATCGGCGCTGTCCTGGCGCGCCTCGACGCTGGCCAAATCGAGCGGCGCCCAGTCCTGCAACGCCGCGTCCCAGACAAAGCCCTGGGCATAGGCCTCCTCATAGGCCGGGTCGATCCACTGACCCGTCTGCGGATCAAAACCGGGCGGGAAATAGGTCCCCGCCTCGTCCCAGAAAGGTTGCGCTTGATGGTCGAACAGGGACTCGTTGGACATGGCGTGAGAGGGGGGAGGAGGGGAGGCCGCGAAAAGGGAGGGCGCTCTTTCGGGCAAAAGAGGGCGCAGTCAAAGGAAAAAATGCCGCTTCACCTGAGGAGGCTTTGGGTATTTGCCCGATTTAATTTTTAATCCAAGGTTGAATGGTGTTGTTGTGTTTAAATTTAATAAAATAATTAAATTAATTAAATCGAGCTAAATTCGGCAGTGCCTTGTTTTTGTTTTGTTTAGATGATTGTTGTGCATTAAAAAACCCGGCCAATAAATTGGTCGGGTTTGGGCGTCGAGAATAATTCGTCGACAGGTTTAAGTTATGGACGGACTAAAGCGATTTCGTATGTATTATTGCGTCCCTCAAGGACGGTGAGGGCGTAAGGATTGCCATATCCGTCCGTGCCATCGTTTGCATAGAGAAGAATGCCGTCGGCCGAATAGACATAGGCGTCATAGCCGTAGTCGCTGGCGGGCAAATCCAGGAAGGTAATGGTGCTGCCATCAGTCCACCAGAGGACTTCTTCGGCGACTTGATTGCCATAGGCATCGAAGATGCGAACGGTGATTGAGTCGCTGTTCTGGTCGTAGAGGTGGCAGTAATCGGAGGTAGCGCTGTAGCCATCCCAGCAGGTGAAGCTGAGCGTCAGATCGCCTTCAGGGTCTTCCTCGCCGTCGCAACCGAGGGCGCCAAAGGCGAGGCAGAGTGAGAGGGCGAGGCTGGAGAGGAGCTTGAGGGTTCGGGACATGGGACATCCTTCTCTGTAGGGTAAGGTGCGCGAAGGGCGACAAAGGGCCGAAAACGCGCGGAAGATGAGCGCGTCGAGGTAGGGCGAGCGGACGCCCTGGCCATCCAAAGGCCTCTCAAACGCGGCGGCGCAGAAAGCAAAACTGCCGGGTGTCCGCAAGCGAATTTTGAGAGGTTAAATTGGCGATACAAAACCTCGACATTTTGATGGCGCGGGCCAGTTCGCGCTCGATGGCGCCAGGCGCTCAGCTTCGGAACGCGACGGCGCTGGAACGGGCGAGAAATCCCTTGAAGCGCTCCTTGGGCCTCACTAGACGGGCGCGCCCATGAACGAAACGCCCTCGCATCCCGCGGCCGAGCCGGGTCTGTCGTCCTCGCTCGAAGACTATTTGGAGACGATCTACGAGCTGGCCCAGAAGAAGGGCGGCGTCCGCGTCAAGGACATCGCCCGTGCCCGCGCGGTCAAAGCGGCCTCGGTGTCGATGGCCCTGCGCAAGCTCGAAGAGCTGGGGTTTGTCGGCTACGAGCGGCGTGGCGCGATTGCCCTGACCGAGGCGGGACTCAGCATGGGGCGCAAGATCCTGGCCCGCCACAAGCTGCTTTGCCGCTTCTTTGCCGAGGTGCTGCAGCTGCCGCCCGACGAGGCGGAGGCTCAGTCCTGCGCCATGGAACACGGTCTGACCGACAGCGGCATGAATCAGCTCGTGCGCTTTTTCGAGTTTCTCGACACCTGTCCGGACGTCGACGGCGTCATCGCGCGCTTTCACGCCTGCCCGAGGCGACACGGCGAGGCGCCCGCCATCGAGGACGCGACCGGCGCGGCAGAGATCGACCACTGCGCGCTGTGCCATCCTCAAAAGCCGCCCAGACCCGCGCGGTCGCTCGTCGATCTCAGACCCGGCGAAAGGGCGCGCGTCGCCAACATCGTCTCGCATGGCGCCATCCGCCAACGCATGCTCGACATGGGGCTTTTGCCCAACGCGCTGATCGAGCTGGAGCGCTTCGGACCCGGGGGCGAGAGCGTGTGGATCAAGTGCCTGGGCGCGCAGCTGGCGTTGCGCCGTGAAGAGGCGGAGACGGTGCTCATCGCCGAGGGCATCTGAATGGTGGGCGCGGCGGGGCTTTGCGTCTGGTGACGGCCTGCGCGTCCTGACGATGACGTGTCGCCCGCCTGTGCCGCGATGGCGTCCTGGCGGCGCCTGAAGAGGTCGCCCATGTCCGAGGTTCATTCGCCCGCCGCCCGCCTGCTGACGCGCGTCTATCGAGAATCGCTTCAGTCCCTGGGGGGGCGTGCTCTGGTCCGCGCGGCGCTGTCGACAACGCCCATCCCGGCGCTCCGCGTTCGCCTGTTCGCCCTGGGAAAGGCGGCCTGCGCCATGGCGTTCGGGGCGTCGGAGTCGCTGCGCGTCGAGTTTTCCGGCGTCGTCGCGGCCCACGAGCGTTCACCCCATCCGCGCCAGCTGTCGCTTCATCTCGGCGGCCACCCGATCCCGACGCGGGCGAGCGTTCAGACGGGACAGGCGCTTTGGGACGCGGTCGAGGCCACGCGGCCTGAGGAATTCGCGATTTTTCTCATCAGCGGTGGGGCCTCGGCGATTGCCGCGCTGCCCGTGGCGCCTCTCTCGATCGAAGAGTTGGCCGCCACCACAGACGCCCTGTTGCGGAGCGGCGCGCCGATCGACGCCATCAATCAGGTGCGCAAACACCTGACGCGGCTTGGCGGTGGGAGGCTCGCCTCGCAGTGCCGCGCGCGCGGTGGGCTCGTGTTGATGCTCAGCGACATCGCCTCTGGAGACATTGGCGCGCTCGCCTCGGGGCCGACGTTGCCCGACCCTTCGACCTTTGCCGACGCGCTCGACATCATCGAACGCCATGGCGCCCAGGTGCCGCGTTCTGTCCTCGACTGCCTCGCCCGCGGTCGCGACGGCTTGATGGAAGAGACTCCAAAGCCCGGGGACGCCCGACTCTTCCGTCTGCGCCATCGCCTGCTCGCCTCGCCATCTTCGCTCGCTGACAAGGCCTGCCAGTTGATGTCGGCCCAGGGCGTCTTTGCGCGCGCCGTGACCGCTTCCTTTGATGGCGATTTGGAGTCGCTCGCCGATCTCCTTGTCCGCGAGTCGCACGCCGAGATGTCGTCGCCCCAAAGTCCCCCGTTCCTGCTCGTGGCCTCGGGTGAGCCCCGCCTTTGCGTGCCGTCCGCACGTGGCAGTGGCGGCCGGATGCAGCACCTCGCGCTGTCGCTCGCCCAGTCGCTCGCCGGACACGACTTTTGCGCACTGTGCGCTGGCAGCGATGGCCGGGATGGCGACACCGATTTCGCCGGAGCGATTGTCGACGGGCAGACCGCCCAACGGGCCCTGTCGCGCGGCGTCGATCTCGCGCGTCACCTCGACGGCTTTGACAGCTCGACCGCGGTCCGCGCGCTGCGCCTGGGGCTCGATCGCTTTCTGAGCGGCACCAACCTCACCGACCTGGCGCTCGTCCTCGTCGGCGCGTCCAAGGTCGAACGGGCTCTTTTTTAGCGGGGCGCGTCCCTGTCGTCCGGGCGCTTCAAAGCGCTGTCGAAGTTGTCTAACTATTTGAATTTATTGATGTTTTTCGACTCAAAACACACCTGTAGCAGGCCGTAGCCGAAAAATTGCGCCCTCTGTCCGAGTCCCTACCTTGCGCGGCCGCGCGCCCAGCCTGGCGCGAAGGAGGCACCCGGATGTCCACGACAGCAGCGATCCTGATCCTGAGCGGCGCGCTCTTCGCCTCGGTCGGCGCCCAGACAGGCGCTTCGGCAGGCGGATGGGCATCTGGCGCGAACGGTGAATCGCCCAAGGGCGCGGTCGTGGCGCCCATCGAGCGCGGCGGCCTGGCCTACTACTCGACGTTTGGCTACCCCGAGCTGCGCAGCGGTTTTCGCGAGGGCATGCACGGCTACGAGATCGGCGGCGAAATCGGCTTTGACTACGCGCTGACCAGCCTCTGGTTCGCCGCCACCGGGCGACTTCCCCTGCGCGAAACCGTGCGCGACAGCCTCTTTGTCGAGGGGCAGCTCGGCGTCTTTGGATCGTTTGGCGAGCGCTACATCGAGGAGCGCAACCGCCCGGGACAGGGCCTGCGCCTGCAGTTCGGCGGCGGCTACGCGCGGCGTTTCGACCTGCCAATCCTCTTCAACGCGAGCGCCAAAATTCCCCTCGACCTGCCCCTGAGTTCCACGGGGCTTTTGCGCTTTGGTCTGCTCGTCGGCGCCGGCATCGAACTGTCGCTGACGCGCGACTTCTTCGCCTCGCTCGGCGCGGCGGTCGGTCCCATGCTCTGGCACCAGCGCGGCGGCCACAGCAGCTTCAAGTTCGCCTACGAGGTGATCGTCGGGCTGGGCTACCGCCTCTTCTGAGGGCGAGGCGGCAGGCAGTTGGGGCGGCGAGTGGCGCGAGGTCTGTGGCGGAGGGCGCTTCGGACGAGTTGGCCGGCGTTTTCGCGATGCGATCCCTGGGCCTCAGGTCGCCTGGCGTGGCGCTGCCGCTGTGTCGACGGGGCGCAGCCTGTGATCGCTGAGAGTGACCACGCGTCCGGCCGCCTGACTGAGGCGCGTCTCGTGTGTGACCACGACGATCGTCATGGCCTGTTCGGCAACAAGCTCGCGGAAGAGGTCGATGATGGCCTGACCGGTCCTGGCGTCGAGGTTGCCGGTGGGTTCGTCGCAGAGGACGAGTCGCGGCCGCGCGAACAGGGCGCGCGCGATGGCCACGCGCTGGCGTTCCCCTCCCGACAGCTGAGCCGGGCGCCGCGAAAGTTTTTCGCCGAGGCCGACGCGTTCGAGCGCCTTCTGGGCCCTCTCCCTGAGCGCCGTTCGCGGCTCGCCCGAGGGGTCGAAGTGACTCGGCAGGAGCACGTTTTCGAGCGCGCTCAAGGGCGCGAGCAGATTGAACTGCTGAAAGACGAAGCCGACGGTCTTGTTGCGGAAGGCCGACAGCTGGCGGTCGCTCAGGCGCCGGATGTCCTGCCCGGCGATGCGGATGTCGCCCGTGAAGTCGCGATCGAGCGCGCCGATGAGGTTGAGCAGCGTCGTCTTGCCGCAGCCCGAGGGGCCGGTGATGGCCACAAACTCGCCCGCGTCGACGCGCAGAGAGACCTCCGAGAGGATGGGGACGGCCTCGCCCTCGGGGGTTCGATGACTTTTGGAGACGTTGACGAGCTCGATCACGGCGACACCGTTTCGCCCGCGTCGAGCGACTGTTTCGGGCGTTTTTGGAAGGAGAGGCTCGCGTCGAGGTGGAGCTTTTCGCCCTCCTGCCTCACGGTCAGGCGCAGCGCGTCGAGCGCGTCAAAGGCGCCGAGCCAGCGGTCGAGCGAGGACTTGATGGCGAATCCGCCGATGCCGAACGAGCTCTCGGGAAGCGCGCGCAGGCTGGCGATGAGCGCGCCAAGGTCGGTGTGAAGCACGAGATCCGAGGCGTCGAGGCGAAGGGGTGCCTCCTGGGCCGGTGAACGCGTGGCGAGCGCTTCGGCCACATCGCGTCCGCCCGAGACGAAGAGGCGCCTGTCGTCGAGCTCAAAGGTTAGGCCCTCGCCGAGGCGGTAGCGGTAGGTCCAGCGGTGGGCGATTTGTGCCGGGTTGGGCGTGCCGGCCTTGAGCGAGAGGCCCGCGGCGGAGGCCAGTGCCTGAATGGCGGAGAACGCCGTGGGCGCGCCGGTGGCGATTTGACCGTCGTCGATAGGCTCGCCCTCGCGCGTGAAGCGCTGCGCCGAGGCGCCGATGACCGGGGCGAGCGAGGCGACGCGATCGAGGATCGCGCGGGCCCTTTCCGCGCTTTTGACCTGGGCCACGAGTTCGACGTGCGCGATGTCGAAGGGGTTGACGCCGCGCATGCCGCCCAGACCGCGGGTGATGGCCATCAGGTTGGCCTCGGGCGCCAGACGGACCGAGAGGGCCACGCCAGGTTCGAGCTCGGCGGCGAGGGTGTCGAGGTCGAGGTTGAGGAGGCGCAGGATTTGCTCGGCGAAGCGGGTGAGGAGCGAGTTTTGCGGGCGCAGGGCCACGAGCGCGGTCGGGTCGATGCCAGTCTGGGCGAAGAAGTGCGCCGAGGGGTTGAGGCGGGCGATTTGATCGCGCGGCGCGGCGCGTCCGGTGAGCGGCAGATTGAGGCTGGCGCGATCGCTCTTTGCGGTCGCGGATGGCGGTCGCGGCGCGTTGGGCAGGCTGAGGCGCAGGGCGAGCCGATCCGGGTCGAGTGTGACAGCGGCGCCAATGGCCCAGCCCATGTCCGAGAGCAGGCCGCGGCCATAAATCGAGGGCCGATCCAGCGATTGCCCAAAGGCGGCGAAGGACGCGTCGCTGGCCAGGCTGTCCCCGTGCTCGATGGCGAAGGCGGCTTTGAGGATGTCGAGTCCGCCCGGGCCGTTGCCCACATAGAGGTAGCCGCCGCTCTGAACGCTGGCGAGTGCCGGTGCGCCCTCGGGCTTTGTGGCGTGGACGCGGGCGCTGTGGCCGTTCAGATCTTCTTCGCGCGCAGGTTTGGCGCCGAGGCGGGCGAGCGCCACGCGGTCGATCCATGACTCGATGGCGTCCCTGTCGGCGACGGGCAGGGCCAAGGCCGGCGCCTCGCCGAGTTTGGGGCCAAAGGCGAAGATCGGTTTGTCCGAGGCGATTCCGATGGCGGCCAGCGCCTTGGGGTCGCGGATGTCGGCGCCGACGATTTGGGCCACATGGGCGAACATTTTGTCGGGGTCGGACTGTCCGAAGAGGTCGAGCACCTTGGCCGTCAGTTCGTGGTTCGCCAGCCGATCCAGATCGCGGGCGATTTGATCGGCGCTCGGGATGACGGCGACTTGGGCGCTCGTCTTCGCGATGCGTTCGAGGGGGGAGGTTTCGCCTTCGCGCAAAAGGAAGAACGCGACCGCGCCACCAAGGGCGAGGACGGCGACGACAAGGGGCAGGGGGGACGATCTCTTCATGGCGTTCAACCTCGCATTCATTTTTGAGAGCGGGGAGGCGTCTGAGGGGGGAGTCGGGTCAAAAGATCAATAAAATCAAATGGTTAGCGCTTTTTCGATCAGCTGTTGAGCGCCTTGAGCGAGTCGAGGGCGTAGGCGTCGCTCTGTTGCCGCGCCATGCCGCCGAGGCTGTCGCCGAGCGCGTCGACCTGGCCGGAGAGAAGGGCGAGCTGCGCGCCAAAGGCCGCCTCGTCGTGTCCGGAGAGTCCCTTGGCCAACAGGTCGTCGAGCACGCCCTCGATGATCTCCAGCTGCACGATGGCCGCCTCGCGCTGGTCTTTGACCTGGGCGAAGCGCTCCAGCTTGGAACGCGTCAGGGCGAGCTTCTGCTGTTTGGCCGCCAGGGTGGCGCTGCCCTCGGCGAGAGCGGCGATTTCGCGTTCGAGCGATTCGATCTCGTTCTGCAGCGCCCGCAGATCGCGGCTGTCGGCGCGCGTGGCGTCGATCGAGACGAGCAGGCGCAGGGCCCATTCGCTGAGCGTCTTGAGGCGCGGCGCCCAGAGCGCTTCGAGTGCCTCCGGGCTGGGCTGGGCGCGCAGGGTGTCGAGGAACTTGCCGCAGACGCGCTGCACGCCGTCGTAACGGGCTTTGGCGTTGGTCGACAGGCGTGAGGCGATTTGTTCGAGCGTGGCCGCGCGCTTTTGGGCTTCGAGGCGCGCGTTTTTGTCGTCGCAGGCCTTTTGGAACGGGCTCAGGCGCGGCGCGAGGAAGAGGTAGAGCGCCTCGGCGGCGATGAGGAGGAGCGCGATCGACCACAGCCGGCGCCAGAGGCAGAGGGCGAAGAGGATGACGAGGACGCCGAGCGCGGTCCTGTGCATGGGGTGGTCGATGGCGGCCTTGAGGTAGCTGGGCCTTTGGGTCGGCGGGGGCATGGCGGGTTCCAGTCAAAGTGGCGGCGCCGAAAAGTCAGCGCACGGGTTGCAGGTCGGGCAGCGAGGTCAGCGGTTCGAGCTGGGCGAACTCCTCGGTGACGGCGCTGAAGCTTTCCATCTCGCGCATGGTCTCGTCGGTCATCGCCAGCTGATGGGCGAGGTCGTCGAGCTGAAGCGTGGCCAACTCTGGGTCGCGCAGGGTCAGCGCCTGGTCGTGAAGCAGGCGAATGCAGTCCTCGATGCCCGCCAGCTGATGGCTGATGAGCTCGCGACCGGTGATCGCCCTGTCAAAGCGCGCGATGCGTTCCTCCAAAAGGCCGACGCGGCGCTCCTTGAGCTTTTGCACCGAGGCGTGGGCGCTGTTTTCGGGAGGCGAGGCGAGCTCGACGCGCAACGTGGCCAGTTCCTTTTCGATTTGCTGGCGGCTCGTGTTGTCGAGGTAGCGCCGGTAGCCATTGAGCGCGCCGAGAAGCTTGACGAACATGTCGAGCAGGCTCTGCAGCTGGACCTCGGAGGAGGCGACGAGCATGCCGCCGGAGGGCAGGCGGGCGTAGCAGGCGAGCGTCTTGTCGGTCAGCGCCTTGAGTTCGAGGAAGCAGGCGCGCTGGCTGGCGGAGAGGGCGGCCACGTCGCGTTCGAGCTTTTGCTGGCGCTCGGTTCGTTCGAACGCCCGCACGTCTGCCTCGTGTCGCGCGCGGACTTGGCGGCGAAAGCCCGGCAGGCTGGCGGTGACGCCGAGGAAGAGGCCTTCGATGGCCGGGACGAGGGCGATGAACATCGGTTCGCCCGACGAGGCGGCGGCCAGGGCGCAGCCGATTGTCGAGGCGCCGAGCACGCCGACGTTGAAGGGCAGCTTGAAGGCCGCTTTGAGGAAGCTGGGAGCGGGAGGAGGCATGGCGCGGGACCTCGTGTGGGCTTGGACTGGGGCGAGTGGCAGGCGGGCGGATCTGTGCGTGGCCAGGACAGGACGCAACCGCTCGGCACGCCTTGAAACGTCCTGCTGCCGTCGCGCATTCGCGTTTGGGGGAGGGGCGATTGCGGTCGGTCGGCGGCGCGGGGGCGTGAAACTGCGAGACAGGAAGCGCCGTCTTGAGCTCGTGCGATCTGGCTTAAGGATCGTCGTTCGCGGCGCTGGCCTCGGCCACGTCCGGTTCGCCTGGCGCTATGTCGGCGGCCGTCGCTTCCGGGGCGGCGATGTGCGCTGGCGAATCGATTGAATCGCTCTCGCCGGGCGTCCCCTGCGCGCGGTCGGCGGGCTCTTCCTGCATGGACGCGACGGGCTGGGCTGTCTCCGCGGATGTGTCCTGTGGCGCTCGTTCAGGCGGAGGCGTCGCCGTCTCGGAGTCGTTTCTGTCTGGCTCGGCGTTGGTCGGTGTCGCGCGTGCCTGGGCGGCGCGCCTGGCGATCATGCGACCAGAGGCGATCGACTTGGCCGAGAGCCTCCGCAGGGGCGCTTCCCAAAAAAAGTCGTCCGCTTCGCCAATCGTCGGTTCGCTCTGCAGCTTGTCGAGAACGCGCCGGATGCTCGCGAAGAGATCCGCGTAGGCGACGGGCGCGCTCTGGCCGTCGAGCCTGAAAAAGGCCTTGTTTTCGGCGAAGGAAGCGGGCGGCTCGCGGCGGATGGCGTCGCGCGGATCTCTCAAGGTCGGCACCTGCTCCAGGAGTCGCCGCGCCGCTGGCAGGGGATCGTCGTCGGTGTTCAGCGCCTCGGCGAGCAGGGCGCGCGCGGTCCTGCGGGCGACATCCGGGTAGCGGGCCAAAAACTCACCCCGGCCGATCAGGACCTGGGGCACGAGACGCGGCGCGTCGGCGGTGGAGGCCAGCCGGTGCAGATGGCTGGGCGCATCCTCGTCTGCCTCGTCGCCATTCAAGCCGTCGTCCTCCAGCGGCGCTTCCATGTCGCCAACGCCTTCCTCGGCGCCTTCGACCGCCAGCGCTTCCTCTGTCATCGGCGCGTCCAGAGGTTCGGCTTCATGCAGGTGATCGTCCTGAGGCTCGACCGGGATGCCGATGCCGCGCGCCAGTTCGAGGTCGTGGACTAAGGCGGCGTCCACCTGCCCTTCGCGCAGCCAGCGCAGTGCCTCGGCGGGGGAGGTGGCCGCTTTCAGCGTGACGGCGTCGAGCGTGAGCCCCTCCTTGAGCATCCGCCATGTCAAAAAATAGAGCCCGGCGTCTGTCTGATCGTAGGCGATGCGCCGTCCGCGCAGTTCGCCGATCGAGGCCACGCGAGCGGTCGTCAGCAGGCTGTCGGCGCCGCGCGAATTGGCCAGGAGGAGGAAAATTTTGGGCCTGGCAGGCTGGAGTCTGGGCAGGAGAGCCACGAAGCGCTCCAGACTCATCGCGACCAAGTCAGCGCCGCCATCGTCGCCGCCGCGCAAAAAGAGGGAGATGAGCTCTTCCTCACTCTGCGCGATGGTCAGCTGCAGCCGCACCCCGTGCCCTCTGTTGGCCGCCGATTCCGGATGAAACCCCACGCCTCCCGTTGCCTGCAGCAGGGTTGCGATTGAAGCGCGCACGCGCGTCGCCAGTCGGACAGGTCGTCGCGGCCGCGTCGCGTGGGGGCCAGCCGGTGCCTCCGCGCCTGCAGGAAAGTCGAGCAAAGAGGGAGCGCCGCGTGGCTTGGCCGCGGTTGTTGGGGAGCGCTTTTCCGCGCGATCCTGTTCCGTCGCGGTCGAGACGGGGGTTCCGAGGCGATCGCGCCTGAGGTGGCCAGGGCAGGCCTCGTGAAGGGCAAACAACGCAAAAAGCGCCAGACCCGTCGCGGTGAGAGCGAAGGATCTGGCGCCGAAGGTGAGCTTGGGCATGGGGCGAAGGCCTTGGGAATGTTTCGGCGTCGGCGTCCCAATCGCGTGTGGAATGGAACGCCGATGTCAACGCATGAGCAGCGCGCTTCGCCGTTAAGGGAAGGCGCTCAGGCCTCAGACATCGAATTCGCCGACCTTCTTGCCGATCGTCTTGGCGCTCTCCGCCATGGGATCTGCCACCGGGCTGGCGATCGGATCGGCAGCGATGGGCGCGACGGGCTCGGGCGCGATCAGCCCCATCTCCAGTTTCATCTGCTTGACCAGCTCATTGGCCTGGATGCTCTGGGCGTCCTCCTCGATCTGCATGCCGACGGTGTCGACCGAGTCGAGCGCCATCTCAAGCCGCGCCTGGTTCACGGCCGACTGCTCCTCCACCTTGCGCAACATCTCGTCGTGCGTCGCGTCCACGCCGGCGACCTGGAAGGATTCGAGCGAGTCGGCGACCTTGGCCTGCCATTTGGCGCGCTGCGCGTCCTGGAGCGCCTGCTGCGCCTGCTGCGTCTTCTTTTCCTTCTCCTTCATGAAGGCCTTTTTCACGGCGAGGGCCTTCTCGTAGGCGGCGCGTGCTGTGGTCAGCTGACCCTCATTGCGGACGAGCGCTTCTTTCTCCGACTGGAGCTTGGTGGCGTATTGGGCGGCGACATCGTCGCGTCCCGACTGGATGGCGGCCTTCACCTTGTTCGTCAGCTGCGCGATCTCGGCCTTGTATTTGGCGTTCTCCTTTTCGAGCAGCGTGACGTTCGCGCGGACCATGGCGATGTTCTCGTTCATCTTGGGAACCTGGTCGTTCAGGTCCCGGATGTTCTGCTCGAGAATCAGCTCAGGGTTTTCGATCGATGAGACGAAAAATCCGGCGAATGAGCGCATGGCGCGCTTGAATCGTTCCCACATGGTCCAACTCCTTCGACTGGATAATGATTGTTGGGGGGTGCCCGTCGGAATTCAGGGAGAATTCGTTTGGAGGGAGGGCGAATGAAAAGCCCCGGAGCGAGTTGCCCCGGGGCCCTCCAAAAGCGCGCGGAAGCTACGGGCGGTTCTCTCGCGGTGTCAATTGATTTGAGGGTGTCAACGCCGGTGAAAACCGCGCCATTCCCCATGAGTGCAGAGAAGCGTTTTCGCCAGCTTGTAAAGCGGACGGCCTTGTGCTAGGGCGCCGCCGCATTTTTCGCGAAATCGAGATGACTCTCCCGAAAAGTGGGCGTTGTTCAGCCCGCTTTTCTTTTTTTGGAAGCCCCCCCTTGAAGACGATCGCCGAACAGACTTGGGCGCTGGTCGCCCCCATCCTTGAAAACGAGGGTTACGAGCTCATCGACGTGGAGTTTGTGCGCGAGGGCGGGCGCCACGTGCTCAGGCTCTTCATCGATAAGCTGGGCGGCAGCTCGCCGGGCAACGGCGTCGGTATTGACGACTGCGAGCGCGCCAGCAACGCCGTCGATTCGGCCATTGAGGTCGCAGAGCTGATCTCCCACGAATACGTGCTGGAGGTCTCCAGCCCCGGTGTCGAGCGCCCGCTCACGAGGCCAGCGCATTTTCAGCGCGCGATTGGTCAGCGCGTTCGCGTCCGCCTCTTCCGCCCGCTCTTCACGCCACCGCGCAAATCTCTCACCGGTGTGCTCGTCGCTTTTGAGAACGAGTGCGTTGAGGTGGAGGTCGAGGGTGCCGGCCGCTTCGTCATCGAGAGAAAGGACATCGCCAAGGCCAACCTGCAGCCCGAATGGGATTGAAACGGGCCCGTGCGGTCGTTTTCGACGGCTGGTGCTCGACATTTTGAAAGAAGGCGTCCGGCGTTCGCGCCACTCCGGTCGCCGCCTAAACGCCGCGGGCAATCGCAGGATGACCCGCCGACAAACAAAACCCGAAACGGTCTTCAGACAGCCTGGCGGAAGAGACGCCGGGACGCGCCGTCACAGGGTCGCAGCCAAGAGAGGAAGGAGCCGGTCCATGCCACAGCCGCAGAGCATCAACTTGAACCTCATCATCGATCAGGTCGCTAAGGACAAAGGCCTTGAGAGGTCCGTGCTCATTGAGACGCTGGAGCAGGCGATTCTACAGGCAGCCAAGAAGAGCTTTGGCCAGGAGCGGAACCTTGAGTCGCGCTATGACGAGCAGAAGGGCGTGGTCGAGCTCTTCCAGGCCATCGCCATCGTCGAGGAGATCAGCGACCCGTTGCAGGAAGTGAACGAGCTGCCGATCGATGAGGCGCGCGAGAAGGGGCTCGATGTGGAGCCGGGCGATGAGCTCGTCTTTCAGATTTTTTACCTGGACGCGGACGCCAAGGCGGCCAAGGCACAGGACGATCAATATGGCGACATCCTGCGCCTGAAGACGGCGCGCCAGCTCTTCGGGCGTATCGCCGCGCAGACGGTTAAGCAGGTCATCATTCAGCGCACGCGCGATGCGGAGCGCGAGATCGTCTACAACGAGTATTTCGATCGCAAAGGCGAGTTGGTGACTGGGGCCGCGAGGCGATTCGAGCACGGCAATATCATCGTCGACCTCGGGCGAGCGGAGGCGGTGCTGCCAGTGCGCGAGCAGGTGCAGCGCGAGAGTTATCGGGCGGGCGATCGCGTCGAGGCCTATGTGATCGACGTGCTGCGCGAGTCGAAAGGACCGCAGATCATCCTCTCCAGGACTTCGGCGCATCTGTTGACCAAGCTCTTTGAGCGCGAGGTGCCTGAGATCGCCGAAGGTGTGGTTGTTATCGAGGCTGCGGCGCGCGAGCCAGGAGGACGGGCCAAGATCGCTGTCAGCACGCACGATCCGGACGTCGATCCTGTTGGCGCCTGCGTGGGCATGAAGGGCAGCCGCGTGCAGGCGGTGGTGCAGGAATTGCGCGGCGAGAAGATCGACATCGTTCCCTGGGACGAAGACCCCGCGCGTTTTGTCTGCGCCGCGCTCGCTCCGGCTGAGGTCAGCCGCGTCCTCATCGACGAGGCCAACCACGCGATGGAAATCATTGTGCCCGACGATCAGCTCTCACTGGCGATCGGTCGCCGTGGGCAGAACGTCCGCCTGGCCGCGCAGCTGACGGGCTGGAAGCTCGACATCAACTCCGAGAGCAGGGTCAAGGCGTTGCGCGAATTCGCGGCCGTCTCGTTGGGCGCGCTGCCGCACATGAGCGAACTTTTGATCGAGACGCTCTACGCCCATGGCCTGCGCCAGGCGCGAGAGATCGCCGATGCCCCCGCGGACTTGCTCGTCCAGATTCCCGGCATGGAGGCTGGCTGGATTTCGGAGATTCAGGCCGCCGCCCGCGTTCAGATGGCCAAGGACGCTGAGACGCTGCGCAAGATGGAGGAAGATCGCGAGGCCGCACGTCTGGCCGAGGCGCGCCGTCATCCGGATGAGCTCTCGCAGGTCGAGCGACTCATGCGCGTGCGTGGCGTGGGCGAAAAGATCGTCGAGCAACTCTCGCAGGGTGGCTGTCAGACCGTCGAGGAGCTGATTGCCGAGCGCGATCTGATGAAGCTGGCCGAGCGTTCAGGGCTGGGAATCAAGAAGGTCCGCCAGCTTAAGACCGCCGCGGAGACCTACCTCGTCGAGGAGGGCAAGCTGCGCGAGGCGCTGAACGCAGAGCGGAACGCGGCCAAGGCCATGGAGGACGCCGCAGATGAAATTTCTGCGGATGAATGACGCGCACCTTTGAAACAAAGCGCCTGATTTCCGGAAAATCGGGCGCTTTGAGCATTGAATTGAATCTGAGTTGATTCCGGGACGACGCCCGAGTCGCTTTGTTGGATTGATTTTTCAGCGTTCGGGGCAATCAAAACGGGTGACGTAAAAATCGAATGAGCCAAGAGCGGCCGATTTTTCATCGCCTTTCATGTTTGTGATGTGAGGAATTTGCTGAATGGCCAAAAAGCGCGTTCATGAAATCGCCAAGGAAATTAAGGCGCAGGGAATTGAGCTGGAGCCCAAAGAATTGCTCAGCGAGCTGCAGGCGCTCGATTTTCCGGTCAAGAGTCACTCCTCTTCTCTCGACGAGGACCTGGCCAACGCGGCGGTTGAGAAGATTGTTCAAAAGCACAGGCCTGCCGCGCCGGTGGTCAAGGCAGCAGGTTTTGTCGTTCGCCGCCGCGCACCAGCCAAAGTGACGCCGCCGACCGCTCCAGCCGCTCCAGCACCTGTGCGCGCGCCAGAAAAGGCCGCCATTCCCGCCCCTCGGCCGACGCCGCCCCCTGCCGCGCCAGAGCCCGTCACGCCCGCCGTTGCCCCTGCGACGCCCGCTGTCCCGTCGACCGCGATCCCTGCGCCGGTCGCCCATGCCCCGGAGACACCGGTCGCCGCCAAACCGGAAGTTGTCGCGTGCGCCGAGGCCAGCTCGAATGAGGAGAAGGTTGTCGCTGCCGTCGAGTCGTCGAGCCGAACGGAGGACGCGCCTCAAGCAGCAGTGGGCGCGGAAACAAAAACTTCGGCAGGCGAGGAGACAAGCGCCCAGTCAACGCCCGCCGTCGAGGCGCCCAAACCCCGCGAACCCAAGCGCGAGGTGGTCGTCACAGGAGAGGCGGGACAGGCACGCGGCGTGGCCAAGCCTTCCGGGGTGCGTCCCAAGCCGGCGACCGTTCAGCCACCTCAGCCTGCTGCGGTCGATCCGCGGACACTGCGTCCAACGGCCAATCAGGCTGTTGTCATCAGCCGACCGCTCATCCCCATCCGCCGAGTCACGCCCACTTCCGACGCGGCCAAGCGCATCCCGCAAGCGCCGGGGCCGCGCGCCATCGGTCCTGTGCGCGAGCTGACCGTCGGCACCAACTACCTCGGCCGTCGCGAGTTCACGGACGTGAGCAAGGAGCAACAGGCCAAGAAGCGCACCGGCGTTCGCCAGGGAATGAAGGAGAGCTTTTCCAAGCAGGAGCTCGTCGACTTGGCGCGTGGCCGCAGTTCGCTGCCCCCTCTGCGCGCCGGCAAAAAGAAGAAGCCGCTTAAGAAGGGCGTCAAGACGCAGATCACGCAGATGGCCGAGGAGAAGAAGGTCATCAAGATCAGCGAGAGCATCAGTGTCGCCGACCTTTCCCAGACACTGGGCGTCAAGGCGACCGAGCTCATTCGCAAGCTGATCGGCCTGGGAATGATGGTCACCATCAACTCGCCGCTCGATGTCGACACGGCCACGCTCCTCGTTGGCGACTATGGCTGGCGCGTCGAGAAGACGGGCTTCGAGATCGAGAACTACATTTCCGATGTCGAGAGCGCGCCCGAAGACTTGGTCTCGCGTCCGCCAGTCGTGACGATCATGGGCCACGTGGACCACGGCAAGACCTCGCTTCTCGACGCGATCCGGCACGCTCGCGTGGCGGCTGGCGAAGCGGGCGGCATCACCCAGCACATTGGCGCCTATTCGGTGGAGACCGAGAGCGGTCAGCGGGTGACCTTCCTCGACACCCCGGGTCACGAAGCCTTTACGGCGATGCGCGCGCGCGGTGCCAAAGTCACCGACCTCGTCGTCATCGTGGTGGCCGCAGACGACGGCGTGATGCCGCAGACGCGCGAGGCCATCAATCACGCCAAGGCCGCCGAGGTGCCGATCCTGGTGGCCATCAACAAGATGGACAAGCCGGGGGCCAACCCGCAGCACGTCAAGAACCAGCTCATGGAGTTTGGGCTCGTCGACGAGAGCCTGGGCGGCGACACGATCATGGTGCCTGTGTCGGCCAAGACCAAAGTCGGCCTGGACGCGCTGCTGGAGATGATCCTGCTGCAGTCCGAAGTGCTGGAGCTCAAGGCCAATCCAGCGCGCAAGGCCAAGGGGACAGTCGTCGAGGCCAAGCTCGAAAAGGGGCGCGGTCCGGTCGCCACGGTCATCGTCTCCGAGGGAACGCTGCGCGTCGGCGACGCCATCGTCACGGGCACCCAGTCGGGCAAGATCCGCGCGATGCAGGACGATCGCGGCGAGAAGGTCGACGAAGTGCTGCCCGGCTTCCCGGTTGAGATCATCGGCCTGACCGGCGTGCCTTCGGCGGGCGACGAGTTCGACATCGTCGAGAACGAGACGGCGGCCAAGGAGATCGCCGGACACCGCCTGCAGAAGGAGCGCGAGAAGGAGCTCACCAAGTCGGCCAAGGTCCGTCTGGAGGATCTCTTCGCCAAGGCGAACCAGGGCGAGATCAAGTCGCTCAAGCTGGTGATCAAGGCCGATGTCCAAGGCTCGGTCGAGGCTGTCAGCGAGTCGCTTTCCAAACTCTCCACCGCCAAGGTCGCCGTCGAGGTCATCCACTCGGGCGTGGGCGGCATCAATGGCAACGACGTGATGCTCGCCTCCGCGTCCGACGCGATCATCGTCGGTTTCAACGTCCGCCCCGAGCTGAAGGCAGCCGAGATGGCGCAGCAGCAGGGCGTCGATATCCGGCTCTACTCGATCATCTACGAGGCGGTGGACGAGGTGCAGAAGGCCATGGAGGGCCTGTTGGAACCGACGCGTCGCGAGAAGGTTCAGGGCCGCGCCGAGGTGCGCAACATCTTCACCGTGCCCAAGGTTGGCACCATCGCCGGTTGCTTCGTGGTCGACGGCAAGATCGCCCGCTCTTCGCAGGTGCGCCTCCTTCGCGACAGCAAGGTCGTCTACACCGGCAAGATCGGCTCGCTTCGGCGCTTCAAGGACGACGTGCGCGAGGTCGAGAAGGGCTACGAGTGCGGCCTGTCGATCGAGAATTTCTCGGACATCAAGCAGGGCGACTTCATCGAGGCCTTCGAGGTGGAGATCATCCGCCCGAGTCTCAACTGAACCTCGCCGCCAGAGAGCCATCGAGAACCCCGCTGCCCAGTCTCAGGGACGCGGGGTTTTTTGTGGGCGCGCTCTGGGAACGCGCGCTCGTCGCGAACCAGGGCGAGGCGGCAATCACCTGTCCGCTGGAGCTGTCGTCGCTGTCCCGCGCAGGGCCGTGAGGGGGAGGTCGAGGACGGTGACGTCGAGATCGCGTCCGACGGCCTGAATCCAGAGTCGTTCGTCGCCCGCGGTCGAGGACGGCAGCTCGATGGTGGTTGTGCCGTCGCGCGCGAGGCGTGGGTCGGGTTGCCAGAGTCGGGGACGATCGAGTCGCGGTCGGGGGACAGAACGCGTGGGGCTCATCGCCTGAGTCGGGGCGATCGGCCGCTGGAATCGATCTTCGTCAAAGTCGAGTCGCGCGGAGCGCTGTTCGCCGGGCGTCGCCGCCAGGATCGCTTCAAAGGGGAACGAGCGCTGCTGATCCGCTCTCGCGCTGTTTTGACGCCTGTCGGCTGTCGGCATGTCGCCGACGGAGGCGGGGGGCTCAACGGCGATGGCGAGGGAGATATCGAGCTGGCGCGGGTTCACCGGACGGCCATCCCCCCGCTTGAACGCGAGTTTGAGCGTGTTCTTCGCGTCCGGCGCTTCCTGTGGCGTCACCTCGATGGCGATTCCCTGCGACTTGCCCAGCACTTCGACGCTTTGTTCGAGGACGTGCAGCCGCCCGTCGATGGCCAGTGTCAGGCGCGCGCTGATCGTGCCGCGATCTGAAGGGCGCATGAGCCGCTCGACGATGGCCGGCGAGTCTTTGGCGGTCAGCCAGCGCTGGTGAATGCGGCGCCCCTGGCGGAAGAGCTCCAGAAACATCTTTTGCTGCGCGCGTTCCGAGTGGGCGAGGAGGCGCAGGCGATCGCCGACACGCAGGCGGTTTTGCTCGGCGAGGAACACGGCTTTGAGTGGCAGATCTGGGGCAGGGGAGGCGACGAGGACGATCGCGCTCATCTCCAGGCGTTCGCCAAAGGCGTCCCGCGTCTCGCAGCGCAGTCGATAGGCGCCAGCCTGCAGGGCGGGCAGGGCGATGGTGGCCAGACCGCGCGCGTCGTGGGTCAGCGTCCCCGAGGCGATTCGCTCACCTTCGAGCGCGTTCGCGAGCAAGTCCCGCGTCGCGTCGAGGTCGCCCTGGGCGAAGTGGTCCACCGTCGAGGCCGCGGGGGTGGTCGCGTTGGTCGTCGTCGAGGCGAACGACGCGCGCTGAGAGGGCATGGAAAGTTTGGCGAGCGAGAAGCGGCTCTCCCCCGCGCTGGGCTCTGCGCGCCTGCGCTGGCGCCTGAGTGTGAGCTCGGCGGCCTGTCCCTCGATGAGAAAGCCGGGCGGCGTGTCGAGGCTGAGGGCGATGTCCGGTCGGGCGAGTGTGGCGCGCTGAACCAGGCTCGCGCCTGAGCCGTCGTGGCCGCTGACCTCGACCTCCAGCCGGTAGTGCTGGCAGTCCTGTGGCGATTCGCCCTCTGCCGTGGGGGTCGCGCTGAACGCGAGGTGTCCCGTGTCGTCCAGAACGCCCTCGCCCGCGTCGACGATCTGGGCCGCGCTTTCGGGACAAAGAGCGCCTTTGTCGCCGCACGCCGCCTCGCGAAAGAGTCGCCAGCGTCCTCTGCCCTGGGCGAGCGGTTGCCCCTCTGCCGTGAGCGCTTCAATGTCGAAGTTGGCCGCGCGTCCGACGCGTTGAAAGCCATCGCGCGAGCGCAGCGCGATCGTGGGTTCGCCAGCTGTGGGCGCGGGAATGACGTTCAACGCCATGCTCGCCAGGGGGCGCGCGCCGGGATGGACCACGAGCCGGGCGGTCCATTCGCCTGAGGGCGCGCCGATGGGCAGCTCGATCTGGCCGTGCGCTGTTCCCATGGCGTTCAGCCTGGCCTGGGACTGCGCGAGGCGTTCACCGCGCGCGTCCAGCAATTCGAGGCTGATCTTCGTGCCCGCCTTGAACGGTTTGGCCGCGTTCCCGGCATGGCGCGTGAACGCGAACGCCTTCCACCCCAGCCGCTCGCCGACGACGGCGCTGTCGCGTTCAAGGAGCAGGTGCGCGCCCATGTCGCTGCCCTTGTCGTCGTGATTCGCTCCGAGCGCGGCGGACAGGCCGCCGATGGGGATGATCTCCTCGCCGTGGTGGACGATGGCGCCGAGGGGCTGCCGATTCTGGGGCAGGCGGATCCGCGCCTCGCCGTTCGCGTCGCTCGTCGCCTCCGCGACGGGTTTCTGGGCGCTGTCGCCATCGCTTTGGGCCTGGGCGGCGCTGGTTTTGGCGTCGGCGCTTTGGGTGGCGGCGGCGAAGAGTTCGACCCTGGCGCCGGAGACAGGACCGCCATCGCGCGCGTCGAGGATCAGGACCGAGAGGTCGCGCCCTGTCTGGCGGACAGCGGTGAGCAGCGTCGAGACGGTGAGGTTCGCGGCCCAGAGAGGTCCTTGCGCGGCGTCGAACGACTCGTCGAGCGCGGCCAGCACGAGGTAGGCGCCCGCGCGTTCGATGGGCGGGATGACGAGGCGCGTCTTTTCGCGGAAGTCGCTCTGGCTGCCGAGATCGACCTGCCAGCTGGCGGCGGGGGTCTCTTTCGCGACGATGTCGGCGATCTGTTGCGTGGAAAAGGCGTTCGGCTGGCCTTGCGCGGCGAGGAAGCGGGCGCGGGCGTCAAAGGCGTAGGCGCGAAAGAAGAGGCGGGCGGTGGCGGCGTGCGTCACGCGGATCGAGGGCATTTCTGGCGCTGCTGTTTCCAGCGCTTCGATCGACACGCGCGGCCGCTCGATTTCGTCGACGAGCGCGTCGCACATCTTGCCGCCCAGCTTGCCGGGGAAGGCGTCCCATCCTGCCTGCGCCAGCCGCCGCGCCTCCGCCGGGGAACTGTCGTCGAGGGCCGATGTCGCCAGCGCGTGCATGGCCACGGCAAACCCGCTCAGATCGCGCGACTCGCCAAATTTCTTTTCGAAGTGGGCGCGAAGGGCGGCGCGCAATCTCGGAGAAGCAAGCGCGCGATCGAGAGAGAGAAACCGAACGCGTGTCGCCTCCAGCGCCGCGGGCCGTTCGTCGCGCAAGAGGTGCCAGCGCTCCAGCTCGGCGAGGATGGCGGAGAGCTTGATCAGGGGATGGACGCCTGGGTCTGTCAGGGAGATCGCCGCGTCAGGCGTCAAAAGTTCGGCGGGCGCGATTCTGTCCGCGCGTTCGCGCTCTTCCGGCGTCCAGTGCGCGCGATCGGCGAGGAGTTCGCTCCACAGGTAGGCGAGCGCGTCGCTGGGCGTCGGCCGGACGCCTTTGGGGAAGCTGTTGCGATCGAGCACCTCCGCCAGGTGCCGGAAGGAGAGCGTGGCCAGACCGTCGCGATGCGCCCAGGCGGCGGCAAAGGCGGCGTCGATGTCGCTTCGCAGGGAACCGGGCGGCACCTTGGGCCAGCCATCGGCACTCGTCGAACGGGCCAGCGTCGTGAGCGCCCGCGCCTTTGTCAGGTGGAGCGCGCACTGAAAGATCGGATCGGACGGCCATTGTGCCCGCGTCAGATGATCGAGCGCCGCCTCGACACCGTCGATCGCCTCGCGCAGCCGCGCCTCGCGCATGAGTGTGAGCGTCCACTCGCGCTGATTGCCCGCCTGTTTGGCCGGTTCGCGCAGCGCCAGGGTGCGTTTGAGCGCCTCGCCGAAATTTTTTTTCTTCTGCAGCGCGTCGATCTCGCGCCAGGCCGAACCCGACAGTGGCGACCTGGCGATGTCCTCGTCCCAGTCGGGCGCGGGGATCGTCGCCGCGGCGTCGGCGCTATTGGCGGTCGCCGCGATCGAATCTGGCGGCAGGGGCGCGTTCGCGGGTTCACAGGCGAAAAACAGAAGAGCGCAGAGCGTCGGCAGAAGGGAGGCGGCGTGGCGTCTTGTCATCGGTCGCGAGGGGAAAAAGGGGGGAGGGGAAAGCGGGGGCGCGGCAGTGGGGCGAAGGCGTCGCGTGTTGGCGCGTCCAGGTCGCGTTGGGCGTTCAGGTCGGGATCAGGACGAGTCCCATCAGGTAGTCGGAGAGGAAGATGAGCACGGCTGTCATGACCATGGCCGCGGTCGTCGCCTGGCCCACCCCGCGCGCGCCGCCGTCGGCGTTGAAGCCCTTGAAGCAGGCGATCAGCGAGATCAGCAGGCCGAAGACGGCGCTCTTGATCAGCCCCTGCGCGGCGTCGTCGATCGTCACGTAGTAGGTCGTCTTGGCCAGCAGCGTGCCCTCGGAGATGCCCTGCATCAGCACGGAGACGACGTAGGTGCCGAGGATGCCGGCGGCGTTGAAGAGCATGCACAGCGCGGGCGCCATGAGGACGCCGGCGATCACGCGCGGAAAGACCAGGTATTTGATCGGGTCGACGGCCAGCGTTGTGAGCGCGTCGATTTGCTCGGTGACGCGCATCGTGCCCAGCTCGGTCGAGATGGCCGAACCGGCGCGCATCGTCACCATCAGCGCGGTGAACACGGGCGCCAGCTCGCGCGTCAGGGCGATGACCACCGTCGGGCCGACGAGGCTTTCGGCGCTGAACATGGCGAAGGCCGACCCCACCTGCTGCGCGAAGACCATGCCGGTGAAAAATCCGGTCAGCATCACGAGGAAGGCCGAGCCCACGCCGATGAAGTCCATCTGCTGGAGGATGAGGCCAACGCGCCACGGTCGACGGAAGAGCCCGGCGAGGACCTGCCCCAGCATGAGGGTCATCCCGCCCAGGTCGCAGACGAGTCCGATGACGGCGCTTCCGATGGCCTCGATGGGCCTGCGCGCGACGGCGGCGGGAGATGCCTTCCGCCTGGGGCTGGCCGCTCCGTTCGTGTCGCTCTTGGACGTGTCGCTCTCTGGCGAAGGTGTCGTGGCCATGCGTCGCTCTCGTTCGCCACGCCGCCTGGGTTTGTCAGGTCGCGCTGGCGATGTGGGGCGTTTGAGACTCCTCCGAGTCGACGACCACGCGGGGCACGCGCGCGCCGACTGAGGTGAGGATCTCGTAGGGGATGGTGCCGACGCGTTCGGCGAGCTCGCGGGCGTCGATGCGCTCGCCGGCCTGACTGCCGATCAGCACCACCTCGTCGCGCAGGCACACGCCATCGATGTGCGTCACGTCCACCATGCACATGTCCATGCAGACCGTTCCCACGACGCGCGCGCGCTGGCCGCGGATCAGGACTTCGGCGGTGTTGCCCAATCGGCGGTTGTAGCCGTCCGCGTAGCCGACAGGGATGGTGGCGATGCGTGAGGGGCGGGGCGCGGTCCATCTGCCGCCGTAGCTGACCGGCTGGCCCTCGCCGACTTCCTTCAGGTGGGTGATCGACGTGCGCCACGAGAGGACGGGCTTGAGGCGGGCGCGCTCGTTCAGCGCCGGATCGGGCGCCTCGCCGTAGAGCAGGATGCCGGGGCGGACGAGGTTGAAGTCGCTGCCATCTTTGGCCGCGTCGTTCAGGAGGAGGGCGCCGCTGTTGGCGATGTGGCGCCATTTTGGATCGTGGCCGGCCGCCCTGAGACGCTCTCTCGCGCGCTGGAAGTGGCGGATCTGGGCCGCGTTTTGCGGGTGATCGAGCCGCTCGGCGTTGGCCAGGTGCGATGCCAGCCCCTCGATGCGCACGTGTCTCGTCAAGGCGAGAGAGCGCACAAAATCGTCGAGTTCGCCTGGCGTGACGCCGATGCGCCCCATGCCCGTGTCGAGCTTGATGTGGGCCCGCGCCATGCCGCCGACGCGCCGGGCCGCTTCGTCGAGGCGCCTGAGCTGCTCTGCGGAAAAGACGAGCGGCACGAGATCGTTCGCCACGATTTCGTCGTCATCCGACCAGGCGCCGCCGAGCACGAGGATGTCCGAGGTGATGCCGGCCTGCCTGAGCTCCACGCCCTCCTCGACGAGCGAGACGCCGAAGAAATCCACGCCGCATTGGGCGAGCTGTTGGGCGATGGGAACGGCGCCGTGTCCGTAGGCGTTGGCCTTGACCACGGCCAGCAGGCGGTTGCCGTTGGCCAGCGACTGGCAGCGGGCCAGGTTGTGTCGCAGGGCGGCCAGGTCGATCTGGGCCATGGTCGGGCGGCTGAAGCGGTTGCCCGGGGAAAAGGCCATTCGCGAGCGTGAGATCGAGTGCGGGTGCGTGGCGTGCTCCTTGGAGAGGCCGGGGCCTGAACAAAAGGGGGGCGGGCCGCTACACCGTGGGCCAAGGGCGGTCAAGGCAGCCCACAACGCCCGGCGTGGCCTTGTCCGGTGGCGCGGCTCCATCGCCCGGCGAGCGCCAGGAGCGCCTGTGAACGCGTGTCGGACAGACCAGCTCCGAACCCACCCCTGACGCCCCGGTGGCGCGGTTGACGCTCGCGGTGAAATCGCATTGAAGGCGCGCCCCTTTGACGGCCCCCCCCCGACGGCGCCCCTTGCCGCGTCGCGCGCAGCAATCGCCATGCCCTCCTTTGTCCACCACCTCTTTCAGACGCCCTTTGGCATCGGCGCCCTGCTCTATCTCGCGTCGCTCGTCGCCTCTGGCCTCGCGTTCGTCACCGGCCGCCGCGCCCTCGACCGCGCATCGTTCGCCACCTTCGCCGCCGCTGTCCTCGTCAACCTCGGCGCCATCGGCCAGCGCTGGATCGCCTTTGGCCAGCCGCCCTTCCGCTCGCTCTTCGAGTCGATGACCCTCCTCGGCGCCTGCCTGGGCCTGCTCGGGATCGCCTTCGCCGCCCTCTATCGCTCACGGGCGCTGACGACGGGCATGTCTGCCGCCGCCCTGAGCGCGCTCGCCTTCGCCCTGACCCGATTTGACGCGACGCCTTCGCTCCTGCCGCCCGCGCTGCGCAGCGTCTGGTTCATCCCCCACGTCGTCCTCTACTTCTTTGGCTACGCCTTCCTCGCCCTGAGCGCGCTCATCGCCATCCTCCACCTGTGGCGCACGCGCGCTGGCCACCGACCGCCGCCCTCCTCGCGCGACCTCTGGACACTGGCCGACCAGACACTGCGCCTCGGCTTTGTCCTGATGAGCTTCGCCCTCGTCATCGGCTCGGTGTGGGCCAAGAGCGCCTGGGGCGACTACTGGACCTGGGATCCCAAGGAAAACTGGGCGCTGGCCACCTGGCTCTTCTACGCGGCCTACCTCTGTCTCTCGCGCCGCGCCGCCTGGCGCCATTCGCGCGCCGCCGCCTTCTTTCCGCCGACAGGTCTTTTGCTCATCCTCTTCACCTATCTCGGCATGGGCCTGTTGCCGACCGCCGACGAGAGCGCGCACGTCTACCTGCAGACGGAGACCTCCCAGACGCGCTGACACCTTTGTCCGCCGTCGTTCGCCCCGCGAAAGACGCGCATCCACGAGCGAGCCATGTCCGATCTGTTCACCCAGGCCGCCGCGCGCGACCTCTCCAACGCCCCGCTGCCCGAACGCGTCCGCCCGCGCACCCTCGCCGAAGTGGTCGGACAGGCGCACCTTTTGGGCGAAGGCAAGCTCCTGCGCCGCGCCATCGAGCGCGACCAAATCCCCTCGCTTCTCTTCTGGGGACCTCCTGGCACCGGCAAGACAACGCTGGCGCGCATCATCGCCGAGACCACGGGCAGCGCCTTCGAGTCGCTCTCGGCCGTTCTCGCCGGCGTCAAGGAGATCCGCGAGGTCGTCGCCCGCGCTCAGGACCGCTGGGTCCACGGCCGCCGCCGCACCATCCTCTTCGTCGACGAGATCCACCGCTTCAACAAGTCGCAGCAGGACGCGCTGCTGCCGCACGTCGAGCGCGGCACGGTGACCCTCATCGGCGCCACCACCGAAAACCCCTCCTTCGAGGTCAATTCGGCGCTCCTCTCGCGCTGTCGCGTGCTCACGCTGCAGTCGCTGGACGAGGTCGCCATCCGCGCGCTCGTGCAAAATGCCCTTCAGAGCCAGCGCGGCCTCAAGGGCGAGTTCACCATCGCTCCTGACGCGCTCGATCATCTGGCGAGCGCCGCCCAGGGAGACGCCCGACGCGCCCTGTGCGCTTTGGAAATCGCCGCCCTCGACACCGACAAAGGCGCGGCCATCAGCAAACAGAGCGTCGAAGAGGCGCTGCAGTCCAAGACGCTGCTCTACGACAAGGCGGGCGAGGAGCATTACAACGTCATTTCGGCCTTCATTAAGTCGATGCGCGGCAGCGATCCGGACGCGGCCATCTATTACATGGTGCGCATGCTGGAGGCCGGCGAGGACCCGCTCTTCGTCATCCGGCGCATGGTGATCTTCGCCGCCGAGGACGTGGGCAACGCCGATCCACAAGCCCTGAGAGTGGCGCTCGACTGCCTGGAGGCGGTGCGCTTCATCGGCCTGCCCGAAGGCGTTCTGCCGATGAGCATGGCGGCCAGCTACCTTGCGCTCGCGCCCAAGTCGAACGCGGCGATCACGGCCTATGCCGCCGCGCGCAAGGACATTCTGGAAAAGGGCGCCCTGAGCGTTCCCTTGCACATTCGCAACGCGCCCACCGAATTGATGAAAAAGCTCGGTTACGGCGCCGGCTACAAATACCCGCACAATTTCGCGGGCAATTACGTCCCCGAAGAATACCTGCCCGATGAATTGCGCGGCCGCTCGTATTACCAGCCGACCGACAATGGCGAGGAAGCCCGCCTCAAGGCCCGATTTGAGGAAATCAAACGCGCGCGCGCCATGGCGCGGACAGGCGAAGCGGACGCGGAAGACTCGCAGGCGCCCTCGGGCGTCCCCTTTGACGAGATTCACGGCGCGACAAAGCCCAACCGATAACGCCCAATCAATTCATCGCGCGGCTTTGGTTGACGTTGTTTTTTATTCATCCGGGAAATTTCGCCCCAAAAAGAATTTCCCGCCCATTGAGGAGAATCGACATGCCCAAGTCCAAAAAACGCGTCAAAAAACAGCGCCCGGAACAGCGCTTTCAGTCAGCCTCGGGCGACGACCTGTCGGCGGGCGACTCGGTGGGCCTGATCTCGTCGCTGCGCGGCGGCTTTCAGGATCTCGCCGGCACCAGGCCCTCGAAGGGCGCGGGCAAGCGGGGCCTCGGCGTTGTCGGCATCGCGATCATCGCACTTATCGCCCTGTCTCTGGTCGCGTTTTTCGCGCGCGGCGCCCTGTGAAACGCGCGTTCACGATCAAAAAAGAGCGCGCATCTTCAAAGGATGTCGCGCTCCCATGGATTTTGCCGGTTGAAATGATTGAACTTCTTAAAGTTATCGATTGGACGCTTTACCCGCCGATTTAAATTTTAAATTATTTTGTTTGGCGCGTGTTTGATGAGGCGATTTTTCTGTTGGCTTGTCGCCTTTGAACTCAGCGCCGTTTGCGCCGCTGCTCTTTTTTGTATTTGGCGTATTCCACGTCGTCCATGGCCTCGACGCGGCGCTCTTCAATCATGCGCGTGGCCATTTGATCGTAATGCCGCCGCATGCGCCACGAGCGGAATATCCAAACCGCCATCAGGCCCATGGCGATAAAGACGCTGTAATTAAAAATTTTGCGCGGCATGGCCTCCAGCGCGTCGATGTCCCAGGTGTCGCGAATGCCGACGAGGAGCACGGGCTTGCGCTTCTCTCTGGCCACGGCCCGCATTCTCGCCAGATGGTCGATTTCGCGCTGCTGCTCGCTCGTGAGTTTGATTTTGCGCTCGTTGAGGCGGCGTTGAATCGTCTCGATGCGCAGATAGCCGTAATCCTCCAGGGGCGTTTCCTGCGATCCGCGGACAAATTCCTCCATGGCGGCGAAAAGCATGGGGGTGTCGATCGATTTACCATCGTCTTCGCCGAGAATCATGTCGCCTTTGTAATAATGAACGGCCGCTTTGTATTCGGGGGTTGTTCGATAATAGTATTTGACGAAGCAATACGCGCTGGCGAAATAAATCGCGAAAAAGAAGATAAGCCCCCAGGGAATGAGGGATTTCTTCCGCGCCTTGAGCGCCAGCTGCATCATGATTTCATCGGGATCGAATTGAATAAATTCACCGCAGCGCGGGCATTCGTTTTTATTTGGATCGAGGATTTCCGAACAGCTGGGGCAAAAGAGGGTTTTTTGGACCATGTCGCGTTCCTTGAAAGGTGGCTCGGCGCCTTGGGCGGCGCAAAAGGGCGGCCTCCCTAGCAACAATGCCTCTTGAGGCGCAACACCCGGCCAGGGGGCGGAGATCGCCTGCGGCGCGCTCGGGGTCTGGAGGGCGTTGGCCGCGCGTCCATCCTTAATAATGAGGACGAAAAAACGGCGTTTTGGCTCGTTCCCGTGGGCTGGGCTTTTGCTAGAGCGCCGCGCCGTTCGCCGTCGGCCCGAGGCGCGTCTTGAGCGTCGGATATGGGTGAACAGCGCGAGAGAGTTCCATGCACAATTCGCCGGAAACGTTTTTCGAATCGCTCAACCCTTTTGGGATGGCGCTGGGCCTGACGCGGATGCGGCATCTGTTGCGCGCGCTGGACAATCCGCACTCGGCGCTGCGCGTGCTTCAGGTCGCGGGCACCAACGGCAAGGGGTCGGCGGCGGCCACGGCGGCGGCGATTCTCTCGGCGGCCGGGCACCGGGTCGGCCTCTACACCTCGCCCCATCTCGTCCACCTTTGCGAGCGCATCCGTGTCGACGGGGCTGACATCGATCGGGCGGGACTGAGCGCGGGCGTGGCGCGTCTTGGCGAGGCCATGCGGAAGAGCGGTGAGACGCCGACATATTTCGAGGCGCTGACAGCGCTGGCCATCGATCATTTCGCGCGCGGGGGGGTGGAGATCGCCGTGCTGGAGGTCGGACTTGGCGGGCGGCTCGACGCGACGAGCGCGGTCGTTCCGGAAGTCGCGATCATCACGCGCGTCGGACTCGATCACACGGCGACACTGGGGCCGACGCTGGCGGCCATCGCGGCGGAGAAGGCGGCCATCCTGCGACCGGGAACGCGGGCCTTTATCGCGCGGCAGATGCCCGAGGCGCTTGAGGTCATCGCGCGGACAGCGTCTGAACAGAGGTGCGCGTGCAGTTTTGCCGGCCGCGACTTCGCGTTGGCGCCGGAGGGGGGGGGGCTCCTTGAGACGGCGCCTGGACAGGTGGAAAATTTGCCGCGCGGCGATGTGGGCGGGGCGCGGGCGTCGGATGGGGAGACGCCGGTCTTTTTTGAGCAGCGCATTCTGGCGGGGCGCGACGAAAATCAGCGCTCTGAGGGGCCTCGGACCGCGCCGCCGCGCATTGGACCGCTCAAGCTCGCGCTCGCGGGCGAACACCAGCTGGACAACGCCGAAGTGGCGATCGCCGCCGCCCTCTCACTCTCCTCCAGGATCGAGGCGCGGCATGTGGCGGATGGGCTTGAGCGGGTGAAGTGGCCCGGGCGCTTTCAGATCGTCGACAGGCGTCCACTGACGATTGTCGATGGCGCGCACAACCCGGATGGCGCGCGTGTCCTGGCCGCGATGTGCCGGGCGCGAGCGCGTGGACCAAGGCCGCGGATCGTCTTCAGCGCGCTGGCCGACAAGGATGTCGCGTCTGTGGCGCGGGTGATCCTGGCCGAGGCCGCGTCGGTTCACCTCGTGGCGCTCGACAACCCGCGTGCCATGCGCCTCGGTGATTTGGCTGCTCTCGCGCGCCAGCTGGGCGTCGACTTCACCTGTCATGAGACGGTCGGCGCGGCCCTCGAAGCGGCAAGGCGGGAGGCGCTTTTCGATGGGCCGGATGGCTGGGCGCTCGCCGCCGGTTCGCTCTATCTCGTCGGCGCTGTGCTTGAGAGCCATGGGCCGCGTGGGATGGCTTGAAAGTCGCGCCGTCACTGGGCAAGAGGCGCCCGCGCTCACGGGGCAGGGCCCGAACAGTTTCGGATCGCTTTGTGGGGCGAGTTGGTGGCGCGCGGCTGTGCCGGGATGTGAATCGCCTGCGCCGAATTTTATTTTTTAAGGATCAGGACAGCGATGCGCGCTGTCGCGTGGTGAGGAGTCAGCGGTGAGGACAAAGGGGAGGCGCGGCCATCTGTTCGCGATTTGGCGTCTGTCGCTCGCCATCTGGGCCTTTTTCGCCGCCACAGCCTGGAGCGCGCCACGCCTCAACCACATCGAGCGCGTCGAGGTCGTTCAGGAGTCGCCGCAACGCTTCGCGATCACCATCCAGGGGAGCGCGCCGCCCAACTTCTCGACCATTGAGTTGCAAAACCCGCCGCGGCTCTTGCTGGACTTCGAAGGCGCGGTCATCGGGGCAGCGGAACGCCAGACGCGCTTTGAGAGAGGACCGGTGCGCCAGGTGACGCTGACGGCGCATGGAGCGGGAAAGACCTCCATCGTCCGTGCCTCCATCTCGTTCGAAGCTGAGCACGAGGTCGATCTGGAGGTGAGGGGAGCGGACATCGCCATCCGGCCGTCATCGCGCGGCGCTTTGTTGTCGGTCGATCCTCTGGCGCGGCAACGTGCGGCGAAGACCGCGACAGCAGGAGAGGGGGCAGGGGAGGGGATGCCGAACAGGATAGAGGCGACCTCTGTTCGCGGCGAGACAGGCCTGGCCCGGCGTGTTCCATCGACAACCGCGCGCCCGCGTTCGCTCGATGCGCCACCATCAGACCCGACGCCCACCCGCGCCACTGTCGAGCGCATCGGTTTCAAGCTTTTGCCCGAGGCAGCCCGCGTCACTGTCCGACTCACCCAGGAGGCCATCTATACGGCGGGTGAGACCTCGCCTGGCGTCGTGACCATCACCCTCCACAAGACGCGGCTTGGCAGCGCCAACAACCGTCATCCTCTGGAGACGAGCTATTTTGGGACAGCGCTCCAGCGGGTGGTGCCAGGCGAGCGCGACGGCGACGTTCGGTTGGAGCTGCACCTCGACAGAGCCGCCGGCTACCAGGTGAGACAGCGCGCGCGTGAACTTCAGATCGACGTGGAACGCTGAGAAGCGTGCCTTTCGCCATTACCGGGCGATTTTCCCTCTCAAAAACACGCTCTGGCAGAGGCGTAAGTCGATATTGACAGAGCTTCTGTAGTTTGCTCTGTAGCGCCGCCCTCTGCCCCCCCCCCCCCTCCCTTTTCCAACGAGAGTCTCGACAGATGAACGCCCAACAGTTGATCAATATCTTGTATTCAATTGTGGCGCTCGCCCTGATTATTTCAGTGGTGACGGACTTTCATTCGAGAAAAATCAAAAATATCGTCACCTTTCCGACGATAGCCATTAGTCTGTTACTTCGTCTGATATTTGGCGGCTGGGGCACGGCATTCTCCGACGTAGGGCTGTTCAGCGGTCTTTTGGGGATGGTGGTGGGTGCCCTCGTCTTTTGGTTTATGGCCTGCAAGGGCGGTATGGGTGATGGCGATGTCAAATTGATGGCCGCTGTCGGCGCGGGTGTTGGTTTGCCCTCCATTATTTTTTGTTTTGTGGGGACGGGGATTGTCGGCGGTGTTCACGCTATTGTTGTTCTTCTTTGGCGTGGTGAGTTTTTTTATGCCTTTAAATGCATGGGACAAAAAGCCGTCCAGAAGATGCGTCCCGTGGCATCGCGGGAGATTACCTATCGCACTCCCAAAATTCCCTATGGTTTTGCCATCGCGTTGGGCAGCGTCTGGGGGATTTGGTGGCAGATGCATCAACAGGCAGCCGCAGCGTCGATGCTCTAAAGCCACAGGCGATGTTTTTGAAGTCCGGAGAAGTCTGAAGTCGAGTTGTTGGCAGGTTTGAGTTGTTTCACCCGATAAATCCAATGCAGAAGAGGAAAAGTCGATGGCAAACAAAATACGTTTCGCAATGATTTTTGCGTTTGTTTTTGTGTTGTTAGGGACAGCCTACGCACAGGAAGAGCAATCCGTTGCGATTGGTGTGGGAACGCAGAAGGTTATCAACGTTCCGGGGATTGCCCGAATCGCCATCGGTGATTCCGGGATCGCGGACGTCAAGGTGTTGGGAACGAGTCAGGTCCTCATCGTCGGCAAGACCGAGGGCCGGACGACCCTGCTCCTTTGGAAGTCGAATGGTTCGCGCCTGAACTTCATGGTCAATGTGCGCAAGAAAGACCCCAATGAGTTGATTGAGGAGATTAAACGGCTCCTCGGCGATCGCGAAGGCATTACCGTGCGCATGGTTGGCGATCGCATCTATTTGGATGGTTATGCCTACACGACCGACGACTACGAGCGCGTGGATGAAATCTGCAAAATTTATTCAGGTAATGTGCAGAGCTTCGTGAAATACGCTCCGAACGCCAAAAAGCTTGTCGCCAACAACCTGAATGCTGCGCTGCAGCGGGCAGGCCTCAAGAATGTTCAGGCCACAGTCGTCGGCACTCAGATTTTCCTCGAAGGCTCGGCTGAATCCGAAGAGGATGTGGAGAAGGCGCTGAAGATCACCAAGGCCATCGGCGAGTCAGAGGTTGAAAACCTCGTGGTCGTCGGCATCGCGCGCATGATTCTCACGGAAGTCCAGTTCGTGGAAATCCGTCGCAGCAATTCGGATGTCATTGGCATCAATTGGCCGCTCGACATCACCGGCTCGCTCAGCGGATCACTCTCCATTTCCAAGCAGTTCCTGCCTGGCTCCTATCCGGCGGACGGCAATGTCTCCTTCTCTGGGGACGCAGAGACGGGCTTTGCCTTCCAGTTCCAGTTCAGCGACGGCTATGGCCGTATGCTGGCCCAGCCCAAGCTCGTCTGCGCTTCCGGTAAGACGGCGACCTTCAATTCGGGCGGTGAATTCCCTGTTCAGATCGTTTCCGCTAATGCCGCCACCGTCGAGTTCAAGCCCTATGGCATTAGCCTCGAAGTGACGCCGACCGCCGATCGTCACGGCAATATCCGCACGGAGATCAAGGCCGAAGCTTCCGAGATGGATATGTCGGTCAGCGTGGACGGCATGCCCGGCACCATCAATCGCAAGGTCTCCACGACTGTCACCGTGCGCCATGGCGAGACGATCGTCCTGGGCGGCATCTTCCATCACAACGAGCAGAAGGGTGTCACTAAGACGCCGTTGCTCGGCCATATCCCCATCTTGGGCGAGCTCTTCAAAAACCGTTCGAGCGAGGGGACAAAGAAGGAGCTCTTGATCTTCGTCACGCCGCGCATCGTCAATCCGGACACGGAGAGGATTCGTCGCCTGTTGGATGACATGAAGCAGCGTTACAAGCAGGCGCGCGACGAGGTTGCCTACAGCATCTTCGACTGATCGCCGAGAGCGACAAAACATGGATGAGAGTGGAGTCCAGACAGGCTTGCGTGGAAGGCGTAAGCGGTCTGGGCTCCTTCTTTGTTTGTTCAGTTTTCTTCTGGAAAGGTCATCAAAATGATTTCTGTTGTCATTTCCGAAAAGGGCGGTCCGGCCCATACCGAAGATTTTGACGGGGATGAGATCAATATCGGTCGCGTGCAGGGGAACGATATTGTTTTGGCAAAAGGAAATGTCAGCAAGAATCATAGCCGGATTATCAACAAAGGCGGTAAGCTGGTTGTCGTCGATATGCGTTCGACGAACGGCACTTTTGTCAATGGACAGCGCATTTCGGCGCCACAGGTTCTTCGGCCAAATGACAAAATAATGATTGGAGATTATGTCCTGAGTGCCTCGATTATTGAGGATGAGGACCTGGATGATGAAGAGGTATATGACGAAGAATATGATGACGAGGAATACGACGACGAAGAATATGATGACGAAGAATATGATGACGAGGAATACGACGACGAGCCCGAGGAAGAGGTTGAGCGTTCGCCCCGTCGGGCACCCTTAGCCAATCGCCCGGAGGCGTCTCGGGATATGCGCGGGGGCAAAGGCGGAGATGCCGGTAAACCCAAGCGCCAGATTATGCAGGCGCGTGATTCGGGTAAAAAGGTCGATCCAGCTCTCGTCAAATACAATAAGCTCCAAAAAGACATTCATGATCGCCTGATCGATTACCTCGATTTACGGCGTCTCGATATCGACAAGCTGGGCGACGAGGAGCTTTGGGACAAAACGGAAAAGGCCATTTGCGACATTATTGATCAGATGGAGGTCGATGGAGAGATTGAGGACGATGTCGATCGCGATCAGCTGGTCACCGATGTCCTCAATGAGGCGCTTGGCCTGGGGCCGTTGGAGGCGTTTTTGGCCGACGACGATATTTCCGAAATCATGGTGAACCACGCCACCCAGATTTATGTGGAAAAGAAGGGCAAGCTGTCCCTCTCGCCCAAAACATTTTCGTCTAATCAGGCCGTTTTGGGCGTTATCGAACGCATTGTGGCGCCTATTGGACGCAGAATTGATGAATCTTCACCGCTCGTCGACGCTCGTCTCAAGGACGGCAGCCGCGTGAATGCAATTATTCCGCCGTTGGCGCTCAAAGGGCCAAGCATTACGATTCGTAAATTCAAAAAAGAAAAGTTGAAGATTCAGGATTTGATCAAATTTAAGACCGTGACGCCGCAGATGGCTGAATTCATGGAGATGTGCGTCCTTTCGCGGCGCAATATCATCATTGCCGGTGGCACTGGCTCGGGAAAGACGACAACGCTGAATATCGTCTCCAACTTCATCCCTGAGGATGAGCGCATTGTGACGGTGGAGGACGCCGCCGAGCTGCAACTGGCGCAGGATCACTGGGTCCAGCTTGAATCGCGTCCGCCAAACCTCGAAGGCAAGGGACAAATTACCATTCGTGATTTGGTGAAAAACTGCCTGCGTATGCGCCCTGACCGCATTGTCGTCGGTGAATGCCGCTCGGGAGAAACGCTCGACATGCTCCAGGCGATGAACACAGGGCACGACGGTTCGCTAACAACGCTGCATGCCAATACGCCGCGCGACGCGGTGGCCCGTATGGAGACCATGGTCATGATGGCGGGCATGGATTTGCCACTGAAGGCTATTCGCGAGCAGATTGCTTCAGCCGTTCATATGATGTTCCAGCAAACGCGTTTTGGCGATGGCAGCCGCCGATTGACCTACATTTCTGAATTGACAGGCATGGAAGTCGACGTCGTCACGATGCAGGAGATTTTTATGTTCAAGCAGGAGGGCTTTGACGAGAACAATAAGGTGCGCGGTCGTTTTGTGGCGACTGGTTTCGTGCCCAAGTTCTACGACGAGCTCCAGCGGCGCGGCGTTCCTGTAAACATGAGTATTTTCCGCGAGGAATGAGTGACTCTGTGACGCGGCGCCCCTTCGCTCCCTATGTGGCGCGCTTGGCCATATGTGGAAGGTCAATGACGGCGATTGGTTGAGGCGTTTTGTGACGATTGAGCTGTTTTGAGTCAGCAGCGCCTGCGCGTCGAACCAGCAACAATGCGGCAATGCCGAGCAACACCTTTTCGAAAGCGAGTGTGGAAAAAGAGATGGCGTATTCCCTGACCTTTACGAGTGAACAAGGTGAGCAGCAGACCGTCGAATTGAGCAGCGAGCTCTCTGTCGGGCGGACGAACCTCAACGACGTCATTCTGAACGACCAGGGCGTCTCGCGGAAACATTGCCGCTTTTTTGTCGGCGATGACGGGCAGGTGTTTGTCGAGGATCTCGGAAGCGCCAATGGCGTGCAGGTCGATGGCGTCAATATTGCCCAGCCCACGGCGGTGAGCGCGTCCAGCCGGATTACGGTCGGCAAGACGAATGTTCAGGTAGTTGCTCCTGAGCGCAGTCGTCCTGTGCGCCGGAACAGCAGTGCAGCGCTCGCGCGTCGTGAAGCGCCGGTGGGTGGCGATTCAAATCGTCGCGCACTGCGACGGCGTGATTCTCAGGAAAGAGAGGAGGCTCCCTCGCGCGGCGGCGCGATGTCGAGGAGAGGCGCATCTTCGCAGCGGGAGCGTTCGCAGAGCCTGCAGAATGTCCGCGCCAAGGCCATGAAGCCGACCTCCCGTGGTAAACTCAAATGTATTTCTGGTCCTGCCGAGGGCGAAACATTTGATCTGAATGTAAAACCGCGTTTGATTGTTGGCCGTTCCTCGCCTGCCGATATTATTCTTTCTGACAAATCCGTGGCGCGTAAACACGCCGAAATTTATAAAGTTGGATCCTTTTTTAATATCTATGATCTCGGCAGCGCCGGTGGCACGCAGGTGAATGGTTCGCCGGTGACTGAGCAGCAGCTTTGTCCGGGCGACGAGATTGTCATCGGTGATTACGTTTTTCTCTATACGGGACCTGGCGATCTCAATGCAGGTGGTGGTGGCAAGAGCAAGGCCAAGTTTGTCTTGCTCGCCCTGGGCGCGATTGTCGTCTTTGGCATGCTGGGACTCGCGCTCTTTGCTGAGGAGGAGGACGAATATGTCGAGACGGCGCCAGCGGCCAAACCCATGGCCGGTGCCCATCGCGAGGATGAAAACGTCGATCCCATGCGCCTGCTTGGTCGCTGCAAAGCGCTCGCGGATGTAGAGGGTGAGCAGCTGAATTTCAAAGAGGCCGCGCAGGTGTGCGCCAAGGTGCTTGAGCTCGACCCAACGCTCACGGAGGCGCGTGCTCTGGAGCGCCTGGCCAAGCGCGAGATCAAATTCGCCGAAGTTTTGGAAGAGGCCAAGCTCAAGTCCTCGACGTCACAGGACGACGCTGCCATTGAGCTTTTGTTGCAGATTGAGCCTGATTCGATGGCATTCTCTCAGGCGCGACAGGTCTTCCGCGAAACTACGGAACGCTATGCCGGTCGGTTGCGCACGCAATGCCTGACGGAATTCAAATCCGGCTATTACAAACAGGCCTATGAGGCGTGTAAGCGCCATATGGAATTGACCTGCAACGTCGAAGAAGAAAACAAGACGGTTGTGAAGAATTTCAAGGCGTCGGCCAAGCGCCTCAAGACGAGCGATAATTTTGTTTGTCCCGAGTCCTATCGCGTCTTTGGATCACGCGTTGTCTTTGACGATTCGAACATTGAGCGCGTCATTCAGCGTCAATTCTCCAACGCCACTGTCGCCAAGGCGATGATTGAGTATTACAACACGGGTCGCCCCAAAAAGATCGCCGACGATCTCAAGCGCGCCAAGGCCAAGAATCCCAAGAATTTCAGTTCGGATGTCGACGATTTGATTTTGAAGCTGGAAGTCATTGATGGCCGGTATACCAGCGGTCAGGAAGGTATTTTGCGATCGGATCCGGCCCGCGCCGAAGAGTATTGGAAGGACGCCTTTGAGGCGGAGAAGTCGTTTATGCCCAAGGATATTGAAAGCGCTCTTGTTCGCGACATGAAGGCCCAGCTCGCCAAACTCTATTACACCCAGGGTGAGGAGCTGATGAAGAAGGAGCATTACGCGGACGCCTTCAAGGTTTATTACAAGGGCTACCAGCTGGATTCCAAGAATAGAAACCTCCTGGAACGCGTCGCCTGGCTGGAGCAAATGGCTTCTAAATTCCTGCGCAATGATCCGGGATGCGAAAGCGCGCAGCTCGCGGCTGACATCACGATTCCCAAGAGCGGCGTGAACAAGCGCGCGCAGGAAATGCTTCTCGATTACAATTGTCTGTAATCTTTTTTGAAGGAGGGAGGGGCCCACGGGCATTTTGCCTGGTGGGCCTTTCTTTTATGGAATGAATAAAATTAAACCGAGCTTATTGCTGATCGATGGCAGCGCCTATGTCTTTCGCGCCTATTACGCCATTCCGCGCCTGACGACGCGCGGCGGCCTGCCGGTCAACGCCGCCTATGGTTTCACCCTGATGATGCTCAAGGTGATGCGCGAAAATCCCGAGAGCCTTTTTGTCGTGGCCATGGACAGGGATTCGCGCGCGTTTCGCCAATCAATTGATCCCAATTACAAAGCCAACCGCGCGCCCGCGCCCGATGATTTGAAGGCGCAATTCCCCGTCGTCTGCCAGATCCTCCAGGCGCTGAACGTGCCCGTCGTCGACCATGCGGGTTACGAGGCGGATGACGTGATCGCGACGCTCACGCGCCAGGCCGTGGCCGATGGGTTTCAGGTGACCGTCGTCTCTGGCGACAAGGACCTGATGCAGCTGGTCGGCAAGGGCGTTGACCTCTTCGATCCCATGAAGGAGCGGCGCTTTGGCGTGGCCGAGGTGGAGGAGAAGTTTGGCGTGCCCCCGCATCGCGTCGCCGACTATCTGGCGCTGATTGGCGACAGCTCGGACAACGTGCCGGGGGTGCCCAAGGTGGGGCCCAAGTCGGCCGCGCAGATCATTCAAGCGTTCGGCGGCGTCGAGGAGATTTACGACCACATCGACGAGGTCGCGGCGCTGAAGCTGCGTGGCGCCAAAGGCATCGCTGAACAGCTGCGCCTCCATCAGGAACAGGTGCGGCGCGCGCTCAGGCTCGTTCAATTGCAGGCTGATTTGCCGCTCAAGTTCGACGAGTCGGCCTTTGCCCGTCTGCCGCTCGATCGCGATCGCGTCCGGGCGCTGTTTCAGTCGCTGGAGTTCACGAAGCTCATCGCCGACTTGTCGCTGGAACCGCCGCCGGAGTCGCCACAGGCAGAGGCGCTGCCTCAGGTGGTCCTCAACGCGACACAGCTCGACGAGATGGTGCGCGCGCTGACAGCGGGCGGATCGATGAGCTTTCAGGTTCTCTTCAGCGGCCATGACACGAGGCGCGACGACCTGCTCGGCTTTGCCTTTGGCGGCGAGGATGGTCGGCGCTGGTATGTGCCCGTTGGACATCGCTACCTGGGGGCGCCGCGGCAGCTCGCGCAGAAAGTGGTCGTCGAGGCGGTGCGCGCGCTGTTCGAGAACGAGGCGCTTCAGAAGCGGCTCTTCCAGCTGAAGCACGCCCATCTCGCGCTCAAGCGCCTGGGGCTGACGCTGAAGGGGCCGCTGCACGACCTCGAACTGTGCGCCTACCTGTTGGAGATCGAGCGGCGGGATCGCTCAGTCGAGACGTTGGCGCGGATCTGGCTGGAACGCGTCCTGCCGCCGGATGTCCGCCACGCGACCACCTTTCGTAAGAACGCGGACTCGCCCAGGACCATCGCTGAAGCTGCCGAGTGGACGGGCGCCTGGCTGAGCGCCATCTCGACTCTGCTCGACCAAATGCTGCCGAGGCTCGAAGCCGAGGGGCTGGGCGGGCTCTACCGCGACCTGGAGCTGCCGCTGGCCGAGGTGCTCGCGGACATGGAGCGCGTCGGGGTCAGGCTGGAACCTGCGGCACTGGGCCATCTGAGCGCCTCGCTCACCGCCTCGCTCGACGCGTTGGAGCGCCGTGCCGTGTCGCTCGCCGGCGAGCAGTTCAACCTCAATTCGAGTCAGCAGCTGGCGCACATTCTCTTCGACAAGCTGGGGCTTCCCGTGCAGCGCCGCGGCCGCCGTGGGCCCTCGGTCGATCAGGAAGTCCTCGAAAAGCTGGCGCCGTCGCACCCATTGCCCGCGCTCGTTCTCGAATACCGCAGCCAGAGCAAGCTCAAGAGCACCTACCTCGACGCTTTGCCCGCGCTGATCGAGCGCGATGGCCGCATCCACACCACGTTTCACCAGACAGTGACGGCGACCGGGCGCCTGTCCTCGTCCGATCCGAACCTGCAGAACATCCCGGTGCGCACAGACCTTGGACGCCAGGTGCGCGCCGCGTTCGTCGCCGAGCCGCCGATGCGCCTGTTTTCCGCCGACTACAGTCAGATCGAGCTGCGCGTGCTCGCCCACTTCAGTGAGGACGCGTCTTTGCTCGACGCCTTCGCGCGTGAGGAAGACATCCACCGCCGCACGGCCAGCGAGATCTTTGGCGTGGCGCCCGATCTGGTGAGTGACGAGATGCGCCGCGCGGCCAAGGCCATCAATTTCGGCATCGCCTATGGACAGTCGGCTTACGGCCTTTCGCAGCGCCTCGATCTGCCCGTGGCCGAGACGCAGGCCATGATCGACCGTTACTTCGAGCGCTACAGCGGCGTCCGCGCCTGGATTGAGCGGACGATCGAGGAGGCGCGACAGCATGGCGTGGTGCGCACGCTGTGGGGGCGGGTGAGGCCCGTGTCCGAGATCAACAGCAACAACCGCATCGCGCGGCAGGCGGCGGAGCGCGTGGCCGTCAACACGCCCATCCAGGGAACAGCGGCAGATCTGATGAAGCGGGCCATGATCGATGTCGCGCGCGGTTTGGCCTCGGCCCGTCTCAAGTCGCGGCTCATTCTCCAGGTCCACGACGAACTGTTGCTCGAAGTGCCTGACGAGGAGCTCGACGAGGTGCGCTCGATCGTCGTTCGCGCCATGGAGGGGGCGGCCTCGCTCGCGGTGCCGCTCGTCGTTGGCGTCGGCGTGGCGGCGAACTGGGCAGAGGCGCACTGAGGCGAGGGGCGCGTGTGAATTTTTGCCGGGCGCCGGAACCGGGAGGAGGCGGGCGTGTATCGCCTGATCAAGCGTTGGCTCGTTGACGGGCATGGCGAGGGAGGATCCCAGGGCGCGCGCGCCACCGACGGGATGTCTCCCGAGAAGCGCTGTCGCTACGGCCTTGTCGCCGGCGCGCTGGGCATTGCCTCCAACCTCGCGCTCTTCGCGCTCAAGATGGCGGTGGGTCTCATGAGCGGCAGCGTCTCGATCGTCGCCGACGCCATCAACAACCTCTCTGACGCGGGCTCGTCGATCGTCACCGTCTTCGGCTTCAAGCTTTCCAGCCGCCCCGCCGACGCCGAGCACCCCTTTGGCCACGCCCGTTACGAATACATCACGGGGTTTGTGGTCGCCTTCATCGTCCTCCTCATCGGCGCGGAGCTGGCCCGTTCCTCCTTCGAGAAGATCCTCGCGCCCGAGCCCATCGAGACCTCTGTCTGGGTCTTTGCCGCGCTCGCGCTCTCCATCGCGGTCAAGCTCTGGCAGGCCGGGCTCTATGTCGACTTCGGACGCGACATTGACTCCTCGGCGCTCAAGGCCGCGGCCCAGGACAGTCTGAACGATGTCGTCGCCACCACCGCCGTCCTCCTCTCGGTCGCCGCCGCCGCGATTTGGCCTGGGATTGCCATCGACGGCTTCATGGGCCTGGGCGTCTCGGCCTTCATCGTCGTCTCCAGCGTCAGGCTCATCAAAGAGACTGTCGATCCTTTGCTCGGCACGGTCCCGGACGCCTCGCTCGTCGAGCGCGTCGCCGCCAAGGTCCTCTCCTATGAAGGCGTCCTCGGCATTCACGACCTCGTCATCCACAACTACGGCCCGGCCGCCTGCTTCGCCACGCTGCACGTCGAGATCGCCTCTGACGCCGACTTCAGCGTCAGCCACGAGCTGATGGACACCATCGAGCGCGACTTTTTGGAGGAGCTGAACATCTCGCTCGTGATCCACATGGACCCAATCGACGTGAGCGATCCGGAGACCACGGCGCTGCGAGGGAAGAGCGAGGCCATTTTGCGCGAGGAGATCGGCGAGGACGTGACGCTGCACGACTTCCGCGTGGTCCGCGGCCCGACGCGTTCCAACGTGCTCTTCGATGTCGTGTTGCCCTTTGAGTCCAAGTGGACGCGTTCGGCCCTCGTCGAGCTCTTCGAGTCGCGCTTCAACCAGCCTGGAGCGCACGTCTACGCGTTCATCCTTCACATCGACCGCGGCTTTGTCGGCGCGGCGCGGCGCGTGGCGGATTCGACTTGTTCGACGCCCGAGCCAGACCTCCACCGACGGGGAGAGACGCCATGACACCTTTCCTGACCGCGCGGATTTGCTCGCCGTTCGCCCTGATTTTTCTTGTTGTCGCGGTGGCCTGCGCCTCGGACGAGTCGTCGCGTGGCGGTTCTCTGGCCGAGGATGCCGACGCGGCCTGGCTGTCACCTGTCGCGGACGCGGCGGTCGATGCGTCAGACGTGGACGCGGATGCTGTTGAGGACCCCGACGCAGACGCGGGCACGGCCCCGGACGAGGCGCCAGACGCCGGTGACGATGACGCGGACGACGCGCCGGACGCCGAAGCGCCGCAAGACGGCTTGGACGCGGGCGCGGATGACGACGCAGGATCGGCGGTCGCGGGCGATGGCCTCTGCGAGACCTACAGCGCCGAGCCGACCGAGACGGCCAAGCTCCAGGACGAGCGGTTGACGGGCGTCTCGGGCATCGCGGCCTCGCGCCTCAACTCGGGCATCCTCTGGATCCACAACGACTACGCGGGCCTGGTCACGGTCTACGCGGTGGAGGCCTCCACAGGTGTCACGCGCGGCGTCCTGATCGCTCCGGAGGGCGTCACGGCGTCCAACTTGGAAGGCATGGCGATCGCGCGCTGCCCAAATGACGAAGGCGGGGAGGCGAACGCCGCGGACAGCGCCGACCCGGACACGGACGCGGCCCAGGAATCCAGCTGCCTGTGGCTCGCCGACTCGGGCAACAACCTCAAGACGCGCACTGACCTCTCCGTCGTCGTCCTGCCCGAACCGCTGCTCTCCAACGCTGGTGCGACCGGGGACAGCGCGGCCAATGACAGTGGCACGGCAGTCTCAGCGCCCGAATCGTGGACCGCCTCCAAGGCCTGGCGCTTCGCCTTTGCCTATCCGGGCGACAACGTCGACGCCGAGGCCTTCGCGGTCGAGCCGGACGGTTCGGCCTTCTACTTTTTGGAAAAGGTCGACGCGGACATGGCGCGGTTGTTCGAGGCGCGCGGGCCCTTTGCTGACGGGGATTTTGTCGCGCTCGAAGAGATCGGCGCGCTCGCCGCGCAGGAATTCATCATCACGCCCACGCTCGGAAAGATGATGACCGGCGCTGACCTGCACCCGAGCCGCCGCCGCTTTGTCATGCGCAGCTACATCGGCAGCTTCGAGTATCGCTTCGAGAGCGACGACTGGGCGCGCGAGATCCCGGGCGTGACGCCAGAAGTCGTGGCCTGGGGACCGCTGAGCGAGCCACAGGGCGAGGCCATCACCTATGGCGCTGACGGCAAAAGCCTGTGGACCGTTTCCGAAGATCCGGATCAGGCGCCGGGACAGGGCATTCACTTCTATCCCTGCCTCGACGCGGCGGCCGAGTGAGTCGCCAGGTGGCTGCCCGTCAGCTTCGAATCGCCCAACCCAATGCCCCGGCCTCGTCAAGACGGCGAGGTGAGTCGCAAGGCGGCGGACCGAGAGCGCGCGAAGAGCGGATGTGTGGCGCGCTGACCGACCTTACCGGCGCCCCCAATGCCGCCAGGTGAAGCCGCAGGGCAGGGGCGGGGACGGATCGGCAAACAGCGCGGTTTAATTTTTCTCGCGCGTGACAGTGACGACCGTGCCGATGCCGCCGCGAACAGCGAAGTCGCCTTTGACCGTGACCCGGCGCGGCGCGAGCAAATCGAAGAGGTCGTCGCAGATGCGGTTGGTGACCGCCTCGTGGAAGGCGCCCTCGTTGCGGAACGACCACAGGTAGAGCTTGAGGCTCTTGAGCTCCACGCACAGCGCGTCCGGCACGTATTCGATGGTGAAGCGCGCGAAGTCTGGCTGGCCAGTCATGGGGCACAGGCAGGTGAACTCCGGGCAGTCCATGGTGATGACGTAATCGCGGTCCGGGCTCGGGTTGGGGAAGCTCTCAAGCTCTTTGGTGGGCTGGCTGGGCATGGCGTGTCTTTCTTGGAGTGGGCTTTGGGTGGCGTGCGCCGGGCGTTTCGCCCTGTCGATCTGCTCTCGCCGGAACAGATGGCGCCTCTCAAAGGCGTCGCTGCCCGTCCGCCGCAGCGCGTCGTTCCGCGTCTATTGGGCCGCGTCCGTGGGGGAGAGGAGACGCCTGCGCATCCGGGGAAAAAGGGGCGCGCCTGCTAGTCACGCGCACTGTGGCTGTCAATCCCCGAAAAGGGGGGGATCGGCACTGTGGAAAACGCGCCTGGACGAGCTGCCAAAACGCCGCTCTCCCGAATGAAAACAGCGGCTTTTCAAGTGACGCCCCGCTCCTGCGCTGTTAGAGGCCCCCGCCCTTTTTTCACCCCCGCCCGGCTCCCACAGGCCGGACACGCCGCTTTCACCCCCCACCGCAGGAGATGGTCGCACGCCATGAACCCCACCACGCCCCAGCAGCCCACCGGCCTCTTGCTCGACAAGCAGGAGATCGCCCCCAAGGTCCACCGCTACCTCTTCCGCGCGCCGGACATCGCCCGCCGCCGCCGCCCCGGACAGTTCGTCATCGTCCGCCTGGGCGAGGGAGGCGAGCGCGTCCCCCTGACCATCGCCGACGCCGACAGCGAGGCCGGAACCATCACCCTCGTCGTCCAGGAAGTCGGCCGCACCACCGCCGAAATGGCCTGCGCGCTTGAGCCAGGCATGAAGGTCGCCGATCTCGTCGGCCCGCTCGGCAACCCGACCCACATCGAAAAAGTCGGCCGCGTGGCCGTGGTCGGCGGCGGCATTGGCGTGGCGCCGGTCCATCCCATCGCCCAGGGCATGAAGGCCGCCGGCAACGAGGTCGTGGCCATCATCGGCGCCCGCAACAAAGACCTCCTGATCATGGAGGAAGAGATGCGCGCCGCCAGCGATCGCCTCGTCATCGTCACTGACGACGGCAGCTACGGCCAAAAGGGCTTTGTCACCGACGCGCTCAAGGCCGAGGCGGAGAAGGGCAAGATCGACCTCGTCGTGGCGATCGGCCCAATGGTGATGATGCGCGCTGTCTCCAACCTCACGCGCGAGCTCGCCATCCCCACGCTCGTCAGCCTCAACGCCGTGATGATCGACGGCACCGGCATGTGCGGCGGCTGTCGCGCCACGGTCGGCGGCAAGACGCGCTTTGTCTGCGTCGAGGGCCCCGAGTTCGACGGCCACGAAGTCGATTTCGACGAGCTCATGCGCCGCCAGCGCTTCTACGCCGAGGGCGAGCGCCAGAGTTACGAGGCGTTTCGCGAGGCCCACGCGCGCGATCCCAAATCCTGCCGCCTGCTGCGCCTGTCCGACGAGGCCCAGAAGCCCTGAACCGCGTGAGTTCCGCTCAATTTTCGACCTTTTTTAGACGTGCGTCCCAAAACGTCTCTCCCGCCGCCGGACCGCGTCTTTTGGAGCCTTCATGAGCACCACTGACACCCAGAATCCCGCGATCGATCTCCCCGAGCACGGCGCCCCCGCGCTCACCCCCAAACAGCGCATGGCCATCCCTCGCCAGAGCATGCCCGAGCAGGACCCCAAGGTCCGCGCCACCAATTTCGACGAGGTCAATTACGGCCTCACGCCGCTCGCTGCCCGCATGGAGGCGCTGCGCTGCCTTCAGTGCAAGACCCAGCCCTGCCGCTCTGGCTGCCCGGTGATGGTCCGCATCCCCGACTTCATGGCCAAGGTCGCCGAGGGCGATTTCGGGGCCGCCATCCGCATCATCAAAGGCGACAACGTCCTGCCCGCCATCAGCGGCCGCGTCTGCCCTCAGGAAACGCAGTGCGAGAAATTCTGCACCCTGGGCAAAAAAGGTCAGAGCGTGGCCATCGGTCGCGTCGAGCGTTTCCTCGCCGACTGGGAACGCGCCCAAGGCGTGGCCGAGCCCATCCGCCCCGAAAAGAAAACCGGCAAAAAAGTCGCCATCGTCGGCGCCGGTCCCGCGGGTCTCACAGCAGCCGCCGACCTCGCGCGCATGGGCCACGAGGTCGACATCTACGAGGCGCTGCACCGTCCCGGCGGCGTGCTCGTCTACGGCATCCCCGAATTCCGCCTGCCCAAGGCCATCGTCGACGCCGAGGTCAAAGAGCTCGAAAAAGCGGGCGTGCGCATCCACACCAGCGTCGTCATCGGCCAGACCATCACCGTCGACGAGCTCCTCGCCTCCCACGACGCCCTCTTCGTCGCCACTGGCGCGGGCCTGCCGACCTTCATGGGCCTGAGCGGCGAGAACCTCAACGGCGTCTACTCGGCCAACGAATACCTGACGCGCGTCAACCTCATGCGCGCCTACCAGTTCCCCCAGGCCGACACCCCCATCGCCAAAAGCCGCAGCGTGGCCGTGGTCGGCGGCGGCAACGTGGCCATGGACGCCGCGCGCACCGCCAAACGCCTCGGCGCCGAGCACGTCTACCTCGTCTATCGCCGCGCCCGCGCCGAGATGCCCGCCCGCGCCGAAGAGGTCCACCACGCAGAGGAAGAGGGCATCGAGTTCATGCTCCTGCACAACCCCGTCGCCTACGAGGGCGACGAGACCGGTCGCGTCTGCCTGGCCAAGCTCGAAAAGATGGCCCTCGGCGAACCCGACGCCAGCGGCCGCCGCAGCCCCAGTCCCACCGGCGAGATCGTCGATGTCCCGGTCGACACAGTCGTCGTCGCCATCGGCAACGGCCCCAACCCGCTCGTCCCCAAGACCACGCCCGCGATCAAGACCAAGCGCCGCGGCAACATCCTCGCCGAAAAGGGCACCGGCAAGACGACCATGAAAGGCGTCTGGGCAGGCGGCGACATTGTCCTCGGCGCCGCCACCGTCATCCTCGCCATGGGAGCCGGCCGCGCCGCCGCGCGTTCCATCGACGAATACCTGACCACCGGCGAATGGACCGATCCGGTCATCGAAGAAGACGCTCCGCGAAAATGATATTTTGATTTTAAAGTTTTATTTTTGATTTTTTAAAACGCGTTTCCAGATTATTTCTGGAGACGCGTTTTTTTTGTGCTTGAAGCGCACGGCAATTCAAAAGCCGCTTCAGCGCGGAGCAGATTAAAAGCGCTTGAGCGCGGAGCAGATTAAAAGCGCTTGAGCGCACGGTAGATTTGATTTTTTTTCTTTTATTTCGATTTGAATCTGAATTCGCTCGATTTAATTTATTCAAAAACGCGCTTTCTCCCCCAAACGGGCTCCCCCAAATGATTGGCTGATTTTAATTTGGCCAACGTGTATTTTGACGGGGCGGAGGTGCTGGAGGGAGGGGCGGGGCGG
>JAFVYB010000113.1 GCA_017500825.1 Myxococcaceae bacterium | reverse complement strand
GCCGGCCCCACCTTTGGTGGGAGCGAGGACCGACGGTTGCACAAGGAAAAAGGGGAGCCACGAGGGGGAAACAACCATTGGTTTTTCCCCCTCGTGAATGGAGGGCAGATGAGTGCGGCCGGACGCACTCACGGTCCGCGCTTTCCGAGCGGTGAAGCGAAGCTCCAATCAAAATTAAATCAATAAATTAAATTGAGCTTATTGGAGTTCAAGGAAGAATAAAAACAAAAATGCTGTGCGCTAAAGCACGAAGAATCGAATTTGCCGAGCGCTCAAGCGTTTTTTGGGGCGTGCGTCCCAGTGGAAGCGCGTCTTTTTATAAATGCGGAGCGCTGAAGCGGCCTTTGAAATGCCGTGCGCTGAAGCACATTTAATCCCCTCTTGACATGCTTCAGGGCATCGAGTAGGGGCCCCGCCGTTTTTCGGGCATATAGCTCAGCTGGATAGAGCGTTGGCCTCCGAAGCCAAAGGCCGCAAGTTCGAATCTCGCTATGCCCGCCAGAAGGAGCCGGAACGGTTAGACGCCGGGCCGGCTTTTTTTGTGCCCGGTCACTGGCCCGGGCGGGGCGCCTTGATTTGCGTGCGTGAGGTTGGCGTTTCTTGGTCGCGCGCCAGCGGGGGGAGGGGAGCTTTGGGGGGGCGAGTCAGCCGCGCGCGCGCTCGTCCCTGGTTTTGAAGCTGTCGAGGCAGTCGGGCGCGAGGTGCCAGTGGGGGACGAGGCGGGCAAAGGGGTCGCGTTCCAAGGGGTAGCGCACCTGCCAGAGGCAGAGGCCTTCGGCGGGCGCTTTGGGCGGATGGCGCTGTTCGCCGCGCGACATGGCGCACAGTTCGTCTGGGGTGATTTGCCTGCGGGCCATGGCGAGGGCGGCGGCGACGAGGTGGCGGATTTGGTAGCGGCCAAAGCCCGCGCCGCTGAATTCGAGGAGGGCGCCGGTCGCGGGAGAGGCTTCGAGCAGTCGGGCGCTGTCGAGGGTGCGGACCTTGTGTTTGTCGCGTTCGCGCGAGGCGGAGAAGGCGGCGAGGTCGTCTCGGCTGGCGAGCAGTCTCAGCGCGAAGTTCAGGCGCGCGAAGTCGAGGCCGTCGCTGTCGCTCGGGGAGGTGGGCTCTGGCGCTAGGCGGTAGCGGTAGACCTTGCCCGTGGCGGACCAGTGCGCGTGGAAGGAGGGGTGGGCGCGCGCCGCGGCGAGGACGCGGACAGAGGAGGGCAGGGTGTCGTTGAGGCGCGTCAGGAGGCTGGTCGGGTCGAGGTCGAGGCGCGTCTGGAACGAGGCGACTTGGCCAAAGGCCTGGACGCGGGCGTCGGTGCGCGAGGCGCCAAAGGGCGTGGCCTGGATGCCGAGACAGCGCAGGGCTGAGAGGAGAACGCCGCCCACGGTCGCGAGCGCGGGGCCCTGGGGTTGGTAGCCGAGGAAGGGGCGGCCGTCGTAGGCGACGAGGAGGGCGTGGTTGTTACGGGCGGGCATGTGGGTCGCGGTCGCGTCGCGTCTGGTTTGGGGTCAGCTTTCGCGCGTCAGCATGGCCAGGGCGCGCTGGAGGACGGTGTCGACGGCGAGTTCCCGCAGGCAGGCGTGGGTGCCGAGGGGACAGCGCAGGGCGCCGTGGTTGGAGCAGGGGCTGCAGGCGAGGTTTAGGCTCAGGTGTTCGGCGTTGGGGCCGCGCGGGGCCCAGCGTTCGGGGCTGGTCGGGCCAAAGAGGGTCAGCGAGGGCGTCTTGAGCGCGGCGGCGATGTGGGCCGGTCCGGAGTCGCCGGAGATGACGAGCGCGCAATGATGAATGGCGCCGCACAGACCCGCGACTGACAGACGGGCCGTGTCGCGACAGGTGACGCCAGGGGGAAGCGCCGCGCGGATGGTCGAAAAATCACGCGTTTCGTCCGGTCCGCCGATGAGCAGGAGCTCGAAGCCGCGGGCGCTGAGGTCGACGGCGAGCGAGGCGAATTTGTCCACGGGCCAACACTTGGTCGGCCAGCGCGTTCCTGGCGAGAGGCCCACGATCGGGCGGGCGCTGTCGCCAAAGAGGCTTTCGGCCTCGGCCTTCATCGCCTCGGTGAGGTTCAGTTCGGGCACGAGGCGGCGTTCGTCGTCCTGAGGGCCGAGGTCGATGTCGAGTGGCGCGAGCGCTTCGCCAAAGAGTCGGGTGGCGTGGGCGCGGGCGAGTGGCGGGTCCTGGCCAAAGAGCGCGCCGAGGCTCTGGAGCAGGGTGCGTTTTTTGAAGACGAGCGCCTTGGGGGCGACGCCGCGCAAAAGCGCTGTCTTGGGCTTGTTCTGCAGGTCGATGACGAGGTCGTAGCGTTCGCTCTTGAGGCGCGCGCGCAGCTGTCGCCATCCATTCAGGCCGCGATCGCGTCCGCGCTTGTCGTAGGCGATGGGGCGCACGTGCGGGTTGCCCGTGAGGAGCGGCGCGTAGGGCGCCTCGACGAGCCAGTCGATGCGGGCGTTGGGAAATCGCTCGGCGACAAGTCGCGCGGCCGGGGTCGCCAGGAGCACATCGCCCAGTGCCGAGAGTCGGATGAGGAGGATTTTGTCCGGTTGACTCACGGCGCCTCCACGTCCGCAGCGGGCGCGGTCGCAGCCGATTCGCCAGCGTTCGCCCGGGCCCTGGTCGGGACGCGTGTGGTCGCCTCGGCCATGGGACCGTCGTTTTCGAGCGCCCAGGCCATCTGCGCGACGTTGCGCGCCGAGGCGCCGCGAATCGACGAGACCGTCTTGCGCGCCAGAAGCCCCAGCGCCGCGCGTTCCTCTTCCTTGGAGAGGAGTTCGTCGGCGACGCGCAGGAGGTGTTCCTCGTCGCGCACCTGGATGCCGCCGCGCCCCACGAGCAGGCGCACGCTGTCCTTGAAGTTGTCCATGTTGGGGCCGAAGAGCACGGGACGCCCCTGTGCCGCCGGTTCGAGGATATTCTGGCCGCCGCGCTTCGTGAACGAGCCGCCGACGAACACGACCTTGCCCAGGCGGTAGGCGCGCGTGAGCTCGCCGATGGTGTCGAGCACGGCCACGCGCGATTCACGCTTCGACGCGGGGTCGACGGGGGCGCTGCGCAGGCGGGCCTTGAATCCCATGGCCTCGGCGATGGCGGCGATCCTGGCGGCGCGGTCGGTGTAGCGCGGCGCGATGGCCAGCCTCAGGTCCGGGTGGTTCGTCAAAAGCGCCTTGTAGACCTCGATGATCCGGGCCTCTTCGCCCTCGTGGGTCGAACCGGCGATGAAGATCGGCGCCGACTCGGGGAAATCGAGCGCCTGGAGCAGGGCCGCGTCGTCGGCCGCGTCACTCGTCGGTGTCGCCAGGAGGGCGTCGAACTTGGTGTTGCCGGTGACGATGACGCGCTCAGGCGCCGCGCCCAAAAGACGCGCCCGTTCGGCCTCTTCCTCCTCGCGCATCAGAAAGAGATCGATGTCGTCGAGCGGCTGGCCCGCGAGTTTGAACAGGCGTCGGTATTGCGTCAGGCGCTGGGGGGCGAAGCGGCCGTTGGTGATGGCGATCCTCGCGCCGTGGGCTTTGGCCGCGCGGATCAGGTTGGGCCAGATCTCCGTGTATTCGAGCACCAAAAGGTCGGGGCGGATGGCGTCGACGGCGCGCCGCGTGGCCGAGGGCAGATCCCAGGGCAGGAAGGTGAAGGCGTCGATGCCCTTCATGCGCGTGGCCGCGATTTCCTGGCCCGAATTGGTGATCGCCGAGACGATGATCACGCCCTTGGGGAAACGCTCGCGCAGATGCGCCACCATCGGTGCCAGCGAGAGCAAATCGCCCGCCGAGGCGCCGTGCAGCCAGATGCGCGGACCGCCCTCGGGAAAGGCGCGGCCGCGATAGATGCCGAAGCGCGCGAAAAATCCGGGCCGCGTCTTTTTGCTGAACAGCCAGAACGGCATCCCCAAAAGGACGATGAGTCCGATGGCGAGTGAATAGAGCATCGGCTCACCCCATGGCCTGTTGGACGCGCGCCAGGATGGCTTTTTCGGCGTTTTCGCCCTGTTCGGAGAGCCGCGCGATCTCTTCCCGCCTGGCGGCGACCCACGCCGCGTCGCTGATCGAGCCGAGGTTGATCTCGACGTTGAGCCGCGCCCCGCGCATGGCGGCGCCCAGCTGGAATGCGCCCACGCCGACATCGGTCAGCGAGTTGGGATTGCCCTTCTCGGCGATCGGAACGGCGAGCTTCAGCGCCTCGACAGCCCTGGCCATGGTGACGAGTGGCACTTCGGCGGCCGCCTTGGTCGCCTCCTCAATCGCCGCCTTGCGCGCCTGTTTTTCGGCGTCGGTTCCCTTGGGCAGCTTGAAAGCGGCCATCACGCCGTCGAACGAGGCCGCGTCGCGCCGCACGAGTGACTGCAGTTCACCTCTGAGCGCGGCGAGCTTTTCGCGGGCCAGGGCCATCTGTTCGCGCACCGATTCAAAGCCTTTCTTCTGCTCGGTCAGGCCAGCGACCATCTCGCACAGCGCGCACCCCAGCGCGCCCGACTTGGCCGCCACGCTGCCGCCACCGGGCGTGGGCGTGGGGTCTGCGACTTTGTCGACAAAGCAGCGGTGCGGCGCGGGCTTCTTCTCCGCCTCCCGGGCAGCCTCGGCGACGCGGCGCTCCAGCACCTGGGCGCTGTCAAAGCTGTCGAGCTGCAGATGCCAGGCGGCCACGTCGAAGAGCGCCTTTTGAGGCACGAGCCCGACGATCTCGCTCTCTTTGACGCCGACGCCGTAACGCTCTGCCTCGCGTTTGACGAACTCGAAGGCGCGGTGAATCCCGGTCCCGTCGCAGTTGGTGAGGTTCATCGAGACCTGCGCGCAGCCCTTCTCCTCGATGAAAAACCCCATGGCCTTGACGAACTTGAAGCCGCCGTCGCGCCCGCGGATGGCCTTGGCGATCTTCTTGGCGATGGCCACGTCGGCGGTCGAGAGGTTGATGTTGTAGACCACGAGCGGCACGCGCACGCCAACGGCTGTGGCGCCGGCGGTCGGGTGGAGTTCTGGTCCGCCAAAGTCAGGCGCGCGCGCCGGGTTTGTCTTCACCTCTTCGCGCAGCCCTTCGAATTGTCCCTTGCGCACGGCGGCGAGGTCGCTTCGTTCGGGCCGCGTCGCCGCCAATTCGTAGAGATAGGTCGGCACGCCGATTTCCTCCGCCATGCGGCGGGCGAGCTCTTTGGCCAGGGCCACGCACTCGTCGACCGAGACGCCCTCGATCGGGATGATCGGGCAGACATCCATCGCGCCCATGCGCGGGTGTTCGCCCTGGTGGTGGTTGAGGTCGATGAGCTCTTTGGCCACCCTCGCGCCGCCAAGCGCCGCCTCGACGACCAGTTCAGGCGCGCAGGCAAAGGTGATGACGGCGCGGTTGTGGTTGGCGTCGGCCTCGCGATCGAGCAGCCAGACGCCGGGGACGGCGGTGATGGCCTCGACGATGCGGTCGATGACCTCGGGGCGGCGGCCTTCGCTGAAGTTGGGGACGCATTCGACGATCTTCTGCATGGGAGCGCTCCTTTCGGGCGGGCGTGAAGGTGGCGTGGAGAGTGGGACGCCGCCGTCGACCAGGCCTGTGGCCGAGGCGGAAAAAGCGCGCGGCGCGATGCCTTCTGAGCGGCGCGTGGTCAAGCCAGGGCGAACGCGATGGGCTCTGAAGCGCCTGTTCGAGACTGGGCGCGGCGCGTCGAGGCGTTTGTGTGCGTCGAGGCGAATTGCGTTGCATGGAGGCGTTCGTTCGCGCCGGGGGAGCGTCGCCTCGCCTGGCCGTTCGTTCGATTCGAGAGGAGCCGGAATGCATTCGAGGCGATTGTTTGAACCGGGGCGCGTGGCGCTGCGCCCGCACCATCTGACCTGCCTCTTTTTTTATGTGGGCAAGGGCTACAGCGAGGCCTTTGTCGCCCGCATGGACGAGGTCGCAAGGCAGGTGCGCCAGAGCGATTGCCGCGTCGTTTTGACAGGGGGCCGCGACGCGATCTGCGAGGTTTGTCCGCATTGGCGGCTCGACCTTGACCGCTGCGCCTTTGCCGGGCGCGTGGCGCGCTTCGATGAGAGGACGCTCGCCGAATACGGGCTGAGACTGGGCGGGGAATACGTGGCGCGTGAGCTCATGGACGCCATGTTTGAGCGCTTTGACGTGGCGCGCTTTGAGCGGATTTGCGGCGACTGCGACTGGCGCGTTCAGGGCGTCTGCGATCCGAGCGCGTTGCCTGGTCTTTGAGCCGTCGGTTCGAGGCTGGGCGCATTGCGTTGTTTCCGAGCCGTCAGAACGAGACCGGGCGCGTCGCATCAAAAATCCTGAACGGGGGATGTTGCCTGGGCGTTGGCAGTCCCAGCTTTGGTCGAAAGAGGCCGCGCGCCAGAGAAGAGCCAGTGTACCGCGCGCTGTGCCGTGACCTTGCGCCGCGCGTTGGAGGACATGGGGAGCGCCGCGACTCAAGGGCAGACAAAGAGAGGCCCTGTCCGTGAACTCGATTCCCTTTCGATCGGCTGGCGTGGTGGTGCCGCTCAGCGCCATTCGCGGTGGCCGCGGCTTTGGCATTGGTCAGTTTTCAGACCTCGGTCCCATGGCGCGCGCCCTTGGCGCGGCAGGCTTTTCCTGGCTGTCGCTGTTGCCCATCAATGAGGTCGCCGAGGGTCTGACGAGCCCCTACTCGGCTACTTCCAGCCACGCCTTTGACCCCGTCTATCTCGACCTCGACGACATCGAGGAGGTGGTGGCGCTGGGGGGCGAGCGCGCCCTGAGTCGAGACGATCGCCGCGCCCTGGAAATCGCCCGCTCCTCGCCGCGCGTCCTTTTCCGCGAGGTCCGCCGCATCAAGTCGAGCCTCCTGCGCCGCGCTTTCATTCGCTTCGAACTCGGCCATGGCCGCCGTGGCGCCTCTGGGGCGCGCGAACTCGACGCCTTTGTCGAGGAGATGTCGCCCTGGCTGCCCCTCACCGCGCTTTTCAATGTGCTCCGCGAATCGAGCCCCGCGCTCAGCTGGCGCCTGTGGCCCATCGAGCTGCGCGAGCGCCGCGTTGACGCCGTGGAGAGCGCCTTTCGCCAGAACGCGCGCCTGTGCCGCTACGCCGAGTGGCTCCAATGGCACGCCGTGCGCCAGCTCACAGACGCCATCGACGAGGTGCGCCGCGCAGGCCTGTTTCTGGCCGGGGATTTGCCCTTCGCCCTCACCGAGGAGAGCGCCGAAAGCTGGGTCCACCAGAGTGAAATCAACTTCGACGCCACGCTTGGCACGCCGCCCGACCTCTTCTTCGTCAAGGGTCAAAACTGGGGCCTGCCCGCCTACGACTGGGACGAATTGGCGCGGACTGGTTACGACTGGTTCATCGAGCGTCTCGCCTTTGCCGCGCGCTTCTTCGATCTCGTGCGCCTCGATCACGCCGCCGGCTACTTCCGCACCTGGATCCACCCCAAAAACGGCCAGAGCCCGCACTACGTGCCCTCTGGCGAAAGCGTCCAAATCGCCCAGGGCGCCGAGATCATCGGCCGCTTCTGCGAGGTCGACACGGCGCTGATGGCCGAAGATCTGGGCGACGTGCCGCTGTTCGTGCGCCAGACGCTCTGGGCCCTCGGCGTGCCCGGGATGCGCGTGCTGCGCTGGGAACTCGACAGCCCTGACAGCCCTCACCCCCGCGACTGGCCCAGTCTCTCCATCGCCATGACCGGAACGCACGACACGCCGCCCATCGCCCTGTGGTGGGAGTCGCTCGACCACGCCGAGCGCGACAAATTCTGCCGCCTGAACGAGCTCGCCGGCGCCTGCCACAGCCCGCGCTTTGACGACGCTGTCTGGCGGGGACTCATCCAACTGGTGCTGGAATCGGGCTCAAGGCTCGCGCTTATCCCCATCGAGGACGTGTTTGGCCTCAGAGAGCAGATCAACCGTCCGGGCACTGTCTCGGACGACAACTGGAGTTTTCGCCTGCCCTGGACCGTCGATGAGCTGTGGCGGGAGCGCGTTCCGCGAGAGGCGTTGGAGCGCGTCGCCGCGATGATGAAGCGCGCCGGACGCCTGCGGATGGAGGTTGGGCCGCGCCGGGAATCGGCCTGGAACGAGAGGGACGGAGAATGTCCGGAACTCAGGGAAAATCGAGGCGCCTCGCGTGACGCCGAATCGCCGGAAGGGGAGGGGACCAAAAGCGGCGCGGCCGAGGAAATGCTTCCCGAAGATTTTTCGCCGAATTCCTTCTGATGAATTTTTAAATTTGTTTTCGTGAACGATTAAAAACGCGTTTCCAAATTCAAAAGCGCGTTTTCATTCAGGCGCCGCGCAAAAGAATGACTCCGCGCTGAAGCAGGTTTGAATTGCCGCGCGCTCAAACGCAAAAAACAAACAAACGCCGCGCGCTGAAACGAATTGTTTTGCGTCGCGACCTGGCGGAGGCGCGTCTTTCAAATGGGTGCGCTCAAACGCAAAAAAATAAAATTAATCCGAGAATGACGTTGAGCAGGAGCACGGCCATGCTGGAGGCCACCACGCCGCGTGTCGTGGCTTCTCCTACACCGCCTGGTCCACCTTGGGCGTCGAGGCCGCAGCGGATGGCCGCCAATGGAATCGCCAGGGCATAGCCAAAGGCCTTGAGGGCGAAGGCGAAGAGGTCGCAGCCGTCGACGAGTCCAGAGTCGAGAAAGGCGCCGCCGTCCGCGCCGTAGAAAAAGAGGGCGCAGAAGGCGGAGCTCAGTTCGGCGGTGGCGGTGCCGATGACGATGAGCGCCGGGATGGCGATAAGGCCGGCGACGAGGCGGGGGAAGACGATGTCGGCGTGGATGTCGCCGGCGCAGAGCTCCAGGGCGTCGAGCTGTTCGGAGACCTTCATGGCGGCGATTTCGGCTGAGAGCGCCGCGCCGATGCGCACAGCGGCGAGCAGACCGGCGATGGTCGGGGCCAAATCGCGGAGCATGACCTCGAACCAGGCTGGGCCGACGATGGTGATGTCGCCCACGATCGGGCGCGCCTGGGAGGCGCCGTGTTCGACGAGAACCGCGCCAAAGAAGGCCATGCCAAAGGCGATGAGCAGCATCGACCTCGTCCCCATGGCGTCGATCTGGCGCAGGATGTCGCGTCCGGAAAAGCCGTGGCGCAGGGCGCTTTTGACAGCGCGCGCGCAGAGGATGGCGAGCGGGATGGGGGCGAGGGCCGACCTGGGGCGGTGCGCGCCGGGCACAGAGGCGCTGTCGGGGGCGGTCGCGCTCATGAGGGCAGCACCTGTTCGGTGACAAAGGTGATGAGCCAGTCGAGTCCTGTGAGGACCGCCGCGCTGACGACGACTGCTTTCGCCGCCACCTGGCCCACCGCTCTGGCGCCGCCCTCGGCGCGCAGGCCGGTTTGCGTTGAGACGAGGGAGATGGTGGCGCCAAAGGCGAGGAGTTTGACGAGCGCGGCCAGAAGATCGGCCGGGTGGATGCGGGCTTCGAAGCTCGTCAGAAAGGTCGAGGGCTCGATGGCGGAGATGAGCCAGCCAAAGCCAATGGAGGCGGCGATGGCCACGGCGCTGGCGACGATGCCGAGCACGGTGACGGCGAGCGCGCTGGCGATGACGCGAGGCGCCACGAGCAGGGCGAACGGGTCGACACCCACCCCGCGCAGACCTTCGAGCTGACCGCCGATGCGCATGACGCCGAGTTCCGCCGCGTTGCGCGCGCCAATGCGTCCGGCCATCACCAGAGCGGTCACAAAAGGGCCGAGCTCGCGCAGAACGGCGTAGCCCGAGGCCCAGCCAAAGAGCGACTTCACGCCAAAGCGGGCGACGATGAGGTTGGAGAAGAGGACGAGAATGAAGCCGATGAAGACGCCGAGCACGGCGCTCAACAGGAGCGCGTCGTAGCCAAAGCCGACAATCGAGCGGATGACCTCGCGCGGATCGAGTCGCGGCAGGGCGCGCGCGGTGCGCAGGAGGACGAGTCCCATGGCGCCGATTTCCTGCGTGAAGCGCGAGAGGCCACCGCTGACAAAGAGGACTGCGCGAGCCGGCAGCCGCAGGATGGAGGCGCCCACCATGGCCAGCTCAGTCCTCGTCCCGGCTCTGAGGACGGCCCAGTTCACGCGAACGCTCGGTGGCGCGCTCGACGGCGTCGATCAGCGTGGCGCGCAGTCGGCCAGCCTCCAGGGCATGAAGGCCGGCGATGGTCGTCCCACCAGGGCTCGTCACCTGATCTTTGAGCGCGGCCGGGTGCAGGTGTGTCTCCTGGACCATGCGCGCGCTGCCGAGGAGGGTCTGCACCGTGAGTTCGAGCGCGCTCTGGCGGGGGAGGCCCATCTTGACCCCGGCGTCGCAGAGCGCCTCGATGATGAGGAAGGCGTAGGCCGGCCCGCTGCCGGAAAGTCCGGTCACCGCGTCGAGAAGCGACTCGTTGACGCGCACGACCACCCCCACCGAGGCGAAGATCGCCTGCGCGAGGTCCATGTCGTCTGTCGTCGCGACTTTGCCCGCGGCAATCGCCGTCGCGCCCTCGCCGATGAGGGCCGGAGAGTTGGGCATGGCGCGGACAACGCGCGGCCAGACGCCTTCGTGGGTCAACGCCCGCTCGATGCGCGCGAGGGGCACGCCCGCGGCGATGGAGAGGACGAGTTTTTGTCCGCTGACGGCTGGCGCGACGCTGTTGAGCGCTTGGTCCATCACCTGAGGCTTGACCGCCAGCACGACGATGTCGGCGCCCCGGGTCGCCTCAAGGTTGTCGTTCGTGGCGCGGACGCCGAACTCATGGGCCAGAAGTTCGCGGCGCGCGGCGCTCGGATCCGAAACGGTGATGTCCTCTGGACGGGCGAAACGGGCGCGTAAAAGGCCGCGAATCAGGGCGGCGGCCATGTTGCCCGCGCCAATAAAGGCGATTTGTCGCTGCGGTGAGCTCATTGGTTGGTTCCTGTAAAAAATAAATAAGGCGCGAATATAGAAAACGCGCCGCGACGCATGGCCTTTATGGGACGCATGGATGGTGCCAGGATAAGGCGGTAAGAGAGACCGCCGAGGCGAAAAGCGCGCCCAGATGCCGGGCGCCTCTCTCAGTGTCAACCGCTATTTTGATGACAAAAACGTCTGTAAAACAATTCTTTCGAAATAATGTGTTTTTATAAAAAAGATTTTGTTTTGAAATGCGCCGCGCTCATCAACCCCAAGACAAAGGAACGCGACATGAAAACGACAATTCTCGTCCTCCAGGGCCCCGGGATGCGCCTCGTCGGCACAGAGCCTCTCATTGGCTGCGACGCGGACACGCTCGAAACGCGCCTGCGCGAAGAGGCTGAAAAACTCGGCGTCCAAATCGCCTTCTGTCAGTCGAACAGCGAGGGCGATCTCCTCGACTTTCTCGAAAAGCGGCGCGCCAAAGCCCCGCGCGTCCTCCTCTTTCCCACCACTCTGGCGCTGAACGGGCTGGCGCTGAGGCAACAGCTGAGGCTCGTCGCGGCGACGGCGGTCGAGGTTCACTTTGACGCGGAACAGGCCAAGGGATCGATTCTCGCGCCGCATTGCCTCGTTCAGCTGACTGGTCTCAGCGGCGCCATCGAGGGACTGCGCCTCCTGGCGCGTATGGAGGCCGGGGCAGGGGAGGGCGTCGGGACGGCAGGCGTGGCGCGCCCGACAAAGACGCTGGGGCGGCGACGGACCACGGCTCAGGCGCGGGAAGAGACGGCGACACGGCCCCGCAAGACGCTGGGCAGGAAGTGACGGTGAGCGGGCAAAGGCCATCAGCCAGCGCCAAACCCGCGAAACAGCGCCAAAGCGCGACGACACCGCGCGCGACACGGGCCGCCGACCTTGGGGGGACGCGGCCTTCGTCATGTCTGTGAACTCAGCCCGCGGCGCGTTCGTTCGCTTCGTTCGCCTCGTCCGTGGCGAGCGGGGAGACTGCTTCGGAGGCGGCGGCGACTTCGGGCGAGAGAATCTCCGGATCCGCTGGCGCTGATTGGACGGGCTTGGCGTTCGGCGCGTCCAGGACGACGGGCGTGTATTCGGGAATGACGCGTCCGATGGCGGCGCGCATCTCTTCGGGCGTGGGCTCGGTGTCGGCGAAGACGAGGTCAGAGAGGCTTTGGAGCGCTTTTTCCACGTCGGCGAGCGCCATGGGCTTGAGCTTGCCGATGAAGATCTTGGGATGGCGCGTGCGCGTCGCGTTTTCGTCGGCCAGGGAGAGCTCCTCGAAGAGTTTTTCGCCCGGCCTTAAGCCAGTGAAAGCGATCTGAACGTCGCGGTCAGGCGTCAGGCCCGAGAGGCGGATGAGGTCGCGCGCCAGGTCCTTGACGAAGATCGGCTCGCCCATGTCGAGGACGAAGATCTCGCCGCCTTTGCCCATGGCGCCGGCCTGCAGCACGAGCTGGCTCGCCTCGGGGATGGTCATGAAGTAGCGCCGCATCTGCGGGTGGGTGACGGTGACCGGGCCCCCCGCCGCGATCTGCGCCTTGAAGAGCGGCAACACGCTGCCCGCCGAGCCGAGCACGTTGCCGAAGCGGACGGCGACAAAGCAGGTCTGGCTCTGAGACGAACGCGCCTGCACGTAGAGCTCGGCCACGCGCTTGGTGGCGCCCATCACCGAGGTCGGATTGACCGCCTTGTCGGTCGAAATCATCACGAAGCGGCGCGCGCCATGGCGGTGCGCGGCGTCGGCCACGGTCCTGGTGCCGAAGACGTTGTTCTTCACCGCCTCGCAGGGGTTCCACTCCATCATCGGCACGTGCTTGTGCGCGGCGGCGTGGAAGACGTGGTCGGGCTTGAATCGGCGGAAGAGGGCGTCGACGCGGCGCGCGTCACACACGTCGGCGACAGAGGGGAAGAGCTCGACTTCGGGGAAGGTGGCGCCCAGGGAGCGGTGGATCTCGAAGAGCGCGTTTTCGGCCTGTTCGACGAGGACGAGGCGGCGCGGTCGGGCGTGGCAGATCTGGCGGCAGAGCTCGGAGCCGATGCTGCCTCCGGCGCCTGTGACGAGAATGGTCGCGTCCTTCAGCTCGTCGCGCACGAGGGCTTCGTCCAGGGCCACGGGGGATCGCCTGAGCAGGTCTTCGATCGTCACGTCGCGGATGCGCGTCACGCTCACCTTGTCGACGACGATTTCGGAGAGTCCGGGGATGATCTTGAGCCCCACGCCGGCGCGTTCGCACGCCTCGGAAATCAACCGCACGACACTGCCCGGCGCGGTGGCGATGGTGATGAGGACCTGGCGCACCTCCAGGCGCGCGCAGATTTTTTCGAGCTCGGAGAGGCTGCCGAGAACCTCGATGCCGCTGATCGAGGTGCCCAGCTTGAGCGGATCGTCGTCGAGAAACCCGACCGGACGGATGCCGAGATCGACCCGCGCCGTCAGCTCGCGCGCCACCATCACGCCGGCCTGTCCCGCGCCCACGAGCAGCGTCGGCACACTCTTCGCCTCGACCTGCGGCCGCCGTTTTCCCCGCTCCTGTCGCTCGCCCCAGATGCGTCGAACCGCGCGCACCCCTGAGATGCCCATGCAGGCCAGCGCCCAGTCGATGAGGATCACGCCCGTTGGCACCTGCAGGTAGCGCAGATAGCCGCTCTGCCACGGCAGGTGCGGCACGCCATAGCGCAGCGCCACGAGGAGCGCCGTCGCCAGGCTGAGGCCGCCAAAGATGCGCACCACCTCGCGCAGCCCCACGTAGCGCCACGAAAAGCGCGGCACCTTGAAGAGCATCAGCCCCGCGTATTGCAGCACGATGACGTAGGGCCAGAAGAAGACGAGCCGCTTGATGAATTCCAGCGAAGGCGCGCCGTCGAAGCGCAGCAGCACCGAGAGCCAAAACGTCAGCGACAGCACGAGGACGTCAAAGAGCTTCTGCGAGGTCTTGTGGACGAGGCGGTTCATGAAGGGCGGCGCCTTTAGTCGGCACGCGGCCGTTTTCCAAAAAAGCGGACGCGGGCCTCACGTCCCTCTGGGCGCGAGGACACCCGGCAAGGGCGGCCAAGTCGGGCGACAGATGCGGTCGCGGCCGTTTTCCAAAAAGCGGTGCGTGACGGCGAGGTGTTGCCCATGTGGCGCGGATGGATGTGACGGGCGCCGAGTCATGTCCCCGTGGTGTGGCTGGCTTTTGGGGTGGGGCAAAGATTCAGGCGGACCGCTTGAACGCCAAATCGTTGATTTGAGACTGGTTGCCGCTGACGCGACGAATGATTTCACGCGATGCATTAAAAATTCGCGGCGTCCAAATGGCCTTCCGCGCGATGCATTAAAAATCCGTGGCGCCAAAATAGTCTCCACGCGATGCATTAAAAATTCGCGGCGTCCAAATGGCCTCCGCGCGATGCATTAAAAAATGTTCCAGACGGTTTGGCGGACGACGTGGGTGTAGCTCTGGATGACGCGGACGACTTTGGCGGAGACGTTGGTTTCGGCGTAGTCGGCGGGGGGGCGGAAGGCGCTGTGGCTGTTGCGCAGGGAGGTGGCGAGGTCGATGGCCTGGAGGATGTGTTGAGTGTCGATGCCGCCCATGACGACGCTGCCGGCGTCGAGCGCTTCGGGCCGTTCGGTCGAGGTGCGGATGAGCACGCCGTTGAAGCCGAGGATGGCGCTTTCTTCGGAGAGGGTGCCGCTGTCGGAGAGGACGCAATGGCTCTCCTTTTGCAGTTTGACGTAGTCGAAAAAGCCGAGCGGCTCGTGCAGGCGGACGAGAGGGTGGAAGCGAAAGCCGCGCGCCTCGATGCGCTTTTTGGTGCGTGGGTGGGCCGAATAGAGCACTGGCAGGCCATGGCGTTCGGCGACGGCGTTGATGGCGCCCATCAGCGAGAGGAAGTGCGCCTCGTGGTCGATGTTCTCCTCGCGGTGGGCTGAGACGAGGAAATAGCCTTGGGGCGCCAGGCCGAGGCGTTCGAGCACGTCGCTTTGGTCGATGCGCGCGCGGTGGGTCTCGATGACTTCGCGCATGGGCGAGCCGGTCACGAAGATGGTCTTGCCGTCGATGCCTTCGCCGAGGAGGTAGCGCCGCGCGTGTTCGGTGTAGGGCAGGTTGATGTCCGAGATGTGGTCCACGATTTTGCGGTTGATCATCTCGGGCACGTTCCAGTCCCAGCAGCGGTTGCCGGCCTCCATGTGGAAGATCGGGATTTTCAGCCGTTTGGCCGCGATGGCGGACAGCGCCGAGTTGGTGTCGCCGAGCACGAGCAGGGCGTCAGGCTTTTCTTCGCAGAGGCATTCGTAAGCGCGGGCGATGATGTTGCCGAGCGTCTCGCCCAGGTGGCCACCGACGCAGTCGAGGTAGCGATCCGGCGGGCGGAGGTTGAGTTCCTCGAAGAAGATCTCGTTGAGCGTCCGGTCGTAGTTCTGCCCGGTGTGGACGAGCACGTGATCGAAGACTTCGTCGCAGCGCCTGAGGCACGCCGACAGGCGGATGATCTCCGGCCTTGTCCCCAAAATCGTCACCAGCTTGAGCCGTCCAAGCCCTGCCTTCCGCGCGCCTGTCGTCATCTCTTCGGCCACGTTTGCTCTCTCCCGCGACGGTTGAACCCATGGCGCCGCCCCCATCGCCGGGCCTGACGCGGCCGCGCGCTCTACGGCCCGATTTCCGCGCGGATCAATCGCTTTCTGAGCCAGGACAAGCCGCGTTTTGGCGGACGGACAGCGTGTTCCAGCGCCCTTTGAGAGCGCCTTCTGCGCCGCATCGTCCCCCTTTTCAGCCGCCGCGATTCGACTAGAAGGCCGCCCCCTTTTCGTCCTGCCCTGAAAGGCACCGCCCATGACAACGCCCCTCGCCGCTGACGCGCCCGCCGAACAACCCACCGCCGCCGCGCGTTCCCACGGCGCCACCCCTGGTCCAAGCACCATCGAGGTCCGCGCCCAGGACGGCGCCCGCCTGCTCATGCGCCGCTACCCTGGCCCTGGCCCCAGCGTCCTTCTCCTGCACGGCCTGGCCGCCACGAGCGCCATCGTCGACTTTCCCGGTCGCTCCCTGGCCCGCTGGCTCGCCGAACAGGGCTTCGACGTCTTTGTCCCCGAGATGCGCGGTCACGGCCAGAGCGAATGGCCCACTCAGAGCTGGGGCATGCGCGACTACCTCACCCAGGACCTGCCCGCGATCTTCGACGCCATCTGCGCCACGAGCGGCCGCGACGAACTGCACTGGGTCGGCCACAGCATGGGCGGCATCCTCCTCATGTGCCACGCCATCTTCTGCCCAGACCCGCGCCTCCAAAGCGGCCTGAGCATCGGATCGGCCCTCACCCTTTGCCATGGCCCGAGCTTCTACCGCCGCTACATCCCCCTGCGCCCGCTCTTCGAATCCTGGCTCAGACGCGTGCCCATCGGCCTGTTCTACCGCGTCATCGCGCCCCTCCTCGGCCGCGGCCTCCTCTCCCGCCTCGAACGCGCCACGGTCTGGCCGGCCAACCTCGAAGGCGAACACATTCGCGCCCTGCATCGCCTCGGTTTCTGCGACGCGCCCGTCAAGCTCCTCCTCGACCTCGTCACCAGCTTTGAGGAAACCGGCCTCTCGATCGGCGCCACCGCCGACGCCCCCGCCTTTCATTTCTGGCAGGAGCGCCACCGCCTGAAGCTTCCCCTGCGCATGTTCGCCGCCAGCCGCGACTTCAACGTCCCCGCCGATTCGGTCATCGCCACAGCCCAGGCATTGAACAACGAGCGCCGCCTCACCGTTTTTGGAAAAGCATCCGGCTGCCAGGAGGAATACGGCCACTGCGACCTCGTCGTCGGCCGCCACGCGGAAACCGAGGTCTGGCCCCACATCCGCGACTGGCTCGGCGGTGGATTTCGCCAGGAATTGCCTCCAACCGACCAATCCCATTGAATGAAATTATTTTATTAGTTCGGAATCATCCCCCCCCCCTGAATGGGCTCCCCCGCGTGATTCGCTGATTTTTATGTTGAAATCGTCTATTTTAACGGGGCGGGAGGAGCTGGCGGGGAGGCAGAGGGTATCCGCAATTTTTGTGCCAAACGATATTTGTGTTTTTATGAACCATTCATGATTCATCGCCAGGGCGCCGCTCGCGATACGCGTTTTTTGAGCTGTGTCCTGGGATGGTTTTAAATGTTTAAAATTATTTAAAAGCGCGTTTTGGATAAATTAAATCGAGCTTGTTTGAGTTCGTCCTTCCAAAAACACCCCGCGCTGAAGCGTTTTGAAGGATATCGCTCCCAAAAGCGCGGCAATAAGTCGTTTGGGCGTGCGCCACAGCGCATTGTTTTACGCGGCGCCTGAATAAAATCGCGTCTTTGGATGATTTTGTTCGATGGCGCCCAAAACAAGCAGGTGTGTCATGAAACGCGCGAAATAAAGATATGTTTTTGACAATTATTTTTTTACAATTCTCACCAGCATTCGCGTCAAGACCTGCCGCGCCTGGCCGCCGGATTTGAGTTCCACATCGGCGTCGGCCACCGCGCTTAATCCCCGGACCAATTCTCCCAATTCGTAGCGCATACACGCCTGAAACCCGAGCCAGCAGACATAGGGGTGGGGCATGCGGGCGCCGCGCTCTTTGCAGGCGCGTTCGATTTCGGGGAGCGCGCGGGCTTCGAAATCCCGTTGACCGATGCGCGGCGAGAGGCCGAGGCGGCTGTAGCGGGCGCGGTCGTCGAGCATGCGGCGCACGGTGGTGGCGATGGCGCCGTGGATTTTGAGGGCGGGCTCTGACTGGCCGAGAGCCACTTCCACGTAGTGGAGCGCGTCGCGGAATTTGCGCGCGCCGATGGCGTCGGAGATCTCGCGGAACTCCTCTTCGCGCACGCGCTGGACGAGGAGCGTCACATCGGCCTCTTCGATCGTGTCGCGCTCGTCGCCGACGTAGATCGCCAGCTTTTCGATCTCGCTTTGGATGACGCGCAGGTTGCCGCCGCACAGGTCTTTGAGCCGCTCTTCGGCGCGCGGGGCGAGGCGCTTCTTGAAGGGTTGGAGGAGTTCTTGCGCCAGGCTGTGGATGTCGAGTTTGCGCAGTTCGCGTTCGACCTTCTGCTCGATGAAGACGGCCTCTTTTTTGAGCTTTTTGACGAGACCGCTCAGGCCGTCGAGCTGCGTGGCCTCGATGATCAGCGTGTGACCCGGCGGAAACCCTTTGGCGAGGAGGTCTTCAAAGGCCTTGGCGCCACCTTCGGGCGCGGCGATGCCCTCGGAACGGCAGAATTCAGCCATGGCCTGCAGAAAGGCGACGTCGGCGTCCTCGATTTCCAGGCCGAGTTCGTCGCTCAGCGTTTCGGGATCCGGGGCAGCCAGCGCGTCCACGCCGAGCCCGACTTTGGCAAAGAGTGTGAGGACGCGGTTGACGGCGATGCGGCGTTTGCCCCCGTTCCAGGCTTCTTTGATTTTGGCCAGCGCGTCGCCGCGCCCCTTCTTGGAGAGGAGAAATTCGGGATCGCGCACCACGACGACCTTGGGCCCGCGGAACATCGGCGCTGTCGTCACCTCGCGCACCACATCCGCGGCCGAGGCGCCCTCCAGCACCACGTGGTTGAAGCCGGGCGAGGGCTTTTTGAGGAGCTTGCCGACGAGCGCTTCGCTGGAACGGCGGATGAGCAGTTCGTCGCCCGAGAGGAGGAAGGTGCAGGGCTTTTCGCCCTTGGAAAGGCGCTCCAGGGCCTGTTGGGTGGTCATGGCGCTCATGGTGTTGGGCTCCGAATAAACGCGCGCGGGCAGTGGCGGCGGAAAGGTTCTGGCGCGCGGCAAAATCGCCAGTTGAGGCCAACCATCGGCTGAATCGCGTGGCGCGAGATCGCGGCGCGTCGGCAGACCAAGGTGGTGGCAGCGGAAAAGGGCGGGGCGTCACTCACGCTTCGCTGCGGATGAAGCGCAAAAAGAGCTGCTCCAGCTGCAGGCGAGGCGAGGCGTTGAAGCGCAGTCGGGCGCGCACGCCGCGGCAGAGGTCGATGCGGCGCAACGGCTCCACCGCGCCGATTCGGATCGCGCTCGATTCGAGAAGAGGGCGCATGTCGCCGTGCAACAGCAGGCGTTCAGCGTTCGGCAGTGCTGGCGCGCCGAATTGGTCCAGGGAGGCGATGAGCGCGACATCGCGATACCAGGTCTCGAACAGGGCGATGGCTGTCGGCGCGGCGCCTTTTTCAGCGGCGATTTCTTCGGCGAAGGCCAAAGCGTCACTCACGTCGCCCGCGTCGAGGCGCGTCAGACCCTCCAGTCGTTCGCGCCGTTTTTCCAGCGCCTTCATGTCGAGCGCCATGGCCGCGCCCAGGCTGCCAAAACTGAGGGCGGCGCACAGGCGCGCGAGGTCGGGATCGGCCTTTTTGTCGGCGACGAGCTTTTGCGCGACGAGCGCCACATCGAGCGGCAGAAAATCCAGCTTGAGACAGCGGGAGCGGATGGTCGGCAGCAGTTGATTGGGCGCGGCTGAAATCAGGATCAGCACCGTGGCCGGCGGCGGCTCCTCCAGCGTCTTGAGCAGCGCGTTTTGCGCCTGCGGGTTCATGGCCTCGGCGCCACAGATGAAGATGAAGCGGGTGCGCGCCTCCAGTGGGCGAAACGAGAGTCGCTCCTGCAGCGCGCGAATCTGGGCGATGCGGATGTCTCGCGAGGGCGTCCCGGAGAAGTCAGCGCGTCCGGCCCAGCCGCGGGCGATCTGCTCTGCCTCGGGCAAAACCCAGATCATGTCCGGGTGGTTGCGTCCGGCGATGCGTCGACAGGCGCTGCACTTGCCGCAGGCCTCGCCGTCATCGCGCTCGCAGTTGGCCGCCTGGGCGAGCGTCCGTGCGGTCAGCTCTTTGCCGACGCCTTCGGGCCCGCCAAAAAGATAGGCGTGGTGCAATTGGCCGCGCGAAAGGGCCGCTGAGAGGGAAGCGCGGGCGCGTTCCTGGCCGAGAATGTTGGAAAAGGACATGGATGGTCTCTTACGGAGGTGGCGCCTGGCCGATAGAAGAGGGGCGCGGCGACTCAGGCGCGGGCGGGAATGCCGAGGATGGCGCGGGCCTCACAGGGGCTGACCACGCGTCGTCCACAGCGCCGGGCAATGTCAGCGGCAGCCTCGACGAGTTCAAAGCTGCCTTTGGCCAGAACGCCCTTGGAGAGAAAGACGTTGTCCTCAAATCCGACGCGCGCGTGTCCTCCGCGCCGGGCCGCTGCCTCGACCATGGGCAATTCAAAGCGACCAATGCCCGCCACACACCACGTCGACCCCTCGGGCAGCTGGGTGAGGAGGTAGTCGATCGCGTCTTCGCGGGCGGCGAGCGCGCCGGGAACGCCGAGCACAAAATCGAAGTGGGCAGGCAGGTCGATGAGGCCCTTGCGGTGCAGGTAGCGCGCCTCGTCCATCATGCCCGCGTCAAAGATCTCCAGCTCGGGCTTGATGCCAGCGGCGCGAATGCGTTCGGCGATGTCGCGCATCAAAGGTCGCGGGTTTTCGAAGATCTCCTCGCCAAAGTTGACCGAACCGCACGAGAGCGTCGCCATCTCCGGGGCGCGCGCGCCCGCCAAAGTCAGCGGCTGACAGCGCTCCTCGCCCGACATGCCCACCGCGCCGCCGGTCGAAACCTGAATAATTATGTCGCACGAGGCGCGGATGAGCTCGATGGCCTCGCCAAAGAGCGCCGCTTCCTGGGTGGGCGTGCCGTCTGGGCGGCGGGCGTGCAGGTGGACAATGGACGCGCCCTTTTCCCAGCAGCGGACCGCCTCTGCGGCAATCTCCGAAGGCAGGTAGGGAACGGCGGGGTTTGATTCGCGGGTCGTCTCGGCGCCAACGATGGCGGCGGTCAAAATCATGGGCTCTGCGGACATGGAGACCTCCAAAAAAAGGGGGCGCCCTTTAAGGATATTCGCGCCCCGACGCCACCTTTTGTTTTTTTGTGCTTGAGCGCGCGGCATTTCAAAAAACGCGTTTCCGAATTCAAAACCGCGCTTCCACTCGGGCGCCGCGCAAAACAATGCGTTTCAGCACGCGGCGATTCAAAAGCCGCTTCAGCGCGGAGCAGCTGAAAAACGCTTGAGCGCGGAGCAGCTGAAAAACGCTTGAGCGCGGAGCAATTTGATTTTGTTTTGATTTGATTTTGACCTGAATTAGCTCGATTTAATTTATTCAAAAACGCGCTTTCTCCCCCAAACGGGCTCCCCCGAATGATTGGCTGATTTTAATTTGCCGGACGTGTATTTTAACGGGGCGGAGGTGCTGGAGGGAGGG
>JAFVYB010000112.1 GCA_017500825.1 Myxococcaceae bacterium | reverse complement strand
CGCGTTTTTTGAATGCGCGTGCTCAAGCGCAGAAAACAAAAAAGCGCACAGCGGAAAACAAACTGCCGTGCGCTGAAGAACAAAAACAATCAAGGTGGGCGCTGAAGCGCAAGAAACAATAAGAAATCGCGTTTTTATTTGATGAAAACAATCCCTCGATAGGAAACGCCGCTTGTCCATTTGGGATCGAGAGGTCCTTTGTCGTCGCGCAGGCTCCAGTCTTTGGCCACTGTCTGGGCGCCGCCTGTTTGTCCCAGCGCTGTCATGCCGACGAGGAGGGCGCGCGTGCCGCACAAAAAGAGGTCGTTTCGCCTTATCCAGTCGACAACGGCCTTTGGATCGCGCTGTTCAATGAGCTGGACAAAGGGCGCTTCGAAATCGCGCAGGGCCTGAAGTGTCGCCTCTTTGTCTGGCGAGACGGGGAAGTGGCCGTCGCGGGCGTGAAAGTGGGTGAAGGTCGTGGAGATGACGAGGAGGGTGCGCTCGTCGAGCTCGCGGTGGATGGCCTGGCCGATGGCGGTGATGTCGTCAGGGCTGACGCGGCCGATGAGGATGGGCAGAAGGCGCGCGTTGGGCCAGAGGGCGCGCACAAAGGGGAGCAAGGGCTCGATGGCGGTTTCGCCGTCAAAGGGGCGGGCGCGTCGGGCAAAGAGCGGGTTGCGTTCGAGGCGTTCGATGGCGGCGAGGTCGTTGTCGAGGCGGCCTGTGGAGAGCTGAAACCCCTTTTCGGCAGGCAGCGCGGCGCCGGGGAACGTGCCGATGCCGTGGCGGCGGTGGCGGTGTGACTGTCCGACGATGATCACGCGGTCGTAGGCATAGCCTTGAAGCGCGCCAAAGCTCTGGCCCAGCGTGTTGGCCGAGAAGCTGTAGCCGGCGTGAGGGACGAGGAGGCCTTGAGGGCGCGCCTCGCCCAGGACGGTGGGATCAGCCAGTTTGAGCGCGCGGTCGATTTCGGCGCTGAGCGCTTCGCGCGTGCCTGGGTAGTAGCGATCGCCCCATTCAGTGCCGCGATAGGCGCTTTGGCCCGGCAGGCTGCCCGGCGACTGGCAGGCGGCGGCGAGGATGAGTGAGAGGACAAGGAGGGGGCGAGTGGTCATGGTGGGCGTGGTGGGCGTGGGCAGGGGACAAACGCTGTCTGGGAGAGAGGGCCAAGAGGACGCGCCGCGAAAAGCGCCCGTTCATCAGCGCGACGGGGGGATGGCGCGGCAGCCAGGTCCAACGAGGCGACTTTTGCCGCCAGAGAGTGGCGTCACGCGGATTTGGGCGCTGACGCGTTCCTTGAGCGCGGCCACGTGTGAGATGACGCCGATCAGTTTTCCCTCGTGTCTCAGACCCAAAAGCGCCGTGAGCGCGATGTCGAGCGCGGCTTCGTCGAGCGCGCCAAAGCCTTCGTCGAGAAAGAGTGAATCGACGCGGACGTTGCGGCTGGCCATGCGCGAGAGGCCGAGCGCCAGTGCCAGGCTGACGATGAAACTCTCGCCGCCAGAGAGGTTCTTGGCCGTGCGCACGACGCCTGCCTGGTAGTTGTCGATGACGCCGATGGCGAGGCTGTCCGCGTCGAGGCGCTGGAGCAGATATCGATCGGTGAGGCGCGCGAGCTCGACGTTGGCGTGGCCGAGCACGAGGTCAAAGGTCAGGCCCTGGGCAAAGGTGCGGAATTTGTCGCCACTCGCCGAGCCGATGAGCGCGCACAGGTCGTTCCAGCGCCGCCACTCGTTTTGCTGCGCTTCGACGGCCTTTTGGCGTTCGCCCAGCGCCGCGCGCGCCGCTTTGTCCGCGTTCAGCCGTTCCCTCAGGATGGCGACCTCGCCGCGCCCAGTTGCCACCGCCGACTCCAACCGCGCCACGCTCGCCGACAGCTCTTCGAGGTCACAGTCGCTCAGCGCTTGGGCCTCTTCCTCGACGAGCCGCGCCTCTTTTTCGCGCCCGCGCGCTTCGTTCAGCGCCGCTCGTTCGCAGAGCGCCTTTTCCTGACGCGAGAGGTCTGCCCGTTCGTCCGCCGTCATGCGGGCGTTTTGCCAGTCGCCCTCGTCCGCAAAGCCATGCGCGGCCAGCTCAGTCGTTAAGCGCGCGCTCTGCGCAGTGATCTCCTGCCCCGCCTCGTCGATTTGGCGCCGCAGGAGCGCGATCTCGGCCTCGGCCGACTCCAACTGCCGCGCGCACGACGCCCTGGTCTCCAGCGCCTGACGTGAATCTGCCTCTGCCTGCCGCATCCGCGCCTGCCATTGACGCTCCTCCTCGTCCGGGTCGCGCCGGCCATAGAGTTCGAAGCGCTCGCGCTCGCGCGCCTGAAGCGATGAAGTCACAGTCGCCAGCTTTTCGCCCGCGGCCCGGAGCGCCTCCTCGCGCATGGCCACAATCGCCCCAAGACGCGCTTCCTCACCCTGAAGTTCGCCAAGTTGCCGCGCGCACGTCGCCCGCTCGTCGACCTTGGACGCCCACGCCCTGGCCCGCACTCTGAGCGAATCGACAAGGGCGCCCAGGTCTGCCTGACGACAAACCCCGGAAAGCCAAGGTTCGAGCGCCAAAGCGATCGCCTCCCGGCGCCGCGTCAGTTCTGATTCCGCCTGCGCCAGACGCGCCAGCGCCTCTGCCTGAGCTGTTTGCGCGCCCTGTCTTGTGAGCGCCGATTTTTCCTGCGCTGCCCGCGCCGCGGCAAACGCCTCTCGCGCCGCCTGCGCCGCCCTGGCCTGAGACTCCGCGTCCTGTTGCATGGCCTCGACCCGCTCGATCCGGGCGTCGAGCGCCGCCACCTGTTCCGCCACCTCGGAAACCTTCGGCACATTGCCCTCGGCAAAGGGGTGTTCGGTGGCCCCGCACAGCGGACAGGCCCGGCCGTCTTCCAGCTGCGAGCGCTCGGCCTCCAAATCGGCGATGCGTTGGCAGAGCGCCATCTCCCTGAGGCGCGCGTCTCTGTCGGTTCGCAGGCAGCGCAGCGTCTGACCGTCCAAAAACGCCGTGAGCGCCCGCTCTTTCTTTGCAAGCGCCGCCTCTGCCTGCTGAAGCGCCCGCTCGCGCGCGAGACTTGCCGCCTGCGCCTTTCGCTCGTCCTCCTCGGCCCGCTTGAGCGCCTCCCCTGCCCTGTTTCGCGCCGCCGCGGCCTCATCCCGCGCCTGTTCCCGCGCCGTGAGCTCGCCCAGACGCGCCAAAAGCCCGGTCAATTCGCCCGCCAGCGTCTCGTCGCGCGCGTTTTGCGCGAGGAATTCGTCCACCGCCGCCAGACGCGCCGCCATCGCCGCCACGCGCCCTTTCGCCGCCTGGGCCTCGCGCCTTGCCCCGGCGATTTCCCGCGACACGGTGTCGACTTCACGCCGCTGACTCGCCACCTCGACGCGCCACGTCGCCACCTGTTGATCGAGCGCCCGCGCCGCCTTGATCAGCGCCATCGCCGCGCCCTCGTCCGTCCTGACCTGCGCCAGACGCCCGTCCGCCCTGACGCCTTCCGTCTCTGCCGCCGCCAGCCTGTCGACGAGCTGGGGAAGGCGCGCTTCGACCTCCTGCCGCGACGCCTCGTCCTTGGCCTTTCTCGCGCGCCACGCCGACATCCGCGCGAACGCCGTCTCCAAAGCCGCCGCCTTTTCCGCGCGCCTGAGACGCTCCCGCGATGGCTCAAAGAGCGCCGCCTCCGTCGCCAGAGAGGCCTTTTCCGCCGCCAAATCGGCCAATTCCCGCCGCAGCCCATCGATGAGGCGCCGCCACGCCTCTGCCCTGATCGCCGCCTTGTGCTCTTCGATGAGCTTGTCCAGCGCCGCTTCCCCGTCTTTCAGCGCCTGCGCCAGCGCCAACAGCGCCGACTCGTCGAGGACCTCCATCGCCGACACAGCCGCCCGCAGCGCGGCGAGCTTTTGCGCCTCGTCGCTCTGACGCTGATACACGGCCGTCGAGATCTCGCCGTAAATCCCGGTGTGCGTCAGCTCTTCCAAAATCGCCGCGCGCTCCCGGTCGTCGGCGTTGAGAAAGGCGGCAAACGCGCCCTGCGCCAACATGGCCGAGCGCGTGAAGCGGTCAAAGTCGAGCCCCGTTATCTCGGCGATTTGCGCTTCGACCGTCTTGCCCTTCTCGGTGAGAATCCGCCCCCGCTCGCCCCCGTCGCCCTCGTCGAGAATCGCGATCTCATGCTTCTGCTGCTGCAGCTCGCCCTGCGCCCGCCTGCGCGCCCGATGCTGCTGCCAGTGACAGCGGTAACGCCTGCCGCGCGCCTCAAACACCACCTCGGCAAAGCACTCGCCCGCCTGCCGCGACATGATCTCGTTGCCGCTCTTGTTGACCTTCGAAAGCCGCGGCGTCCGCCCGTAGAGGGCCAGACAGATGGCGTCGAGAATCGTCGTCTTGCCCGCGCCTGTCGGCCCGGTGATGGCGAAAAGCCCCTCGCGCGTCAGCGCCTCGTCCGTCAGGTCAATCGCCCACTCGCCGACGAGCGCGTTCAGGTTGAGAAATCGCACGCTCAAAATCCTCATGCCGCGCCTCCCTCGATCGACTCGTCCGCCGTGTCCGCCGTGCGCACCATGAACAGCGCCTCGGCGAACGCCGCCCGCAACGCCGCGCGCTTCTCTTCCGAGGCCTTTGCCGCCTTGGCCAAAAGGCAGCGCTCAAAGACCTCCGCCTCGCTCAAGTCGTCCAGCGACTCGCCCTCGAAGGCCCGCGCCATCACCCGCGCCGCGAGTCGACAATCGACGATTTTGAGGACTTCCAGCTTTGAGTTGGCCACCGCCGCCATCACCCGCTCGCGCAAATCGCCGATGACTTCCCCACCCTCGTAAACCACCTCCAGCCACAGCGATTCGTCCGCGGCCAAAAGCGCCTTGAGCTCGCGCGAAATCGCCTCCCAGTCGCCGCGAACGCGCGCCATCCTCTGAAAGACCGGCACCTCGACCGTCTCAACACGCGCCTGGCCCCGCCGCGCCTCGATAAGACAGACGCTCTTTCGCAGCCCAGCCTCGCCAAACCCCATGGCCACGGGCGCGCCGCTGTAGCGAATGCGCTCGCTTCCTCCGACCTTCTGCGGCGCGTGGAGATGTCCCAACGCCACGTAGTCAAAGCAGTCGGGAAACACGCCCGCCGGCACCTGCGCCAGAGTGCCGACATAGAGGTCGCGCACGTTATCGCCCTCGCTCACCTGCCCCCCGGCCGCGAAGAGATGCCCCAGCGCCACGATGGGCACCTCGCCCGCCTCGTCCTGCCGCCGCGTGGCCAGCGCCGCCACCCGCGCGTAATGCGCGCCAATGCCCGCCACGAGTTTTTGCGCCCGGTCCTCAAACCGCTCCCCGCTCTCGGAGAGCCGCACATCGCGATCGCGCAAATAAGGCACGGCACAGACGATGAGCTCGACCGCGCCATCCGCGCCGCGCAAGCTCAGCACTTCGTCTTCCAGACTGGAGGCGTCCTCCCCCTCGCCCACGCTGGCCCGCGGCCGCCCCACCACGTGAACCTCAAGCCTCTGCAACACCTCGCGCGGCGCCTCGATGAGCGACGGCGAATCATGGTTGCCGGCGATGACGACGACATGGCGACACGGCGAGTCCGCCACCTGACTCAAAAAGCGAAAGTAGAGCTGTTGCGCCCCATGACTCGGCGCGCCGTTGTCGAAGATGTCGCCCGCCACAAGGAGCGCCTCGACGCCGCGCGCGGCAATGAGCGCGGCAAGCCAGTTCAAAAAGGCCTCGAATTCTTCCAGGCGACTTTTGCCCGAAAGCGCGTGGCCCAAATGCCAGTCCGAGGTGTGGAGGATTTTCATCAAGGGACTCCTGTCGTGAATAACTTTGGGCGCTTGGGCGCGGAACCTTAAAGACGCGTTTTCACTATTAAAGACGCGTTTCCGTATAGAAAGAAACGCTGCCGCTGTCGACGACGCGCAAAATCACGCGCTTTTGCGCGCGGTCATTCAAAGACGCGT
>JAFVYB010000111.1 GCA_017500825.1 Myxococcaceae bacterium | reverse complement strand
CTCCCTCCAGCACCTCCGCCCCGTCAAAATACACGTTGGCCAAATTAAAATCATCGAATCATTCGGGGGAGCCCATTTGGGGGTGGGCTCCTCCCGTTTGGCGGTCGCCGTGGATGGGGAATTGTTGGGAATGATTTATAAAGATATTAAAATTCGTAAAATAAATTAAAAAAATAAACTCAAACATTAAGTCGCCGCTGGCTTTTTGCGCGGCTTTTTGGCCTCGTCATCGCTGGTCGCGGCGGGCTGCGCGGGGGGCGCATCGGAATCGGACGCGCTTTGATGAATGCCGAGTTTGTCGAAGAGAATCCGCTCGATATCGACGCGCAATTCGGGGCGCGATTTGAGGGCTTCTTTGACCTGTTCGCGTCCCTGGCCGAGGCGGGAACCCTGGAAGCTATACCAGGAGCCGCTCTTCTCGATGACCTCGTGCTCGACGGCCATGTCGAGGAGGTCGCCTTCGCGCGAGATGCCGATGCCGTAGAGGACGTCGAATTCGGCTTCGCGGAAGGGGGGAGCGACTTTGTTTTTGACGATTTTGACGCGCGTGCGGCTGCCGATGATGGCGTCGCCGTCTTTGATCTGGCCGATGCGGCGAATGTCGAGGCGCTGCGAGGCGTAGAATTTGAGGGCGTTGCCGCCGGTGGTGGTCTCGGGGTTGCCGAACATGACGCCGATCTTCATGCGGATTTGGTTGATGAAGATGAGGCAGGTCTGACTCTTGGAGATGGCGCCGGTCAGCTTGCGCAGCGCCTGGCTCATCAGGCGGGCCTGGACGCCCATGTGGGCCTCGCCCATCTCGCCTTCGATTTCGGCTTTGGGCACGAGCGCGGCCACCGAGTCGACGACGAGCACGTCGATGGAGCCGGAGCGGACGAGGGTTTCGGCGATTTCGAGGGCCTGCTCGCCGGTGTCGGGCTGGCTGATCAACAGGTCGTCGGTGCGCACGCCGAGCTTGCGGGCGTATTGGATGTCGAGGGCGTGTTCGGCGTCGATGTAGGCGGCGATGCCACCTTTTTTCTGGGCTTCGGCGACGATGTGCAGGCAGAGGGTCGTCTTGCCGGAGGATTCGGGGCCGAAGATCTCGATGATGCGGCCGCGCGGGACGCCGCCCACGCCGAGGGCGATGTCGAGCGAGAGCGCGCCGGTGGAGATGGCGTTGACGCTCTTGAGGAGGGGCTCGTCATTGCCCAGGCGCATGATGCTGCCCTTGCCAAACTGCTTTTCGATTTGGCCGACGGCCAGGTTGAGGGCTTTTTGCTTTTCGGGATCGAGGGCCACGGCGGTTCTCCTGTCTTTGGCTGGGATCGTTGGCGGCGCTGGGGGACTGGATGGGGGGGCGCCGGCGCGCGGCCCCTTGGGACAAAACCGGCGAAATGTCAGCACCTTTTTGGCGCTCTGGCACAGGCGCGGCGGACGCCCGCCCGAGAGTCAAAAGGGGGAGAGAGCGGCTGGTTTGGGGGGCAGGAGGCGGGCGGTTGACCGGCTGGGAAATCGGCGTTTTTAGGCGCGCCTATGAAAGTTCATCAGCGCTTCAGGGTTGAGGGCATGGCCTGTTCGGCCTGCGCGGCGCGCATCGAGAAGGTGCTGGCGCGCACGGCGGGGGTCGAGAGGGGGACGGTCAATTTCGCCATGGGCACACTCGATCTCGTGTTTGACGACGGCGAGATTGGGATCGACGCCATTCGGCAGAAGATCGACCGGGCGGGGTTTCGGCTCGCCGAGGAGCGGCCGTGTCTGGACTCGGTGTCGCGCGCCGCGCTGGAGGAGGAGAAGCGGCTCAGGCGGCGGCTCTTGTGGTCGCTGGCGCTGACGGTGCCGCTTTTGGGTGTCTCGATGGGACCGATGCTGGGCCTGCCCTTGCCCGCCATGGTCTCGCCGCTTCACAGCCCGCTCGCCAACGCCCTGTTGCAGCTCGTCCTCGCGCTCGGCGTGATGCTGGCGCACGCGCGCACTTATGGCGACGGCCTGAAGAACCTCGCCGCGCGGCACCCGGACATGTCGTCGCTGATCGCGCTCGGCACCCTGTCGGCCTTTGGCTACAGCCTCTACGGCCTCGGTCTGGTCGCGCTCGGCGCTCCGGTGCACGGCGCGCACCTCTATTTTGAGTCGGCGGCGGTCATCCTGACCCTGATCACGCTCGGCAAGTCGCTGGAGGCGCACAGCCGCGGCAGGACTTCGCGCGCGCTCGAACAGCTGGCGGCGCTGTTGCCCTCGCAGGTCACCGTCGAGCGCGACGGCGAGACTCTCACCCTGCCGATCGACCAGGTGGCGGTGGGTGAGATTGTGCTTGTCCGGCCAGGGGAGCGCGCGCCGGTCGATGGCGAGGTGCTCTCGGGCGAGAGCGCGGTGGACGAGTCGGCGATGACCGGCGAGAGCCTGCCTGTCGAGAAGACAGCGGGGGATCAGGTCCTCGGCGGGACGCTGAATGTGAGCGGGCTGTTGCGCTATCGGGCCCTGCGCGTGGGGGGCGACACGGCGCTCAGCGGCATCATTCGAACGGTCGAGGACGCGCAGGCGCAAAAGGCGCCGGTGGCCCGCCTGGCCGATCGCGTCGCCCTCTGGTTTGTGCCGACAGTGCTCGCTTTGGCTGTCGCCGCCGCCCTCTTCTGGCTCCTGATGGGCAAGGACCTCGCCTTTGCCGTGACAGTGCTCGTCTCGGTGCTGGTCATCGCCTGTCCCTGCGCGCTGGGGCTCGCCACGCCGACGGCCATTTTGGTGGGCACGGGCAGGGGCGCGCGAAGCGGCATCCTCATCAAAGGGGGCGAGGCGCTGGAAAAGGCCGCCGCCATCGACACCGTGGTCTTCGACAAGACAGGGACGCTGACGCTGGGGCGGCCCAGGGTGGTGGAGGTGGCGGTCGAGGGATGGTCGCGGCGCGAGGTTTTGGCGCTGCTTGCGGGCGCGGAGGCGGGATCGGCGCACCCGATGAGTCGGGCGATTGTCGATTCGGCCAGGGAAGAGGGCGTGGCGCCTGTCGCCTTTGAGCGATTCGAGACGATTCCGGGGGAGGGCGTCATGGCCAGGCGCGCGGGCGGCGGTGAGGAAGACAAGGGCGTGCGCGAGATCGCGCTGGGCAACGAAAAGCGGATGCGCGCGATCGGCGTGGACGAACAGGCGCTGACAACGTGGCGAGAAAAGGCTGAACAGATGGCCAGGGAAGGCAGGACGCCGCTCTTTGTCGCGATGGATGGGGCGCTGACGGGCGTCGTGGCCGTGGCCGACACGCTGGCGCCGGGCAGTGGGCAGGCCGTGCGGGAGCTCAGGCGGATGGGCGTCGAGGCGCGGATGCTCACCGGCGACAACAGGGTCACGGCGCGGGCGCTGGCGCGTGAGGTCGGCATCGATGAGGTCATCGCCGAGGTGCTGCCTGTCGAGAAGGCGGCCGCGATTCGGGCGCTGGAGGCGGGGGGCAGGCGCGTGGCCATGGTCGGCGACGGGATCAACGACGCGCCGGCGTTGGCGGCTGCGAGTGTCGGCATCGCGCTGGCCAGCGGCATGGAGATCGCCGTCGAGTCGGCCCAGATCGTCCTCGTCCATCGGGACGCGCGCGGCGTGGCAGAGGCCATCGAGCTGAGTCGGGCGACGCTGCGAACCATCCGCCAAAATCTCTTCTTCGCCTTTGTCTACAACGCGCTCGCCATTCCCGTGGCCATGGGCGCGCTGACCTTCTTCGGCGGCCCTTTGCTCAACCCAATGATCGCGGCTGGCTGCATGTCGCTCAGCTCGGTGTCGGTGGTGCTCAACGCGCTGCGGCTGGGGCGGGCGAGGCTGGCGCGCTGAGGGAGGACGGCGGCGAGAGGGGAGGGGCGCGCGTCAAAGGCCTTGGGAAGGCTTGGGATTTCCGGCCAGGGCGCGCGATTTTGCGCGGTCGCGTCTGTCGGCCGCGGGAGAGGAGTTGTCCGAATGAGTTGGGAAGTTCAGTCGCAGCCCGAGCGTCGCAGGACGCCAGCGACCAAAGACACCCTGCTGAATTTCGCCCTGCTGGGAATCGTCGGCGGGGTCATGCTGCTCGCCAAGCTCTTGCTGAGCGACACCTCCACCTCGCAGGTCGATCTGATCGGCGAGTTGCGCCAGGAGATGGCCCGCGTCGACGGCGCCACCTTCAAGCCCTGGGTGACCAAGGACGGCCGCAAGTTCTGGCAGATGTTCCCCGGCGCCTACAGCAGCGACTACTTCTTCGACTCGGCGCTCGCCGCGCGCGCGGCAAAAGGAATCGAACCGCTCGCTCTACTACCTCGCCTTTGGGCTCATCGCCGTGGGCGGCGTCTTCCTGTTCCTGAGGCTGGCGTCGAAGAAGCCGAAGTCGGGCAGGCGCGCGCCTCCACCGCCGCGGACATCGATCGAGGGCGAGGCTGGCGCTGATGAGATCGCGCGGGCAGCGGGGGCGAGGACCGACGCGTTCCACCGCCGCCAAGAGGCCTGAGCGCGGGCCATGTGGGCGACACGACTTCGGAAGCGGGATCGGCCAGGAGGCGTCCCCCGCCACCGCGCGGCATTTCCCAGGACAAGGGCGAACTCAGGCGCCCCGCCTCTGATGGACTCGCTGGCGCCGCGATGGACGACGCGGTGGACGAAGCGATGCGACCAGCGGTCGGGGCGAGTTCGGGCGCTGGCTTGGTGGCCGCCGCCCCGGAGAGGGACGACAGCGCTTGAGGTGAGTTCGTGTAAGTCGCCTCTGATGCCGCCAGCGAACGCGCTCCATCCTCCATCCAGGGACGCCGCGCTCAAGCGCCACCGACGGTCACGGCGTGAGGCGCTCCATCATGCGGGCGAAGGGAATGGTCTCGCGCACGTGGTGCAAGCCGCAGATCCAGGCGACCGTGCGCTCGATGCCCAGGCCAAATCCGGCGTGCGGCACCGAGCCATAGCGCCTCAGGTCGAGATACCAGCCCATGGCCTCCTCGGTGAGGCCGTGCGCGTCCATGGCCTTTTTGAGCGTGTCGAAGTCGGTCTCGCGCTCGCCGCCGCCGATGATCTCGCCGTAGCCCTCTGGCGCCAGCATGTCGCAGCCGAGCGCTATCTTCGGGTCGGCCGGATCGCGCTTGAAATAGAAGGCCTTCATCTCGGCCGGATAGCGGTGGACGAGCACCGGGCGGTCGAACTGGTTGGCGAGGATCGTCTCCTCGTCGCCGCCGATGTCGTCGCCCCACTCGATGGCGTGGCCCGTGGCGCGGATGCGCTCGATGGCCTCGGTGTAGGTGATGCGCGGGAAGGGCTTTTGCACGCGTCGAAGCACCTCGACATCGCGCTCCAGCACGTCTCTGAGTTCGCGCTCGTGCTTGGCGAGCACCCTGGCGACGATGGTCGAGACAAAGTCCTCCATCAGGTCCATGTCGCCCTTGAGGTCCATGAAGGCGACTTCGGGTTCGACCATCCAGAACTCGGTGAGATGGCGGCGCGTCTTGCTCTTCTCGGCGCGGAAGGTGGGACCGAAGACGTAGATCTTGCCGAGCGCCATGGCCCCGGCCTCGCCGTAGAGCTGCCCCGATTGCGTCAGGTAGGCCTTGCCCAGGTCGAAATAGGGGATTTCGAAGAGCGTGCTCGTGCCCTCGCAGGCGGCGGGCGTGAGGATGGGCGCGTCGAAGAGGGTGAAGCCGTTCTCGTCGAAGTAGTCGCGGATGGCTTTGATGATGGTGTGGCGGATGCGGAGGATGGCGACCTGGCGCTGCCCGCGGATCCACAGGTGGCGGTTTTCCATCAGGAAGTTGACGCCGTGCTCCTTGTGCCCAAGCGGGAACTCGCTCACCGGCTCGCGCACGACGCTGAGCGCCTGGACGCCGATTTCGAAGCCGATCGGGCTGCGCTTGTCCTCGCGCACCGTGCCTGTCACCTCGATGGCCGTCTCCTGCGGCAGGTGGTCGGCCTGATGGAAGGTCGCCTCGTCGACTTCGCCTTTGAAGACGACGCACTGAATGAGGCCGGTGCCGTCGCGCACCTTGAGAAAGTGCAGTTTGCCCTTGGAGCTCCTGTTGTGCAGCCAGCCCTTGAGCGTGACCTCTTCTCCTGCGTGTCGGGCGATGTCGGCGATGTAGACGTGCTGAGCCATGGCTTCGTGTTCCTCGTGTCGTGATGGGGCCGGCAGGGTGTCGACGCGGTTCTGGCGTTTGAGGCGCATCTGGGCGCGCGCGTCGCTTTCAAGGCCACGCCTTTGGCGCGACAGGTCGGCAGACCCAGGCGGCTCGCTCCCGGCGGCCGGTCCCCGGAAAAAGGCGGCGCATCTTGGTCAGCGGCGATCCGTTTTCAAGGGGCGTTCAGGCCCTTTTGGCGGAGGGGGAAGGGGCGTCTCACGCGGGAGAAACGCGGGGCTCAAGCCTGATGGCGAGCCGTCGTCACGTCTCTGTCGCGAGCGCCTCGGCGATGGCGATGGCGTCCACTGCGGCCCGCACATCGTGAACGCGCAGGATGTCGACGCCGCGAAGGGTGAGGATGGCGGCCACGGCCGCGTCAGCGTCGCGCCTTTGGTCGACCGCGCGGTGGGTCAATTCGCCCACAAAGCGCTTGCGCGAGGCGCCGATGAGAATCGGTGTGTCGAGTTCGCGTCGCAGGCGTCCGATGCCCCTGAGAATCGCGAGGTTTTGCGCGAGGTCCTTGCCGAAGCCGATGCCTGGGTCGAGGACGACGCGTTCGCGCTCGATGCCGGCCAAAAGCGCCAGGTGGAGCGTCTCTTTCAAATCGGCGATCACGCGTTCGAGCGGGTCTTGGGCCACGAGCGGGGCGTGGATCGATTCTGGCGACTGGCCGCTCAGGTGCATGGCGCAGAGGGCGACGCCGCTTCTGGCGATGAGCGGGGCCATTTGGGGGTCGAAGCGCAGGCCGGAGATATCGTTGATGAGGCGCGCGCCAGCGTCGATGGCCGCTTGGGCGACGGGCGCCTTGTAGGTGTCGATGGAGAGTGGGACGGACAATCGTCGTGACAGGTGTTCGACGAGGGGCTGGACACGCCGGAGCTCTTCCTCGGTCGAGAGGGGCTGCGCGCCTGGACGCGTCGACTCGCCGCCGACATCGATGAGATCGGCGCCCTCCTCCGCCAGGCGTTCGGCCTGGGCCAAGGCGCGGTCGAGGGCCTCGAAACGCCCGCCATCGGAGAAGGAGTCAGGCGTCCTGTTCAGGATGCCCATGACGAGGGGGCGCGTGCGTTCGCCGCGCGACAAGAGGCAAAGAGATGGGTTCAAGGGCAGCTCCCGGTGAAATCGGTGGCGTTCGCTCGCTTCAGCAAAATTCAGGCAGGACTTCCGAAGTCGAATCGAGCTTGCGGCAGGTCGAGATCTCGCCAGCGAGCGAGTTCAGGCGGTCCATGTTGGGGATGCAGATGTTGCGGCCAATGCTGAAGAGGTAGCCGTCCTGTTTCATCATGTTGATGAGCGTCGAGACAAAGGACCGTGAGGCGCCCACCAGGTCGGCCAGATCCTGTTGCGTGATGCCGGTCAGATGGATGTCCGGGCGGTTGGGCGCCGGGTTGCCAAAGGTGTCGGCCAGCTCCACCAGCGTCGCGGCCAGACGCGCGGGAACATCCTTTGTGGTCAGCCAGTGCTTGCGCCGGGCCTGTTGTTCGAGGCGGTTGCTCTGGATGCGAAAGAGCTCGATCGCCAATTCAGGGCGTGCGGACATCAGTTCCGAGAGCTCCTGCGCGGCGATGCTCCAGACCTCGGCGTCCTCGGCCGTAATCGCGCTCTCCTCTGCCCGGTAGTCGGATTCGAAGCTCATGTTTCCGAAGAGTTCGCCCGCCGGCAGGATGTCCGTCACGACGTGGGCGATGTTCGCCTTGAGCTGGTTGAGTGGTCGCGTCAGGCGAACGCGTCCCTGTTTCAGGATATGAATTTCCTTCAGGGTGTCGCCGAATGAATAAATCGTCGATTTTTTTGTATATGTCTTGATTTGAAAATACCCGCGCAAATCGATGATGGATTTATCCCATGAATTGTTTTGCGCGGAAAGCATTTCTTCCGGATTAATGCCCGTAAAATTGAGTTGAGAGCTCTCTTTCATTTTATTCTCCTTCCTTTCTCAAGGGATTGTTTTGAATCGGCGTGCCTCAATGTCGTCCGATTAAAAATCGAGGTTGCCTTACTCCCGGACCATCCGGGAGATGAGGCCGCGCGGGATATATTCGGCTTTTTTAAGAATGCTAGCGAAATGTTTGCGCGAAGCCATTTTGAAGTGATTTTCGGGCGGTTTTTAGTTCAAATATGAACAATGTTTTCCAGTTAATGCTGATTAATGAACATTATTCAATTTCTGTCTTTTGTTTAGTAGAAGGTGATAGGCACATCGGGAAAGCGTCAGACGGGATCGATTCGGGAATGCGATGTTTGTCGCCCATGCGTCGCAGGTCGAGGAGAGCCGGTTGCCGCGCGCCAGAGTTTCGCCAGGCGGAGACGCGTCCAGACGCAGTCAGACGAGCGCTCGCTCGGACAGAAAACGCGTCGCGCCTCACGCCCAGAGACAGCGAAGCGATCGTGCGCCGCGCATGACTTGACAGATGGCGCGTGACGAGTGTCGCCCTTCGTCCGCGAGCACCGCGCTGGAGAGGGGGCGTTTCGCGGTGAGGCTCTGGGCGCGCGAGAACTGTGTCTTGGCCGCCTGTCATCGATGGCGCGTCGCGGACAGATACGGTTGCGTGCCTTTAAAACGAAAAGAGCCGACCCAGTGTTGGATCGGCTCGGAAGAGGTCTCGACGACAGGCGCGGACGTTAGGCGGCGGGCATCTTGTAGATGGGGCGCCCCGTTCGGTCTTTGGAGAGCTCGATGTGTCCCTCCTGGGCCAGTTCCTGGAGCTCGCCACGGGTCTGCTCTGGATCGAGCTTTGCCAGGCGGGCGACACCCTCGGCGCTGAGCCATTTTTGGGCGTCGAGCAGGGTGTTCCAGACGCGTTCGCGCAGCTCGTCGGAAGAAACGAGGGGAACACTGGGCTTGCTCTCGTCATTTGCGTCCAGCGTCGCCAGCTTGTTGGAGGACGCGCCTTCGTCGGCGGCATAGCGACCACGGCCTGCAGCGGGCGCCTCGCCACTTTCGGTGTTACGGCCAAAAGTTGCCTCAGCCTCCAGTCGCTTCTGGTTGTCGCGGTAGAGTTTGATCGCGAACGGCGCGCAGAAGACGAACAGGAAGGCCCCGAGCCCGATTGCGTAGAGCGGAATGAGTGGGTCTTTGGGGCGCTTGTTGGCGATTTCGTCCAACTCGCTCTGGCCGTAGCTGCGCAGATTGGCACCAGCTCCATGCGCCAGCCTGCGCTTGTCTTCGGCCGTGTCTGCGCGGCGCGGCTTGTTGGTTGGCGTGAACTCGTTGAGTGTGCGCTTGGGCGCCTGGGCAAAGGCCGCAGGAGCGAGGCACATCAGGGAGAGCAAGAGGATGGGGAGGAGGTGTTTGGTTCGCATGACGCGGGAACCTAGCCCAGCGTGTTCTCGCCCTGCAAATCGCTTTTGACGGCGCGCCCGTGTTTTTTCCGAGCGTTGTCAAGTGCGGCGGTTGTGATGCTGCCCGGACGTGGCCGTGACTTCCTTGACAGGGCTGGATGAGCTGTCCAGAAGGCCCGCCCCCGCGAGCGCGCCGGAGTTGTTCAAGGTCTTTTGGGCAGCGCCTGGCGATATGCCTCCTGCGCGCTCTTTATTAATGATGAAGGTGAGCGTCGCCCAGAGGCGCCCTGAGCGAGGAGAGGAGCTGTCACGATGAGCCAGCGCGGTGAAACGCAGGAGGCTGTTTTGGACGGTGAAGCGCGCGAGCGCGCGTCCGAGTGCGCTGCGGAAGGGGAGAGTGCTGCCGAATCGAGGGGACTGGGGGTTTCGGAGGTCCTGCGCAAGGCGGTGATGACCGGGCTGGGAGCCGCCATCATGACCGAGGAGGGCGTCCGCTCCGTGCTCAAGGAATTGCGCCTGCCCAAGGACGCGGTGAACACGGCGCTGGAACAGGCAGAGCGCGGCAAGGAAGAGCTCGTCCGCATTGTTAACGACGAGGTGCGCCGCTTCCTCGACAGCCCGGCGCTCAAGAGGGAAATCGCCAAGGCGCTCTCCAACATCACCATCGAGCTGACAGCGAAGATCAGACTCAATCCGGATGGCTCGGGACCGGAGATCAGCTTTGGTCAGCCGCAGATTCGTCGCGAATCACAGGCAGAGCCGCCGCGCGCTGGCGATGCTGAGCCCAAGCAGGCCACTTGAGAGCCGCGCGTCCATGGAACTGCCTTCATCTCCCCAGCCCAACTGGCGCGAACGCCTGAGGACGAGCCGCCTGTGGCGCTTTTTGCCCCTCATCGCGCTGGCGCTTATCGGGACATGGTTTTTGAACCGCGCGCCGCAGAGCGTCGAGCTCGAACTCGACATTGGCGCTCTGAATCAGGAGCTGCGCGCCGCAGAGGTGTCGATCGCGCTTTTGCCCGAGGGGACACTGGTGCTGCGCAGCGAGCGCTTTTTTTCAGCGACGAGCCCCGCGCCCGAGGTCATCTCTGTTCGGGCTCGTCTGCAGCGCGAACGGCGTTACCGCGTGGCGATCGGTCTGCAGAGTGCCGATGTGGCAGGGCGGTCAGGAGGGGCGACTGACGCGCTTGAGCGCGAGTTCACCTACCAAGGAGAGGAGCGGCTGCGCCTGTTCTTCCGCTGAAAGAACAAGACGCGTCGCGTCGACGCGCAGGCCGCTCTGAAACACGAAAAAAGGCGCGCCTCGCGATGAGCCGCACCTTGATTCGAAGTGGAAGGAAAAGGGGGGCGACTCAGGCCGCCGCGCCTTCCTTGTAGAAGATCACGATGCTCAGACAGTGGAACTCGCTGTCCGAGGACTGCTCGACCACGTAATCGACGATTTCGATTTCGGGATGAAGCTTGATCCAGCTGGTGATGGTGTCGCCGAGCTCTTCACGCTCGCGCATTTTGGTCGCTGAGAAGACTTTGACGCCTGTGAACATCGCTCATTCTCCCAAGTGAGTGGTCAGAAGTGACGGCGAATGCTGGCACGCCTGGCCCGAGGCTCAAGTTTTTCTCCACGATGAAATTTGCGGTCGGCTGATTTTTGTTGGGCGCGTGCGCGTTTGGCGCCTTCGAGGGCGGGACAAGGCTTGGAGGCGCGGGATTTTTGACAGCGTGTCGAACGGGAGCTGCTAGACGTCTCGCCCCATGTCTCTGACCGTGAGCGTCGAAAATTTGAGGAAGTCGTTTGTCGTGTCGCGTTCGATCGGCGCCTTTTTGCGCGCGCCCTTTCGACGCGAGCGCAAGGTGGCGCTCGATGGCTGCTCGCTGAATCTGTGCCGGGGCGAGACTGTGGCGCTCATTGGCCCGAATGGCGCGGGTAAGACGACGCTCGCGCGCGTCCTGTGCGGTACGGTGACAGGCGATGGCGGGACAGCGGCGATTGATTCGGTTGATGTCGGAACGATGGCGGCGCGCAGGCTCGTAGCGCTTGCCCGGCCCGATGATCCGGCGCTGCATCCGCGACTGACGGTCCGCGAGGCGCTGCGCTTTCACGCCAGCCTGCATGGCGCGCTCAAGGCGATGAGCGGGGGCGATTTTGCCAAAGCCATCGAGGCGCTCGAACTGGGCGCGTTCATGGAGCGGCGCGTGGTGACGCTGTCGGCGGGTGAAAAGGCCAAGGTCTCGCTCGTCAAGGCGCTCCTGCCGCGGCCGTCGCTGTTGATTCTCGATGAGATGTCGCGCGTGCTCGATCCGGGCGCTGCCGTGAGTGTTCGCAGTCTGATCGACGCGCGCTGTGCCCAGGGCATGGCCGCGCTCATGATCACGCACGATTTGGAAGAGGCGCGCCGATCAACACGCCTGCTGGTGATGGCCAGAGGACGCGTGCTGGCCGCCGGGAGCTGGAACGAGGTGCGTCAGACGGTCGCGGAGGTTTTTGAGCTGCCTGCCTCGGCGCTGTCAGACTTGGCGCGGCCCGATGGCGGCGTGGCGTGAGGCGATCATGACGATCCCGTTTCCTTCCCAGCCTGACGGCGGCGAACAGCCCGCCGTTCAACGGGGCGACAGTGGGCAAAACGTGCCTGCGGGCGCAGCCCCCGCGAACGCCTCGCCGTCGCCTGCCACCGCCGCGCCCGCTTCTGGTTTCGCCTCCAGGCGACCTGTTGTTGTCGGCCTGTGGCGGCTGTCTTTGGCCTTCCTCAGGCGGGACGCGCTCATCGACGCCTCCTATCGGGCCAACTGGCTCTTTCGCGTTTCCGCCCTCTTTTTTTCGCTGTGGAGCCTCTTCTTTCTCGGGCGCGCGTTTGGCGCCTCGGCCCCGCTGCTCGCGCGATTTGGCGGCGACTATTTCGCCTTCGCGCTGATCGGCGTCGCCTTCACCACGATGACGAGTGGCGCGCTCTCCGGAACAGCCCGGCGCGTGCGCGAGCTCTCGCTCATTGGCGGCCTCGAAGCCCTCTTTGCCGCGCCTGTCCCCCCCTTCCGCCTCGTCCTCATGCTGGCGCTCCATCCGACGCTCCTCGCCGTGGTCCAGGGCGGCCTCTTTGTGCTCATGGGCGTCGCCCTCTTTGGCGCCTCTTTTGCCGACGCCAACCTCGCCGCCGCCGCGCTCGCCGCTGTCCTCGCCCTCGCCGCCTATCTCGCGCTCGGCGTGCTTTCGGCCTCGTTTGTCCTCGTCTTCAAGCGTTCCGACCCGGTGGCCTGGCTCATCAGCGCGCTCACCTACCTGCTGTCCGGCGTCGTCTACCCGGTTGAGGTCCTGCCCGAGGTGATCAGACCGCTGTCGGCGCTTTTGCCCGCCACCCACGCCATCGAGGCCTTGCGCGCCGCGCTTCTGCTGTCGGCCGATTGGAGCGCTCTTGTTCAGCCGCTTTTGGCGCTTGGACTCTTCTGCGCTCTCCTCTGGCCGCTGGCGGCGATCGCCCTCTTCCTGTCGCTGAGACACGCGCTCAGAGAGGGCAACCTGGGGCACCCGTGAGGCAAAACGCCCGCGCGCGATGGGCGAGAATCTGCGGACCAGCTTCTTGACGCGGGCAAAGGCTGAAGCAGGGTCCGCCCCCGCTCGGGACGGAGGCTGGGACGACGGCGGCAATGGGCCGGCAGCAGACCAACCTTTCGCGGCGTCGACGGGCGCAGAGATTTCACCCACCCCCGCGCGGCGACGAGAGAGCACATGCTGGAGCCCGGAACAGTGATTCGCGATCGGTATCGAATCACCGCCCCCCTGGCCCGTGGCGGCATGGGCGAGACTTTTTTCGCCGAACACACGCGGACCGGGGAGCCACTGGTCGTCAAGACGCTGCTCTCCTCGCTTCACGACCGGCTCGATCTCGTGGCGCTCTTCTTTGAGGAGGCGGAGCTGACCGCGCGCCTGTGCCATCCGCGCATCGTCCGTGTCTTCGACTATGGCCGCGACGAGGCGTGCTGCTGCTTCATGGCCATGGAACGGCTGGAGGGCGCCACTCTCGGCGCGCTGATGCGCCAGGCCTACGAAGAGCGCACCGGACTCTCCATCCCGCTCGTCCTGACCGTGGGCATTCAGCTGTGCGAGGCGCTCGACCACGGCGCGCACGCCATCGGCCCTGGGGGAGAGCGCATGGCCCTCGTCCACCGCGATCTGAGTCCGCTCAACATCTTCGTGACCGAGAAGGGGACGGTGAAGCTGCTCGACTTTGGCATCGCGCGCGTCGCCGGCGCCTCCCGCCACCGCTCCTCGCCTTCGCTGCGCGGCAAGCCGTCCTACCGATCGCCCGAGATGGTGCGCAGCCTGAACGTCGACGGGCGCAGCGACATTTTCACCCTCGGCGTCATCCTCTGGGAGGCGCTCTCCGGGCGGAAGCTCTTCTGCAGTCAGCCGCAGGAGGAGTCGGAGCGGCGCATTCTCTCCATGCCCATCCCCCGCATCGCGCGCGTTGGCCACGATCTGCCCCCGGCGCTGGAGGACATCGTCGCCAAAGCCCTGTCGCGCGATCCCCAGAAGCGCTTTCAGACGGCCGCGGACTTTGGTCAGGCGCTCAGAACACTTTTGCGCGCCATCTGTGGCGAGAGGCAGCACGACATCATCAAGGCGGCGCTCGCCCACCTCAGGCGCAAGTCGCTGGGACCGTCGAATGCCTGAGGCGCGTCCGCTCCCTGACCGCGTGGCTTTGGACGCCATGGGGGCTGGACATCGAGGCGTCGGCAGTGCTTGGAGGCGCGCCCTTTTTCGCGGCCCCTCTGGACCGCCTCTCTGCCCGACCGCTCTGCCGTGAAGAACGATTCCGCCACCCTTTGCCCGAGGCGTCCGCGCCGTCTGCGCATCGCTCTGCTCTCGCGCAAGGAGTCGCTCTACACGACGCGACGGCTCGTCCAGGCCATCCGCGCCCGCGGCCACCTGCCGGTCGTCATCGATCCGCTCGCCTGCAGCCTCTTCATCGCGCCCGGCGGCCCCGAGATCTTTCTCAAGGGGCGAGCGCTGGCCCGGCCCGATCTCGTCATCGCCCGCATCGGCGCCTCGATCACCCAGGCTGGGCTCGCGCTCCTCAACCATCTCGAACTGATGGGCGTGCCGACGCTCAACGGCGCGCGGGGCGTCGCCCAGAGTCGCGACAAGCTGCGCTGTCTGCAGATCCTCGGCGCGCGGGGGTTTCACGTGCCGGCGACGGTTTTGGCTCAGCCGGGCGCCGCGATCGAACCGCTGCTCGCCCAGGTCGGCGGGCTGCCGGTGGTGGTCAAGCTCCTGCAGGGCACCCAGGGCGTCGGCGTGATGTTGGCCCGGACGCGCGAGGAGCTGGAGACCCTGCTCAACACCTTTGGCGATTTGGGACATGCCGTCCTGCTTCAGGCGTTCATCGGCGAGGCAGAGGGGCGGGATCTGCGCGTGTTCGTGGCCGGTTCCAAGGCCATCGGCGCCATGCAGCGGCGCGCCCGCAGTGGCGAGTTTCGCTCCAACCTGCATCGAGGCGGCGAGGCGCGGCCCGTGGCGCTCAATGCCGACATCGCCGATCTCGCTGTGCGCGCGGCCCAGGCGGTGGGGCTTCAGATCGCTGGCGTCGACCTCATCACGTCGAGCCGCGGCCCCATGCTGATTGAGATCAACTCCAGCCCTGGTTTCGAGGGACTGGAGGCGGCCACCCATCTCGACATCGCCGACGCCATCGTCGCCCATGGCCTCTTGTGGTTGAGCGAGCGCGCCTCCCAGGTGCCTTCCGAGTCGACGGATTCATCCGCCGTGCCCACCTCCTGAACGCGGCGCCGCGTCCCCACCTCCCCGCCCGACACCCCCATGAGCCATCCCGCCGCCAAGCGCGCCTCCTCGCTCCTCGACCTCTCCGCCGCCCGCGTCGTCTGGCTGGTCGCGCTGCCTGCGACCGCGAGCTTCATGCTCAACACCTTCTTCAACCTGATCGACGCCTATTTCGTCGGCCAGCTCGGCACCGACGCGATGGCCTCGCTCTCCTCGGCCAGCATCTTCACCTGGATCCTCTATTCGGTCGGATCCCTGGGCCAGATCGGCTGCCAGGCGCTCGTCTCTCAGGCCGTGGGCGCTGGCGACGACAGGCTCGCCCGCCGCAGTGTCCTCGCCGCCCTCGCGCTGCACCTTGGCGTCGCCGTGATCGTGCTCACGCCGCTCTTCTTCCTCGACCGCGCCATCTTCGACGCGATGAGCCTGACGCCAGAAGTGGCGCAGGGCGCGAGCGACTACCTCCACCCGTTCCTCGCCGGGATGTTCCTCTACTTTCCGGGCATGGTGGCGATGGCAGCCTTCCACGCGCACGGCGACACGCGCACGCCGGCGCTCCTCCTCGCCGCCGCGCTGGGCCTCAACGCCATCCTCGACCCGCTCTTCATCTTCGGGCTGGGGCCCTTGCCGGGGTTGGGGCTCTTTGGAGCGGGGCTGGCCACGGCGGTCTGCAAGGCGGGCTTCAGCCTGGGACTTCTCGTCATCCTCAGGCGGCGTGGCCTCGTCGATTTTGGCGAGTGGCGGTTCGATCGGGCCATGGCGCGCCTCGTCCAGAAGGTGGCGGCTGTCGGCCTGCCCATCGCGCTCAACGGCGCCTTCTTCTCCAGCGTCTATCTGGCGCTGATCCGCATCCTCTCCGACTTCGGGACTGTGCCCGTGGCCACGCTCGGCATCGTCCACCGGCTGGAAAACCTGGGCTGGTTCGCCTGCGTCGGCTTTGGCGTCTCGGGCGCGGCCCTGGCCGGACAACTGGTCGGCGCCGCGCGCCACGAAGAGGCACGGCGCAAGATCTGGCAGCTCACCGGATGGCTCTCGGCGCTCCTCTTCGCCGTCAGTCTGATCTTTCTGACGTTGGGCGCGCCGATGATCGCGGTCTTCACCGACGATCCGGCCGTCGTCGCCGAGGGCGTGCGCTACCTCAGCATCATCGCGCTCTTCGAGATCCTGATGGGCTGGGAGGCGATGTTCGAGGAGGCGCTGAGCGCGGTGGGTTCCTCCAAACTGGCCTTTTTCGTGGCCACGCCGCTCACCCTCCTGCGCATCCCGGTGTCGTGGTTCTTCGCCATCCACTTGGGTTTCGGCGTCCCGGCCGTGTGGTGGACGATCGCCGGCAGCACGGCGCTCAAGGGCATCGGGCTTTCGCTCTGCTTCAGCTTTGGACGGTGGCGAAAGCGGGCCTCGATCGCCGCGCAGATGGCCTCGACGTAGGCGTGCCGGGGGAGGGGAGACGAGGGTAGGGCGCTGGGGGCAAATGTGGGGATTTGGCGGGTTGGCGCCTGCCGTGCGCGAGGGGGAAAAAAGCGCGCCGGAGCTGTTGATTGTCAGACTGTAACGTGACTTGAACGCCCGCCCTCATGGACCCGGACACGTCACACAGCAAAAGCGGCATCGAGTGGATCGTCGACGCCCACGGCTGCAGCCCCGAGGCATTGCGCAGTGAGCGGACGATCGGCGCGCTCTTCGAACAGATCGTGCGCGAGCTTGAGCTCCACCCGATCGGCGAGGCGCGCTTCCACGTCTTTCCGGCGCCGGGCGGCATCAGCGGCCTGTTGATGCTGACCGAGTCGCACCTGAGCTGCCACACCTTTCCCGAGACGGGGCTGTGCGCGCTCAACCTCTATTGCTGTCGGCCACGGGCGGCCTGGAATTGGCCAGAACGCCTCGCCACCGCGCTGGGGGCCTCACGTGTCGAGGTGCGCGCCTGCCCGCGCCCCGGCCTTGCCACCGAGGGGGAGAAGTGAACGACACCGCTTTCAACGCCAGGCGGGCCAAGTGCCCAGGCTGCGGCGCCACGCTCGCGTTCAAGGTCGGCAGCGCCCGCGTCGTCGTCTGCGATCACTGCAGCTACGCCGTTGGCCGGACGGATTTGGGCTTCGAAAACCTGGGCAAGGTCGCCGATCTCGTCCCCACGGGCGCGCGCATCGCGCTTTCGGCGCGCGGAAAGCACGAGGGCGTGGGCTTCACCGTCGTCGGCCGGCAGCAGCTCGGCTGGGAACAGGGCGTCTGGGACGAGTGGCACATCGCGTTCGATGACGGCCGCTGGGGTTGGCTCGCCGAGGACGACGGGCGCTACTTCGTCAGTTTTCAGGTCCACCGACGGCCCACTCCGCGCTGGGAAGTGTTGCGCGTCGGTCGCTCGGTGCTCCTGGCTGGCTATCGGCGCTTTGTCGTCACCGAGGTGCGTCAGGCCCGGCAGATCGCGGCCGCGGGGCAATTGCCGGGACGCGTCGAGAACGGCGCCGTGTCGCGCTACGCGGATCTCTCAGGCCAGGACGGGCTCTACGCCACGCTCGACTACAGCGAGGGCGAGGTGCCGACGATCTTTGTCGGTCGCGAGGTGACGCTGAGCGATCTCGAACTGCGCACCGACCACCTGAATGAGGTGACGCCCCCGGGCCCCAAAATCGACGTCTCGGCGCTCGTCTGCCCCCAGTGCCGCGGCCCGGTCTCCCTGCAGAACGCGGCCATGGCCAAGCAGGTCACCTGTTCCTACTGCAACGCCCTGCTCGACACGTCTCAGGGCGTTCTGCGCTACCTCCAGCAGCTGCCCAAATGGCGCCCGCAGTGGCTCGGCCAGCGCTGCACCTTTTTTGGCGTCGACTACCTGACCATCGGCTGGATGCGGCGCAGCGGTGAGTCGGACGGCGAGACCTGGTTCTGGGAGGAATATCTGCTCTACGACGAGGCGAGCACGAGCTACCGCTTCCTGTGCACCGAGTCGGGGCATTGGTCCTTTTCCACGCCAATCGCGGCGGGCGACGTGGTCCGCGTCGACAACCAGGTCCGCTACCGGGACAAGAACTTCAAACTCTTCGCCATGGACCGCGCCCGGGTCACGGCTGTCCTCGGCGAGTTCTTCTGGTCGGTCCGCCTCGGCGATGGCGCTCTCTGTTCGGATTATATCGCGCCGCCTGAGGGCCTCTCTTTTGAGCAGACAGCCGATGAGATCACCTGGGCGCACGAGGTCTATCTGCAGCCCGAGGAGGTCTGGGCCGCCTATGGCTCCAAGGAAGCGCCGATCCTGCCGAGCAGCGTGGGGCCGCTCATGCCCTCGCCTCATGCCGAGGATGTCAGTCGCAGTGTCATCTGGAGCCTGAAGTGCCTCGCCGCCGCCGCCGTTCTCTTCGCCCTCTTCGCCATGCGGGGGCCGGGGCAGGTGCTCGTCGAAAGCCGCTTCCCCACTGTCTCGCCTCGCGATTCGCGCGCCTCTGCCTCTGTGCAGCGACAAGGCCTGCGCCCATCTCCGGCGGAAAAGGCGCATGCCGTCAATGAGAGCGCCCCCTTCGAGATCGAGCACCGCTGGCGCAACCTCGAGTTGGCCATCGACTCCAACGTGGACCAGTCGTGGGCCCTCGTCAGCGCCTGGCTCGTCAACCAGACAACGCAGCAACGCGTCTTCGTCGGCCAGCTGGAGAGTTCCCGTTACTACGGCGTCGAGGGTGGCGAGCACTGGACCGAAGGCAGCCGCAAGGCGTCGACCTACCGTTCGAGCGTCGAGCCGGGGCGCTACGTCCTGAGCGTCGAATCTGCCTGGGCGCCGGGCAAGGCGGCGCCTGTGATCGATGTGAAGCTGACGCAGGGGGTGCCGCGCCTTCTCCACTTCTTCCTCGTCGTTCTCGTGCTCCTCGCCTTCCCGGCCTTCTGCGTCTACCGCAACGCCCGCTTTGAGACGGAGCGCTGGCGCGAGAGCGACTTCAACCCCTTCGGAGGCAGCGATGACGACGATGACGACTGACCTTGAGTGGACGGCCTTGGGAGAGTGGGGAGCGCGGCCATGCTGATGAAGACCTTCAAGATCGTGACCGTGGCCGCCGTGGCGCTCTACGCCGTCGTCGGCTTCTTCGGCTGCGAACTCTCGCCAGCCACCGATGAGATCCAACAGCCCATCTCGGCGCGACACGCGACGGGCGGGCATTACTACCGCCGCTCAGGCTCCTTCTGGTCCGGCGGCTTTCGCGGAGGAAAATAGATGTTCGAACATCTGCTTCAGGGCATCGTCGAATCCCTCGTCTTCTCTCTCGTCGGCGTCATCGTCTTCGGCGCCGCCTTCCTCGGGATCGTCAAGGTCTCGCCCTTCTCTCTCAAGAAAGAGATCGAGGAGGATCAGAACATCTCGCTCGGCATCATCATCGGCTCGGTCATCATCGGCCTGTCGATCATCATCGCCGTCTCCATCAACTGAGGCGGCCCAACCAAGCCGACGCGCCCGCCATGACCCCGCTGCCGCTGCTCGTCATCACCTTCGTCCTGTCCACCTGCGGGCTCGTCTACGAACTGCTCGCCGGCAGTGTCGCCAGCTATCTGCTCGGCGACTCCATCACGCAGTTTTCGACGGTGATCGGCGTCTATCTCTCGGCGCTGGGGATCGGCTCCTACCTGTCGAAGTTCATCGAGAGGCAGCTGGCGCGCCGCTTCATCGAGATCGAGATCCTCGTCGCGCTGCTCGGCGGCATCTCGGCGCCGCTGTTCTTCATCGCTTTCGCGCGCCTGGCGGGCTTTCAGGTGCTGCTCTACGGCGTCGTGGCGATGATCGGCGTGCTCGGTGGCCTGGAAATCCCGCTGCTGTTGCGGCTGCTCAAGGACCAGCTCACCTTCAAGGAGCTGGTCGCGCGGGTGCTCTCCTTTGATTATGTCGGCGGCCTCATCGCCTCGCTGGCCTTCCCGCTGCTCCTCGTGCCCAGGCTGGGGCTTGTGCGCACCAGCCTGATCGTCGGCGCGCTCAACGCGATCGTGGCCCTGTCCTGCACCTGGCTCCTTCGGCCGATGCTCCACCGCGTCGCGCTCCTCAGGACGCAGGCCATCCTCACGCTGCTATTCCTCTTCGCGGGCGTCTTCGCCTCTGAGCAGCTGACGCGCATCTCCGAGGAGGGCGTCTATGCCGACCCGATCGTCTACGCCCGTTCGAGCCCCCATCAGCGCCTCGTCATCACCCGCAGCCGCGCCAGCTTTCAGCTCTACATCGACGGCAACCTGCAGTTTTCCTCGGTCGACGAGTATCGCTACCACGAGGCGCTCGTTCACCCCGCGCTCTCGCTCAGACCTGGCGCGAAGAACGTGCTCGTCCTCGGCGGCGGCGATGGTTTGGCCGTGCGCGAGCTGCTGCGCTACCCGGCCATCGATAAGATCACGCTCGTCGATCTCGACCCGGAGATGACGGCCATGGCGCGCACCCACCCCCTCGTGCGCTCGCTCAACGAGGGCGCATTCGACTCGCCCAAGGTCGAGGTGGTGAACGACGACGCCTACGTCTGGCTGAATGAGAAGCGCGGTCCCTTTGACGCGGTCATCATCGACTTCCCCGACCCCAACAACTTCTCCCTCGGCAAGCTCTACACGGCGCACTTTTACCGACAGCTGCGCCTCTCGCTCGCCCCCGGCGCGCCGGTCGCTGTCCAGAGCACCTCGCCCCTGATGTCGCGCACCGCCTTCTGGTGCATCGTGCGCACGATGGAGGAGGTCGGCTTCGAGGTGCGCCCCTACCACGCCTTTGTGCCGTCCTTTGGCGAGTGGGGCTTCGCGCTGGCGCTCGACAGGCCCTTTGAGGTCCCCAGCCGCCTCCATGTCGATGGCCTGCGCTACCTGACCGACGCCAACATGCCCTCGCTCTTCCTCTTCACGCCGGACATGGCGCCCCTCCCGGTGGAGGCCAACCACCTCAACAACCAGAGCCTCGTTCAGTATTACGAGGACGACTGGCGGCGCTGGAACTGAGCCTGCCGCGCCAAGCTTCTGGCCGCGCGGGTGTCGCTCTGGTCTGTGGGCGTTTGGGCGAGGCTTCTTCAGGCGCTTTTCATGCCGAGGAGGCGTTTGCGGCTGTCAGGTCCGCCACCAAAATCGCCGCCCCGCGCCCGCTGTTCAGCGGCTCCCCAAACGAGCCGGACAAGACGCCTTTGGTTCTGCCTTCTGTCCGAGTGCGTCCGCTCGCCACAGGTGACCGCATTGAGCGCCTGTTCGAAAGCCCGCCGTCGCCACTGCCCTGACAGCTCTTTGGGAGGGGGCTTGTGAACGCCCGCCCATCACTTTTTTGCCTCAAGACACATGGAACACGCGCCGCTCTCTCCCTACTGCCGACTTCTCAAGTTCCTGCGCCCGTTCCGCCTGCGCCTGTGCGCCGCGGTGCTCGCCTCGCTCGTCTTTGCCGTGGCCACCGCGCTTTACGCCTGGCTCATCGGCCCTCTGCTCAAGATGCTCCTGACAGGTGGCGCCTCCCGCGTGAGCGGCGCCGACTTTTTGACGCGCTTTTCGACAGAGGAACTCTTCATCGCCCTGCCGCTCTGCCTCGTCGCCGTGGCCCTCATGCGCGCCAGTGCGCAGGCGCTGCAGACCTATCTGATGGAATCGACCGGCCAGCGCGTCATCGCCTCCATCCGGCGCACCCTCTACGCGCGCTATCTCGAGCTGCCGCAGGCCTGGATGAACCGCCAGCACTCGGGCGACCTCATCGCGCGCTTTGGCATGAGCGTTCAGTCCGTGGAGCAGGCGCTCACCGTGGCGTTTTCAAGCTACGTCCGCGACACGCTGCAGATCGCGGCCCTGATGCTGGTCTGCGCCTTTCTCGACTGGCGTCTGCTCCTCGCGGCCCTGTGCGCGGCGCCGGTGACGGTCACGGTCGTCCTCAAATTCGCCAGTCGTCTGCGCGGGGTGACGATCGAGGGCCAGGCGCTGCAGGGAACGCTCTCAAGCCAGGTCGGCGAGGCGGTCGCCAACATCCGCGTTGTCCAGGCCTTTCGCGGCGAGGCGGGCGAGCTCAGTCGCTTTGACGCGACGCAGGAACGCTATCTCGACCTGATGAAGACCTCGCACCTGTTGCGCGGCGCTTTTTCGCCGATGGTCGAGATGCTCGGCGTCTTCGGCATCGCGGCCATGCTCTTTTTTGCCGGCTCGTCGCTCGTGGGAGAGGGCTTCGCGCCCGAGGCGCTGCTCTCGTTTCTCGCGGCGCTGATGCTGATGTATCGGCCGCTCAAGGAGCTGGCGCACACAGGCCAGCAGGTCATCCAGGGACAGGCCGGCGCCCAGCGCATCTTCGAGGTGCTCGACGCCGTCGACGCCGTCGCCGATCCGCCCAGTCCCGCCACGGCCACCTTTGAACGCGCGATCGAGCTCGACGCGGTCGACTTTTCCTACGAGGGCGAACGCGGCGCGCGCGTGCTCGACAATCTCTCGCTCGCCATCCCCAAGGGGCGTCAGGTGGCCATCGTCGGCGAGAGCGGTTCGGGCAAGAGCACCATCGCCGCCCTGCTGTTGCGCTTCTTTGATCCGCAGAAGGGCGCGGTCCGGCTCGACGGCGTGGACGTGCGCGCCTTGCGCGTGCGCGATTTGAGGCGCCTCATCGCCTATGTGCCGCAGGATCCGGTGCTCTTCGCCGGCAGCGTGGCCGACAACATCGGCTGCGGCAGGCGAGACATCGACGGGGAGAAGATGCGCGCGGCGCTCGAAGCGGCGAACGCGCTCGATTTTGTCGAGGCCATGGGTGGGCTGAACGCGCCCATCGGCGAGCGGGGGCAGGGACTTTCCGGCGGCCAGAGGCAGCGGCTGTCGATCGCGCGGGCCTTTTTGACACAGGCGCCCATCCTCCTGCTCGACGAGGCCACGAGCGCCCTCGACAGCGCGAGCGAACGCCAGGTGCAAGAAGGGCTCGAACGGCTCATGCAGGGGCGCACGGCGGTGATCATCGCCCATCGGCTGACGACTGTGGCGCGCGCCGACGAGATCGTCGTCCTCGACAAGGGGCGGATCGCCGAGCGGGGGACGCATTCCACGCTCCTCGAACGCGCGGATGGCCTCTACGCCCGGCTGTGGGCGGCCCAGTCGCGCGAAGGGGACCAGGTGGTCGAGAAAGCGGTGGGCACCGAGGCTGAAGGGGAGGCGCGGACGGCGTCGAACGCTTGAGCTCGTTTGCCCAAGGACGCCCCGCGCGGCGCAGGCCTGTCAAATATTTAAAATCAAAATTTTTTAATGATTTCGCGGGGTTAGGCGGTTTGGCGCGGGCTTGCCCGACGCTGGAACGCGCGGCCAAAGGGCGTTTTCAGATGAGATCGCGCAGGATGTTTTCGGCCTGTTCCAAGTCGACGCCCGCGATGCGCACCCGCTTTCGCCGACCGCTTTCGCCCGAGACGATCGCCACCGCGCGCCGCTGCACGCCAAAGGCCGCGGCCAGAAAACGCGTCAACTCGTCGTTCGCCGCGCCATCGACAGGGGGCGCCGCCAGCCGGATCTTGAGGCGACCGTCATGTTCGCCCTGAAAGCCGGTCTTGGAGGCGCGCGGCTGGATGTGAAGCATCAGCTCGACGCCGTCACTCGACGCGCAGAGGTAGGGAGGCGCCGCCATCAGCTGTCACTCCCGGCGCTGTCGCCATTGTCGGCGCCCGCCTGGTCCGCGGCGGGAAAGGCCGCCTCGACATCGATTTGCGACGCGCTCGAACGCGTGGCCGCGAGCAGTTTGAGATGCTCGGTGAGGAGCGCCTCCAGCTGGGATTCGAATTGCAGGCGCTGGCGCTTGAGTTCGTTGATGTCGTCCATGAGCCGTCGCAGCCGGACAGCGGCTCTGGCCTCGCCCGGCGCCGCGTCGTTTTTGCCGTGAGCCCTGTCCTCGGCGGCGAGGCTGGTCCGGGCGATGGGGCTGTCATCCCTCGCTCCGACCAGGTCGCTTGGCGCCGCGGTCAGAGTCGAACGCAGGTGCGCGTTGTCGCGTTCGAGCGCCGCGTAGGCATCGGCGATCGCCTCCAGGAAGGCCCGCACCTCGGTCGCGTTCAGGCCGTTGGCGCTCGCGGTGAACCGCTTTTGGCGGATGTCATCGGCGGTGATGGTCATGGCGTTCGTCCCTCTGACTTCAGGCTCTCTGCGCTCGGGCGCGTGGCCGCGCGGGGAAGCCTTGCGGGCAATGAAAAACGCCACGGCCTGTGGGGCGCGCGGCGCTTTTCGCGGGTGGTTGGTCTGTCCCTCGGCGTCTCGTCGCCTCAGGCCAGGCGCTCGATGAGTTTGGTGAGCACGTTCCAGAATTTTTGCGTGTCGCCGATGTGCAGCCGCTCGTCCGGCGAGTGGGGGTCGAGGATGGTGGGACCGACCGAAATCATGTCCATGCCCGCCACGGTTTCGCCGATCAGGCCGCACTCCAATCCGGCGTGGATGGCCAGGACCTTTGGATCTTTGCCCTCGATCTCGGCGTAGGCCGCCTTGAACGCGGCGAGGAGCGCAGAGTCCATGTTGGGCTTCCAGCCGGGGTAGCCGGCGCCGCTCTTCACCTTGAAGTCGGCGAGGCGGAAGACGGCCTGCACCTGGGCGACGGCCTCTGCCTTGACGCTGTCGATGAGGCTGCGCTGGCTCGTGCCGATGGTCAAATCGTCGCCGTCCATCGTCAGGGTCGCGAGGTTGGTCGAGGTCTCGACAAGGCCCTCGATGTCCGAGCTCATGCGCAAGACGCCGTGCGGCAGCGCCTGGATCACGTCGAGCACGCGGCGGATGTGCTTCTTTTTGAGGATCTTGGGCTCCTGCGAGAGCTCGATGTCGACCTTGAGCGGGCCAAACTGGAAGGAGCGGGTCTTGGCGCGCGGCTCGCTGTCGGGCGAGGGCTGGCCGAGCGCGATTTTGAGGTCGGGTTCGACGGGGGCGAGCGCGGCTTTGACCTCGGCCTCGATGGCCTCGACGACCGACTGCGCCTTGTCGAGATCAGCCTCGGGCAGGTGGATGAGGGCGTCGGCTTCGCGGGCGATGGCGTTGCGCTTGCTGCCGCCGGAAAGCGTGCTGACGCGCGTGCCCGGCACGTCGCGAAAGAGCGCGCGCAGGGTCTGGCCGAGGATTTTGATGGCGTTGCCGCGGCCCTTGTCGATGTCGGTGCCCGAGTGGCCGCCCTTGAGACCGCTGACGAGGAGCAGGCGCGGCACGTAGCCCTTCTCTTCCAGGTCCTCGAAGTCGACCTCCAGGCGTCCCGAGGTGTCGCAGCCGCCCGCGCAGCCGACGTAGACGATGCCTTCCTCTTCGGAGTCGAGGTTGATCATGCGGCGCGACTCGATCTGCTCGGCCTTGAGCGCGCCCGCGCCGGTCAGCCCGGTCTCCTCGTCGATGGTGAAGAGCATTTCGAGCGGTGGATGGACGAGGTCCTTGGCTTCGAGGAGCGCCAGCGCCGCCGCCACGCCGATGCCGTTGTCCGCGCCCAGCGTGGTGCCGCGCGCCCGAATCCACTCGCCGTCGATGTAGGCGTCGATGGGGTCGTTTTCGAAGTCGTGCGCCGTGTCGCGGTTCTTTTCGCAGACCATGTCCACGTGGCTCTGCAGGAGCAGGCGCGGCGCGTCCTCGTGGCCTTGGGAGCCGGGCTTGCGCACGACGATGTTGCCCACCTCGTCGACCAAGGGCTCGTAGCCGAGCGCCTCGATGGTCTTTTGCAGCCAGGCGATGACTTTTTCCTCCTTCTTGGAGGGACGCGGCACCTTGGTCAGGGCGTCGAAGTGCTTGAACAGGAGGGCGGGTTTCAGGTCGGCGATCGATTGGCTCATGGCAGGGGGCTCCTGGGGGTGTGGGTGGATGGATGGACAGGTGAGGGGATTGCTTCAGGGCGACAGGCGGCGCGCCCCATCCGGTGTCGGCAACGGCTTTGACAGCGGCGCGGGGCGTTCTCGCTGTCAGGGACGCGCGGTCAAAAGCGCGCTCAGGCGGCTGGCCAGGTCGCTCTTAAAGGGCGGCGCACCATGCCCCAGAGGGCTTCCGCCCGCCACGCCAGATTCCCTCGGACGCGAACTTTTATCGGCGTCGGCGACTTGTGCCGGTGGCGGTGGAACAGGGACAGGGCGCGTCGCTCGCATTCTTGTCGCCAGAAGGCGTGTTCGCGCTCAGGGGTAGCCCCAGCGGCGGCGCAGGACCCATTCGGCGGCGCAGCACAGGGCGATGACGGCGAGGAAAATTGCCTGGTGCGCGAGCGGCTCATCGCGGCGCTGCCCGATCTCGACGATTTCGGGGTCGTTCAGGGGCGCCTTGGAGAGGTGTTCGGGGTTGTCCTCAAAAAGGCCGCCTGTCAGTTGGGCGATCTCTTCGAGGAGGCCTGGCCGGACAGCGGCGTCTGACTTCTCCGGTCCGGAAGCGTGGACCGCCAGCGCGCTCTGATCCTCGCCGAGCGACTGACCCGCCTCAAAGCCGCGCGCCCGGATCTTGTAGGGGCCAGGTTTGTCGACCGTCAGCTCGCGCCTCAGGATGCCCTCTGGACCGGCCATCGCCCTTTCGCGCATCACCACGGCGCCGTCGCTCGCGTCGGTCAGCTCGATCTCGATCTCGGCCGCCTTGGCCGGGGTGTAGTCGCGCCGCCGCACCTCGACCTGAATGGCCAGCGCCTCCCCTGGTTCGAGCGCCGATTTGTCGAGCGTGAGGTTGACCGGCGTCAGTTCGGGATCGCGGATGAGCCAGCGGATGGCCCGTGCCCAGAAGCGCTCGTAGAGGCGCGCGTTGGAAAAAGCCTCGTCTGCGCTGAAGGCCCACTGCCAGGTGCCGTCGCTCAGGACGGTCATCACGCGCCCCTCGCCCGCTTCGCCCAGGACGACGAGCGGGATGTTCTGGCCTTCCCGCGCGGCAAAGGGGTGGTCGAGGATGACCTGCGCGCCCGGCTTGGCCCGCGTGACATGGGCGCCGGCGATGGGCGGCAGCGCGCGCCAGATGCTGTCGCTGGCTTCGTCGCTCCCGGCGATGCGCGTGATTGGGTGGTGCCGTCCCTGAGGCGTGAGGCGGGCCTGGAAGGCGTCCTGCAGCGGCGGTTCCGAGGTCGGCGTCACCGGCAGGATGTTCTGCAGCACGGTCCGCTCGTAGTGCCCCTCGCCAAAGCCGTTCTCGCCGCCCAGCATGACGAGCGAGCCACCGCCGCGCACATAGTCGGCGATCGAGTCGAGGTATTGCCCCATCGCGTAGGCCCGTTCCTCGTGCGCGAAGTTCTGGATGAAGATCACGTCGAAGGTGTGAATCTGCTCGTGGAAGATCTCGCGCATGGGGAAGGGGATGAGCGAGAGCTCGCCGTCGCTGACCGTCTTCGGGTCGTCGGTGAGGTCGCGCAGGATGTAGGAGCTCACCAGGTCGATGTTGGGGTCGTCCTTGAGCAGGCCGCGCAAAAAACGCATGTCCCACGAGGGGCGGCCAGCCACATGCAGCGCGCGCACCCGGTCGCGGATGACCTTGAGCGGGAACGAGAGCGCGTTGTTCGCGGCGATGGCTTCGCCCTCCTGCGGCGGGATCTCGACCGTGTAGGCAAAGTGGCCGGTGCGGTCCGGGGCAAAGGTGAAGTCGACGGCCATGGGCGTCTCGCCGCCGGTGACGCGGAGGTTGCGCGAGGTGAGGACGCGTCCGTCGACCTTGAGATGGACGGGCAGCTCTTTCCCCTCGAAGCCCGGGGCGCGGACAAAGGCGGTGATGGTCAGGCTGTTGCGCACAAAGGCGAAGTCGTCGACGGCCACGCGGTCGATTGAGACATCGCGCGCGCCCGCCTCGCCGACGAGGACGGTGGTGATCGGCGCGTCCAGGGCCTCCAGGGCGTCTTTGGCCCGGCTGTCGGGTGCGTGGTTCAGGCGTCGGTTGTCCGCGCCGTCGGTGAGGACGATGGCGCCGGAGAATTTGCGCGAGGCCTGGGCGCCCTTGCCCTTTTTCGCGTCTTCCAGAGCGCCGAGCAGATCGCTTGAGCCGTCGGTGGGCGGGACAGCGTCGAGCGCGTCGAGCGAGGGGAGCGGTTCGAGCGCCTCGCCAAAGGTGAACAGCTCGACGATGAAGTTGTCGGCCAGCTCGTCGAACAGCGGCTTGGAGGCGCGCGCGATGGCCTTGGCCTTCTCAAAGCGCGTCGAGCCGTCCGGCGCGGCGGGAAGCGCCATCGAGGCCGAGCGGTCGATGAGGACAGCGACGCGGTTTTTGGCGCGCGAGGTCTGCATCAGGCGCAGACCAGGTTCGAGGAGGAGCGCGAAAAGGCAGCAGGCGCTCACGGCGCGCAACAGGCCAAGGGTGAGGCGGCGGCCGCGGCGCGTTTCTCCCGAGAGCGCGGTGAGCGAGAGGCCGAGCGCCAGGACGAGAATGATCGCGAAGAGGCCGAGGGCCCAGGGCGGGAAGGGCGAGAGGCTGACAAACTGCCAGTCGTTGTAGAGCGGGGCGTCCAAGGGGGGCTCTCTGGGCGGGGGATCTCGGAAGGGGGCAGCGCTGGAGGAGGTGTCTCTGGCGTCGGGGGTTGGGATGCGCTCATTGGCCGCGCGGCCATCTGGAATGGATGAGCGCCTGGGATGACGTTGTTTTGTCTGGTGAATGGTTTTATTGATTTAATTTAATTTGATTGATTTGGTTGGTTTAATTGCTCGATTTGATTTTTGAACTATGCTGTTCGCATCGCTTGATTTGTTTGGTTTCTCGGAAATCAAAACGGCTGTCGCGGTTAAGGGCGTGTTGGGCGAAAACATTTTATATCCGCTGATATTGATTCGTATCGCCCGGCAATACCTTGCGCTGTCGCGCCGCGCCCTCAATTCGCCCTGCCGTCGCGTTGATTTGCCCAGCTGTCGCCTTCGTCCGCCTATCGCCGCCGTTTCATCAGGAAGGGCAGGTGGAGCATGTCGGCTTTGTAGTCGAGGCAGGAGGCATACATGACGAGGTTGATCGCCATGCGCAGGGCCACCTCGCGCTGTGAAGCGCCGCCGCCTGTGACCTCAAAGGCCCACTCGCCGAGTTCGTCCCGCTGGAAGGCGCCGCACAAATCGTTTTGCGAGTAGACGATGAGCGCGCGGCCGCTGTCGCCGGTGAGCGCCTCAAGGAAGGGGCGGGTGGCGAGCCGACCTGCCTGGCGGTCGAGCAGGTAAAAGCTCTTGAAGATCACGTGATCGGCGCCAAGCCGCGTGAGCGCGCGGTCGGGAAAGAGACGGGCCACCTCGCGCCTGAACGACAGGTCAAAGCCTGTGCCGTTCGATCCGTCGCCCGCGTCGGCGAGGAGGAAGCCGCCAAAGGTGAGAAAGCGCCTGAGGGAGGCGATTTCGGCCTCGGCGAGAGGGGGGAACTCACGGCTGCCGCCCATGTAGAGGAAGGGGAAGTTGAAGAGTTCGCGCGAGTCGAGCGCGACCGGGCGCGGCTCGGGAAAGGCGCGGATGCTGGTGCGCGAGGAGATCTCCCAGCAGAGTGATTTGAGCGCCAGAAGGCGCGCGTCCCAGTCGCCGCCATGGCGGGCCACGGCCGGGATGAACTGCGAGCTCTGGCCAAAGGCATGGGCGCGAGTGGGCAGGCAGGCGCTGATGGCGCCCAGGGCCAGGGTTTGCAGGAAGTGGCGGCGGTTCATCAAATCATTGCCTCGGGGATTTTCGGAGGACAGCTCGATTTAAATTTAATTGCGTTTTGTTGAGTTTGATCCCGGCTGATTTGGTGTTTTGGCGTTGGAGTCTGGTTTTTAATTTAATTTTGGGGGCAAATTAAAATTCGCGTTTTGAAGTGTTCGATGGGGTGGATTTGTTTTTTGTTCGGGATTTGTTTGGGGACGTTGATGGCTTTGGCGCGTGTTTTGGTCGCGTTTGATTTTGGTCAATGGATCGGCGCGGGTGACTGAGCGGCTTTAGAAATGGCCTCTCTCGAAAACACACCCCCTGTCGCGAAATCGCGAAGGGGGCGGTTGGTCTGCTTCAGTGGTCGCTTGGGCGCGCTTGGGTCACGGCGAGGGGAGGCGCGACACCTTGAGGCGCTGTTGAGCCGTGTTTCCCTTGGAGGCCTTCACCGTGGCCGTCGGATCGCGCTCGATCAGCGGCAGGCCGTCGGCGGTCTCGGGGGCGAAGTAAGTCTGAAGGAAGCGCATCGAGGCGTTGATGGCCTCGGGCCGGTGGTAGACGAGGAAGTGGCCGCTCCAGCGCTCCAGTGTCTCGCTCGCGGGCATGTCGCTGTTGTCCCACTGGATGAAGGCGTTCGTCGTGGTGCCGTAGTTGCCGCTCATCGGCGCGTTGAGGGCTGGCACGCCCGCCCAGTCGAACTCGGGCAAGTCGAGGATGAGGGGGTTGATGGGGCTTAAGCGGGCCGAGGTGGCCAGGGCGCGCGCCGTGCGGTGGGGGGTCATCGAGTCATCGAGGCCGCTCGTCAGAAGCTGACTTGTGGGTTCGCCCAGCTTGGTGTCGCGGCGCCAGAAGGGCGCGTAGTTGATGGGGTCGGTCACGTCGACGACGGTCTGGATGACGCTCATCAGCACGTGCAGCTCGGTGAGCGTCTCGCCGTCGCTCGTCTTCAGCCCAAAGAGCATGCCGAGGATCGAGGGGAAGTCGCCGAAGTCCTTGCGGTCGAGGATGGTGATGCCGAGCCCGCCGCCGCCCGCCGAGAGCATGTAGGCGCCGATGCGGTGTTCGATGCCCGCGGCAATGGCGCCGCTCAGCCCGCCCTGCGAGTGGCCAAAGAAGCCGATCTTGTCGCGGCAGAAGCGGATGGGCGCGCCTGTGGGACTGAACTCTGCCGGGACATCGAGGCCGCCTCTGGCGATGAGGTGGGTCAGCGCCATGGTGTCGATCGCCGACTGCCGCATGCTGGAGCGCGCCGAGTCGAGGTTGAGGAAGTTGAAGTTGACGAGGCTGAGCAACAGGTCCTCGTCGAGCGCGTCCACGCCGCCAAACGCTGTTCCGAGCAGGATGCCGAGGAGGCCGTCCGTGGGGAACTGGCCGTTCTCGATGTAGCCCGTGGCGTCGAAGCGATCGCCGTGGAGCGGCTGGTCCATGCCGACCGAGGCCAGACCGCGCGCCGCCAGTCGGGAAGAAGTCCTGTCACCGAGGCCGCTGTAGGCGTCGCCACCCGTGCCGTGGGCGATTTCGACGATGGGCACGCAGCCGTCGGCCGTCACCATTGGCGTCTCCGGGACCGTCACCACCAGGGTCAGTGTCTCATCGGCGTAGTTGAGCGGCTCGTTGGAGATGCTGAAGCGGAAGTTGCCGCCATCGAGGAGGTAGGGGACCGTGCCCTGCTGGTAGTTGCGGCCGTTGAAGGTCGCGGCCAGCTGGTAGAGCGTGGCCTCGGGAACGCCGTTCCAGATGCAGGTGGCCCAGGTGGCGCTGCTCGGGGTGCGGCTGCACATCGAGGAATACCAATAAGAGGTCTCTGTCCTCGCGTAGGTCGCCTCGGGCACCCATTTGCCGCTCTTGATGTCGCTCGACAGGTGGCTCTGGATGCGGCGCAGGTTGTTCGTCACGTTTTGCGTGGTGAAGACCGTGGCCGCCGCGACCTCGTCGATGTCGACCTTGAGGTAGTTGAGGGTTTGTCGCAGGGGGGCGTAGGCCGCGCGCATCGTCTCGTAGAGGTCGGCGCTCACGTGGCTTAAGCCCTCGGGCTTTTCGGCGCGGTTGGCGAGCAGGGCGGAGAGGAGTCGCGGCTGGCGCAGGGGCATGCCGTCATTGGCGCCGACGATGGTCGTGTCGGTGATGACGAGCGCGTAGGTCGTGCCCTCGCGCAGCGGAAAGCCCCAGGCAGGCGCGATGGCCAGGCTGTTCTTGGCCGCGTAGGCGCCCTCCGTCGCCTGATACTCCCAGCGCAGGGGGCGCACCTCACCGCGCTCGGGCGATTTGGGGTCGATGTCGACGATCTTGAAGACCGCGTCCGCCTCCAGGAAGGCGTCTGGCGAAGTCGGCACAGCGCCCACATTGAGCGGTGCGTCAAAGGCCACGTGGACCGCGCCGTTGAGCGAGAAGCCGTCGACCCCGCCCGTGGGCGAAAGATAGCGGTCGAGCAGCTTGTCGCCGACGCTCTGGGCCAGCGACTCGGGCCTTGGGAAGTCGTCGAAGCGCACCTTGCCGTCGCTGTGGCGGCGGTGATCGGCGGGGAAGGGGAAGGCGAGAAACTCTGCCGGGGTGGCGCTCGCGCCCTCGGCCACGTCGATCAGGTTGGGATCAAAGTGGGCGCGCGGACCGCTCAGATCGCTCTCGTCGTTCAACTCTTTTTCGACGTCGTCGAATTCCCACGGGTCGATTTCGGGTTCCGGCTCGCTGGCGTCGGCGCCCGCGTCGCTTTCGTCGTCCCCCTCGTCGGGCTCGGCGGCGTCCCAGAGGTCTTCGGGCCAGGTGGACGCGTCCGGGCGCGTTCCGGCATCGGTGACAGGCCCAGCGTCGGGCAGGATGGGGTCGGGCGTGCTGTTGTTCGCGCTGTTGTCACCGCAGGCGGCGCACAGGCTGAGAAGGCAGGCAGTGAGGGGCGGAAGTGCGATGCGTTTCATGGCGAAGACCTCGCGAAAAGAGAGTGGGGCAGGGCGTGAAGGGATGTGACGCGGTGTGTCGAAAGGGCGCGGGGCTTGGCGCGAAAGAGGCCTCTTGTCCAGTGTCCACGGCGTGGCGGGCAGGGCCTGTTGAGGCGTCAGATCGCGGCGGCATTTTGCAGGCAACCAGAGACGATTTGCCTGGCGCGGACGGCGTGCGCCGGGTCGCAGTAGATGCGCTTGAAGTGGAGCGCGCCCGCGTAGCGTCGATAGAGCGGCGTGTAGTCGGCGATGGGCGTGGTCGTGCCAGTGTTGAGGTCGACGACGTGCATCGGGATGGCGCTCAGACCGCGCTGCTTCGAGAGCAGGCCCACCGACTCGCGGACAAAGTGGTCGATGCCCTCTTGTTCGAGCGCGAGCGTCAGTTCGGCCATGTCATAGCCTTTGTCGAGCTCGGTCGCCTGAACGACGAGCCGGTAAGGCTGTCGCTGGACGATGCGGCGGGCCCAGCGGTTGTTCGAATGGCGCAGCGCGTAAAACAGCGCCACGTCGTCGCAGAAGGCGAATCGCTCCGGATCGGTGGGGATCTCGAACTCGCCTTTGGCCTCGTTGAGGAAGCGCGCCAGCATGGCGTCGAAGTTCACGCTCGTGTGGTGGAAGTAGACCGAGACGAACATGTGGAAGCGCGAGAGCAGAAAGTCCTCGAAGGCGAAGATGGCGGCGTTGGACAGACCGAGCAGCACCGCGTCGCCGACTTCGATCGGCATGATGTTCTCGATCAGCCAATCGAGGTCGACGTGGCCGTAGCTGACGCCGGTGTAGAGCGAGTCGCGCCGGAGGTAGTCGAGGCGGTCGGCGTCGAGCTCCCCGGCGACGAATTGGCGCAGCACTGGCGCGTAGTCCCTGCCGCCGTGGACAAAGGCGGAGCCTGCTGGCGGGGCGCGTCCCAGGATGAGCGAGACGATGGCCTCGGGCGTGAGGTCGTATGGCGCGAGCGCCTTTTCGAGCGGCGCGCGAAAGCTGGAGCCGAGGAGGATTTTGGCGGTGAAGTCCTCGTGCGCGGCGCGTTCGTCCTCGGAGGCGCCGGTGCGCCTGAGCCAGTCGGGCAGTTCGAGCAGTCGTCGCTGCGGAGCCACCTTCTCCGAGGCGTGTGAGAGCGGCATGTGGCCGATGTCGTGGCAGAGGGCGGCGACGCGGACGGCCTTGCGCATTCGGGCGAGCGATGGGGCGTCGATGGCGATGCGCGACTTGGCAAAGGCCGCGTCAAACATGCGCGTGGCCAGGTGCATGGCGCCGAGACAGTGCGCGTGGCGCGTGTGCGTGGCGCCGGGGAAGGCCATCTCGCCAAAGCCGAGCTGCTTGATGAAGCGCAGTCGCTGAAAAAAGGGGCTGTCGACGAGCGCGACATCGTCGTCGTCGACGTGGATGGTGCCGTGGGCGGGGTCGCGGATTCTCATGGCGGCGGCAAAAGCACTTTTGAGGGGATGGAACAACGCCGCGCGTGGGCGTCGGCAGGCATCGCGTGGTCAAGCGCGCGGGCGAAAACGCACAGGAAGAAGCGCTCGGGGAGGGGAGAATCCTGGGGAGGCCGACAAGGAGAGGGCGCCAATGGCGTCGCGTCCCTGGCTCGTCGTCGGCCTGCAGTCGTCGTCCTCACAAGCGCGTTCTTCAATGCGCGTCACCAAGAGAGCGTCACATCGAGCGGCGCGTCACCTTCGGGGACAAAGAGCGCGGTGTTGGCGCCTTCTGCCCAGCGCACCTCGCCGTTCTTCGCGCGGATGACGAGCTTGAGCTCATAGGCGCTGGCGACAGGCAGGCGCGCGCTCAGGCGGCCGTGGCGATCGAGCGGACCAAGCCCGTTTTCCGGCTTCCAGACGCCGACCTCCAGCCCTGAGCCGACGATGAAGGCCTCGTCGCCCTTCTTCAGCTTGAGCCCCTCTGCCTGAAACCGCACCTCGCGCTGTCGCGTGCCATGTTTCCACTGAGCGTGGGCCGTCGCCGCCAGATCGGCAAAGCCAACAGAGGTGTTTGGCGTGAGGATGAACAGGCTCGTCGAGCGCGGCTTGAGGTGAATCGCGCCCGGGGCGAGTTCGGCGCCGCTCAGGGCGTCGACGAGGCGCGCCTTTGTCAGCGCTTCTGGGAACGCGAAGTTATGCGCCGCGTCCGAGGCGTTGACGGCGATGACGGCGACCTCCCGGGCGTCGACGCGCGCGTAAATCAACCGATCCTGACTGGCGAAAAGCAGCATCGGCGCACCGGTTTTGAGCGCGGTGTGTGTGGCGCGCAGGCGCATCAGCTTCTCGATGTGAGGCCTGAGCGGTTGCGTCTCGAAGCGCATGTCGGCGCGGTTCTCTGGCTCCTTGGCGCCTTCGAGCGCGGCCTCGGTCCCGTAGTTGATGGCGGGCGTGCCACGAGAGGTGAGCTGGAATGTCAGCGCCTGCCGGACCTTGTCCAAATCGCCGCCGCAGTCGGAGACGACGCGCGGCAGATCGTGGTTGTCGAGCAGCGTCACCAGTGTCTCGGGGCGATCGTAGATGCGGTCCGAGGAGAAGACGGCGCCCAGCTTGGCTGGCGACTGGCCGCGGCAGAAGACGTCGATCAGCGAGAAGTAGAGCGGGAAGTCGAACATGGCGTTGAACTTCCCGTCGCGCTGCGTCTGGGCGATCTGGCGCGGATCGCCGTCGAGCACCTCGCCGAGCAACATGAAGTCGGGCGAAGTCGCCTCCAGGATGGCGCCATTGTAGCGGGCCCAGAAGTCGTTGCCGATGTGCTTGACCGCATCGAGGCGGAAGCCGTCGGGCCGGGCGAGCGCGATCCACTTGAGCGAAGTCGACAACAGGTGGTCGTAGACGGCGGGCTTCGACTGGTCGAGGTCGGGCAGGCCGTGAACGTCGTGCGTCGTCAGCTGGACAGGATCGCTCCAGTCTTTGAGCGGCCCCTTGCCATGGAACCAGTTGGGCTGTTCGCGCACGCGCGGCGAGTCCATGGCCACGTGATTGAGCACGATGTCGAGGACGAGCTTCATGCCGCGTCGGTGCAACTCGTCGGAGAGACGAGCGAGCAATGCCTCGTCGCCAAAGCGCGGTTCAACGCGGGTGAAATCCTCGACCCAGTAGCCGTGGAAGGCGCCGTGCCCGAAGAACTTCTCGGTGCGCATCGCAAAGATGGGCGAGAGCCAGATCGTGCCCACGCCCATCTCTTTGAGTTCGTCGAGGTGATCGATCACGCCCTGGAGATCGCCGCCGTGGAAGGCCGCAGGATCGTCGAGCGCGATGTCGCCGTCGTTGTTGGTGTCGCCGTTAGCGAAGCGATCGACCATCGCGAAGTAGATGGCGTCGCCGTGCGCGGCCCGTGTCGCCGCGCTTTCCTTCGAAGGTGCCTCAGGGGCCGGACTCAGGAGGGATTTTTTTTTTCGACGAGGTCGCCCGCGCTGAGGAACTCGTCGAGAAGTGCGCCCACTCGCCGCGCCAGATCAGAAGCGATGGACGAGATGACCGCCGGCTCCTTCTGGTGCTCGAAGTCGACGAAGGTCGACAGGTCGGAGGCGCTGCTGAGCGGCTCGATGGAACCATCCTTGCGCGCCACACTCAGGTTGAGGCTGACGGTCCAGCGGTAGCGGCCGGAGAGCTGGGCAAAATAAACGGCCTTTGTCTCGACGAGCAGTGTCAGTGGCGCCTCGCTGTTTGTCAGGCGGGCCAGACGCCGCTGGCTGTCGCGAACTGGCACAAAGACCTCGGCATAGCTCGCGAAGGGGATCTCGAAGAGATCGAGGTTGCGTTCGGCCAGAACCGCGCTGACTTCTTTTTTGAGCGCCTCGGGGACCTCGCCGACCAGTCCCTGGTGGTCGTCGTCGAGCACAAAGGCCACGGCGATTGGCGTCTTCTCTGGGAGTTTGACGACAGGGGCGGTTTTGACGCAGCCCGCCGCGAACGCGAGCGCGGCCAAAAGTGCGAGCGTGTGGAGGGGGAGGAGAGGACGCGTTTTCAGAACCATGCTTCGGCCTCGATGGCGATCACCGAGTGCCAGTGGCGCTCAGTGCCGGAAAAGATGTTGTACTGGTCCAGGCTGTCCGAGAAGGCGTTGCCCCAGGCCTGATTCTGGCTCGAATACTGCAGGCCATAGAGCAGGCGCAGCGATGGCCGGTTGAAGATGCCGCGTCCATTGGGATTGAGCACGATGCCCGCCTTCAGCTGCCAGGTGTCGCGCGTGTCGCTGTCGCCTATCTCGAAGCCGCGAGAGTCGGCCAGACCGTGCGTGTTGGCGAAGACCGAATCGAAGTGCTGCCGATAGAGGTTGCCGTTGTGTGATTTTTCACGCGCGAGGCTCGTCTCGGCGAGCACGTGGACGACCTTGGTCACATAGGCCTGCAGGCGCAGAACGGTCGAAATGTAGGTGCGGTTGAAGTCGTCTGGGGCGATCTCGTTGTCGTTGTCGAAGTGGTAGCCGAAGAGGATCGACCAGGTCGCGTCGAGCCAGCCTGGGACGAGCGTCAGCTGCATCTCATTGCCCAGGTTGACCTGGTGGCGCTCGTCGGTCAGCTCCTTGATGTAGACCGTGTAGTCCGTGCCACCGTAGCTCTCCGTGTAGAAGTTCAGCGGATGTGAGCGCAGGTAGTTGACGAAGAGGTTGTTCCACTTGAGCGGCCCGAGGTTGCCGAAGCCGACGTAGCCAATCACCTTGTAAGAGGTCGAGCTCGTCGACTGGGGCAGGTTGTCGTGGATGAAGTCCATGCCCGGGTGCGCGTCGAACCAGTTGGAGACCACTTCGCGGCGCCGAAAGTCCTCGTAGGCAACGCCGGGCGTCACATAGGGCGCGTTCTTGTTGCCGCTGACCTCGGGCTCGTAGCGGAACTGTCCGCCGACGCCGATTTCGAGGTGGCCGCCGAGCTTGAACTTCAGCGTGCCGCCCATCGAGAGGATGGTCGAGTAGTCGCCCTTGCGCGTGGCAAAACCAGCATCGCCAACGCCGAGCAGCACTTCGACGTGTTTTGTGTCGTAGCGGGCCGACAGACCGACCGTGTCGGCAAAGATCTCCGCCGGCCACATGTCGTAGAGCCCCAAGTCGCCGAAGCGCTTTTCCAGAGTGCCGATCTGGAAGACGAGGTCAGGCGTGAAGATGTTGCCCGCCTCGATGTAGAGCCGCGTCAGGGCAAAGACACCGAGCGATCCCATGTTGACGTCGGTGTTCTGGAAGGAGCCGCCTTCAATCTGGGCGACGACCGTGGCGTAGGGATCGCTCTTCACCGCGTTCTGGACGAGGTCGAGCTTGAGCGCCAGCGTGCCCCAGGGGCCTTCGTTGAGCAGGCGACCATAGAGGTTCCAGTAGCCGAGCTTGCCGTCGCCGCCCTGGAAGTCGGGGCGTGTCATGATGCGGAAGTAACCGCCGGCGTTGAAGCGATCGCGCGCGGCCTCGGCCTGAGCCTGGGCTGGCGTGAACATGGCGGCGAGGCAGAGGACGGCGAGGAGCCGGGCGAACCCCCGCGCAAGGGATTTGACGAAGCGTTCCGTTCGCATCAGCGCGCCTCCAGGATGACGATGGATTTGGATTTGACGCCGTAGCTCGAACCGATGACCTCAGGGGTGTCGAGGTTGGCATTGGCCGACAGATCAAGGCTGAGCCGCTGGCCGTTCAGATAGTTGTCGGTGTCGAAGTAGGACTGTGTGTCCACCAGGCGCACCCAGTTGCTGCCTGAGAGCGCGTAGGTGACATCGCTTGAGCCCATGTTGATCAGCACCGCCAGGCTGCGACCGTTACCAGCGTCGGGATAGAGCATGCCGATGGTCTGGCTGTTCCAGTCGGGATCGCCGTTTGGACCGATCCAGCGGAAGGACGCGCCGCTCTCCTCAAAAGTCGAGGGCGAGAGTGCCGGACGCTCCTTGCGCAGCTGGATCATCTTTTTGACGAAGTCGAACATGCGCCGCCGCTCGCTCTTCGCGTCCCAGGTGCCCCAGTCGTGCCAGCTGTAGGCGTTGTCCGCCTCTGGCGTGTAGGTGTTGTTGTTGCCGAGCTGGGTGCGCATCCACTCGTCACCGCCAAAGAGGAGCGGCGTTCCGTGGGAGACGAGCATCGCGGCGAAGAAATTGCGCATGATCTGGCGCTTCATCGCCTCATCGCCCCAGTTCTTGGAGCGGTTGTGGTCCTCGCCAGAGTTCTTGGCCTCGTTGCAGTAGACGCTCTCTGGAGAGGTGCAACAGATGGGGTTGAGCGGGCCGCAGCCGTTGACCTTCGTCTCGTAGGTCACCAGGTCATACATGGTCATGCCATCGTGGACCGTGACGAGGTTGACCGAGTGGTAGGGCCTTCGACCGCCATTGTTCGTGTCGTGGCCTGTGTCGTTGCGGATGTTGTCTTTGTAGAGCGCCGCTGATCCGGTGAGCGTGCCGCCGCCGTCGAGCAGGCCGTAATAGGTCTTGCTGTTGACCGGGATGGGGGCGGAGGCGCTGTCCACGTCGAAGTCGTTGACGAATGAGCGCCACCAGTCGCGATAGGCGCCATTCCATTCGCTCCAGCCATAGCCGCGCTGCACGGCGCCGTTGCCCGCCGCGTCGATTGTGGCCTTGGTGAACATGCCGATGCCGTAATGCCCGGCCCCCCAAGGCTCGGCGATGATGCGCGTGTTGTGCCGCTGCAGGACGGGATCGTTGGCGATCTCCTGGACGACCGTCTCGTTGGGGCGCCACTGCGGGCCGTTGGCGTAGTCATCGTCGAGCAGACCGAGCGCGGGGGCCAGGTCGAAGCGGAAACCGTCGACGTGCAGTTCTTCGACCCAGTAGCGCAGCGAGTCGATGATCAGGCGCTTCACCGGCGGGTTGTTGCAGCGAACCGTGTTCCCGACGCCGGTGTAGTTCAGGTAGGTGCGCTTACCGTTGCCAGGGTCGAGCGCGTAGTAGGCGTCGTTGTCGAGGCCGCGATACGAGAAGAGACTGGCCGTTTCTTCGGGGTCGAGGTTCCAGATCGCGCCGTCGTTGGCGTTGATCTTCTCGCGCCAGAGGCCGCCTTCACCGGTGTGATTGTAGACGACATCGACGATCACCTCGATGCCGTGCTGGTGCAGCTGGTCGACCATCCACTTGAACTCGTCGATGATCTCCTCGCGCTCTTGGTTGGCAGCGTAGGTATTCTCGGGGACGAAGTAGGAGAGGTTGTTGTAGCCCCAGTAGCCAGCGTCGGCCGGCTTCTCGTAGGGCGGCAGCATCTCCACTGCGGTGATGCCCAACTCCTTGAAGTAGGCCGCCTTTTCGCCAAAGCCGCGGAAGGTGCCCGGATGGAGCACGCCGGAAGAGGAGTTGGCGGTGAAGCCCTTGGGGTGGACCTCATACATGATGAGTTCGTTGTCCCCGTGTCCCGGGAGCGTGCCGTCCATGCGCTGCCGTCGCCATTCGGCCTCGTGCTCACTCCACTCGTATTGGCTCTGGACGATGACGCACTTGCCTGCCGCGCCATAACCGAGCGTCGCGCGGTTGGCGCCCGTGCCGAGGTTGCCCTTGCCCCAGTCGAAGTCGCGGTGGATGGCCTTGCAGTAGGGGTCCTGAAGCAGCTTGTTGGGGTTGAAGCGGTTACCCTGGTTGTCCACGTCGGCTTTGAAGCCGTGGATCGAGCCCGGATACCAGGCCTCGTCGTAGGGCCAGTTCGGACCCCAAGCCACGTAGCCGTAGTGCTGGCCGAGCCCCACGCCCTCGACAAAGGCGTTCCACACGTCGGTGCCGGGCAGGCGCGTCATCTCGAATTCGCGCGTCGCCTTGTCGCTCTCGGGGTTGTCGAAGAGCAGCAGGCGAATTTTCGAGGCGCGGTTGGAGAAGACGCTGAAGTTGACGCCGCGGTGGTTGCCATCCGCGTCCTTGAGGATGGTCGGCCCGAGGAAGCTCATCTCCTCGATCGCGCCCTTGGTGATGGCCACCGTGTCGTTCGCCGAGGTGCCAAGGTGATAGAGCGCTGGCGGGAGAGGGGCGATGAGCCCTTCAGGCGGCAGCACGGTGTGGTTGTAGAGCCTGGGCTGGCTGTCATCCGGACTGCAGCCGAGCGGCGCGAGGGCCAGGGCTGGCAGGACGGCAAAGGCCAGAAGGCGCCTTGAGTGTTTGTGCATGAGAGCCTCGCTTGGGGAGGAGAGGAAGAGGGTGTCGTAGAGGTGAGTGAACCGGGAACGCCGCGGCGCGGGCGTGGTTCGGTCAGTGAGGGGAAGTCGAATCAACGAGGGCAGCGCTTGAGCGCGGAGGCGCTTCCGACAGGCGCAGGGCGCAGCAAGACGCATCGGGACTCAGGTGTCACCAAGGCGCCTGACGCGGCGTGGAGAGCGGTCAACGCAGGCTGAGAATCACGCCACCGCGCGCGGGCACATCGATTGTCACAGCGCCATTGCTGAGCGGCCACTCGTTGCCGGTGAGGAGGTCGTAGACCGTGCCACTCGTCCAGCCGAGATCGGTGAGCTTGAGCGCGTCCCGCGAATGGAGCTCGACGCCGTTGTCGCCGCTCCAGTCGGTGTCCTTCAGGTTCAGCACCATCACAGCCGACTGCCTGGGATCGCCCTCGGGATCCTTGCGGACGTAGGCCCAGAGGTTGCCGCTGCCCTCGCCCCAGGCCGCATCGTTGACCCACATCGTGTCAAACGCGCCGCGCCTCAGGCCTCGCAGTGTCTCTCGCGCCTCGCCCAGCTTTTGCATTCGGGCCAGTTGCGCGCGTTGCTGGTCGCTCATCTCGGCGCTCGTCTTCATGAAGTGGCGGTTGTCGGGGTCGCTGCCGCCATGCTCGCCGTATTCATCGCCGTAGTAGATGAGCGGCACGCCCGGCGTGGTCATCATGTGGAACATCGCCATCCACACGCGGTCATAGGCCAGCTGGTCGGTCGAGATCTGCGGCAGCCCCGTTCCCCAGGTGAAGCCGGTCAGATCGCGGTTGGCGTTGTCCGATCGGGAGATGACACGCGGCACGTCGTGGCTGCCGATAAAGGTGACCATCATCGCCTCGCCAAAGGCGTTGATGGAGCCCCAGGTGGCGTCGTTGACCTGGCCGAGGCCGCTGCCGTCGCTGAGGAACGCCTGGTTGGCGCCGTCGAAGTAGCGCTTGAAGTCGAACTGCCCGTCGAGCTGGCCATTGCCGATGTATTTGTTCAGCAAATCGGGATTGCCGTCGTAGGTCTCGCCAAACATGTAGAAGTCGGTGCCGGCCGTCTCGAATCGCTGGCGCATCCGCGTGCCGAGCTTGCCCATCACGTCGTCTTCCATGTGCTTGACCGCGTCGAGGCGCAGGCCATCGAGGTCGAACGTCTCGACCCACCACTCAACATCGTCGAGGAACTGGGTGGCGGCCGCGGTGTTCGTCCAGTCCACGTCGGGCATGTAGGTGTTGAACGTGCAGGTGATCGGCGCGTTGTCCCAGCCCCAGCCGTTGTTGTCCTTGCAGTTGACGCTGGTGCGAAACCACTCGGGATGCGCGGCGACGTATTCGTGGTCCTCGTGAACGTGGTTGAGCACAGTGTCCATGATGACCCGCATGCCGCGCGCGTGGGCCGCCCTCACCATCTGGTGCAGCGCCTCTTCGCCGCCAAAGCGCGGTTCGACCTCGCGCGCCTTGATCGGCCAATAGCCGTGGTAGCCGGTGACATGGACGGTCAGTTCGCTTGAGATCGTGTCCGCGTGGGCGCGGTTGGGCTGTGTCTGCCAGGGCGAGAGCCACAGCGTGCGCACGCCAAGTGCGTCAAAGTAGCCCTCCTCGATGGCCTGAGTGACGCCGTTGAGGTCGCCGCCCTGGAAGTTGGCCGGCGTCTCGCTGCCCGCGATCGGGCTGTCGTTGGAGGTGTCGCCGTTGCGGAAGCGGTCGACCATCACCATGTAGATGGGCGAGTCGTAGAAGGAGAACGGCTCGGCCTCGATCCAGAAGGGGAGGGCGATGTCGTCGGCGTAGGGCCCGTTCTCGGCCTGAACAAAGACGGTGTATTTGCCGTCTGCCAGATTGTTCAGCGCCACCTCGACGCGGCTGCGGTCCTCCGAGAGGGAGAGTTCAGAAGCGCTCAGTTCACGCGTCGTTCCGTCGGTCGCGCGCAGCGTGCCGGTGACGTTCACGCCCTCCAGACTGCCCAGGCTGACGAGTTCGAGCGTCGCGGTCAGCGCGCCCTGGCCCTCGGCCGCGCGGTCGATGATCAGGGACCCGGACTGGACAGAGAGCTTGACGCTGGCCGCCGAGCCGCCGTCGCAGACGACTTCCACGCGCGCGTAGCTCTTGCCATCCAGCGTGATCTGCGAGGTGGCGTCGGGATCGTCGACCTCAGCGCCGTCGACGAGGAAGAAATAACCCCACTCGCCGGCCGGAATCTGCGGCTCTGCCGACCAGGTGCCAGTGGCGTCTGGACCACTCATCGCGTGCGCCGTGCGGTCGAAATCGTTCCAGCTGCCGACGACGTAGACGCTGTTGGCGCGCGTCTGGGGGCGATACTGAAAAGAGGCTGGGCAGAGCGTCGTCGGATCGCCGCCATTGCCCTCCCCGGAATCATCGGGGCCGTTGTTGTTTTCGCCGCAGGCCGTCAGCAGGGCGAAAGGGATGAGCAGGAAAAAAGCCAGCAGGGCGGACAGGGGACGATGGGAGGCGGGGGTAAACATGGCGGCGCAACCTATTCGGCGGCGCGGCAAACGCAAGGGCTTCACCCCCCCTCGAAGACGGCCTGTGAGCTATCTGACGGCGCGCCTTGATTTTTTTTGAACGATTAAAAATTCCTCAATGATTTCAATGGGTTGTGTCGTTTTTGTCAGGATGGCGACCGCCTTTTCATCGCCGCTGCCGCGCTGTCCACCCCGCCTCGGCGGGCGAGACGGGGCTTGAGGGCGGGCGCGCGTCCGCCGTGGATCAGGAAGAGGGCGCGGGCTTGAACGAGAGATACCAGTCGACCGTCCTGTAATCCTGTCCGCTCTCGTCCTGGCTCTGGGCGACGCGCTGGCAGGCCTCCTGCGATGTTTTGGGCGCCGGGACGATGACCTCGTCGCCGGGCTGCCAGTCGGCGGGTGTGGCCACTCCGTATTTGTCGCTCGTCTGCATGGCGATGAGCAGCCGCTTGAGCTCCTGGAAATTGCGGCCATTGGTGAGCGGATAATAAATAATCGCGCGGATTTTTGATTCGGGATCAATAAAGAAAACGGCGCGCACCGCGCTCGTGTTAGAGGCGTTTGGATGAATCATGCCGTATTCTTTGGCGACCTTCATGCCGATGTCGTCAATAATGGGGAAATTCACCGAAACGTTTTTCATGCCCTGAAACTCGGCTTTTTCCTGAATGGCGCGCACCCAGGCGATATGGCTCTGCTTGCTGTCGATGGATAATCCAATCAATTCAGCGCCCAGGGCATGGAATTGTTCGGCCATGGTGGCGAACGTCATAAATTCGGTGGTGCAGACCGGCGTAAAATCGGCCGGGTGACTAAAAAGAATGACCCATTTTCCCTTGTAATCCTCGGGAAAACTCATGGGCCCGTGCGTCGTCTCGGCGCGAAACGAGGGCGCGGTGTCGCCGATGAGCGGCATATGGCTGGGCGTCGTCTTGTCGTCCATGTGCGTCTCCTTATTATTAATGATGTCGTCGGTTGAACGCGCGGCGCGTCCGTCTGGCCGCGTGGCCTCGCCAGGGCGAGAGGCGAGCGAAGATACGCGCGATTTTGACGGCGCCCAGTGCCCGTTTGGAACCCTTGTGAACGCTGAAACACGCGGGTTTAAATTATTGGATTAAATGATTAAATTGGGCGGACGGATGTGGTTTTTGTTTTGTTTTTTAATAAAGCGATATTTTTATTTTTTTTGATAAATTATAAAAATTAAACTTGCGTGTTTGAGCGTCCGATGAATGGGCGGATTCAAAATGGGGCGGTGGACAGGCGCCGCGAATTGACTGAAAAGGCCCGGGTTTGGGGACGCCGTTTGAGCGCGTCGAGTTTCTTTGGTTGGGAATGATTTGGAACGCGCCTGGATAGCGTGCGCTGGAATGAAAACGAGGGATGGATCATGGTCGGGCGAGCGCGTTCTGGCGTCGATTGGGTGAGGCGGTCGAAGGTTGCCCTGGTCGCGCTTCTGCTCGCGTCGCTGCCCGCGTTCGCCACAGAGGCGCCTTCTGAGGGGGGGGGAGCGGGGAAGACGTCCACGCGCCCCATGAAGGGGGTTGACGCCGAGGCCCTGGCCGAAGCCAGCGCGCCGGATCGCCACGAGCGCCGCATCGCCTCCAGCCATGCCTACGAGGCCTTTCTCATGGGACTGCGCGCGCTTCAGTCAGGCGATCGCGGACAGGCGCGACACTGGCTCAGGCAGGCCATCGCCTTTGACCCCGGGGCCAGCGCGCCGAAGGCGCTCTTGCAATCGCTGGATGGGGAATGGCCGCGGAAGTCAGCGGGGCGGCAAAGCGCGGTTCGCGCGTCGACATCGGGCAGAACAGCCAGGGCCGGACACGCTGCGCAGGCAACGGGCCGAGAGAACGGTTCCAGAACGTCAAAGCGCGCCGCGAAGCCGTCGACAGAGGCGCTGAAGAGGCCAGTGGAGAGCGAAAAATCGCCAAAAGACGCCGCGAATGTCGCCATTGACCGCCCGCGCCCAGATCGCTAGAGGCGCGCGCCCATGACCGCCCCCCACTTTGATCCCAACGCCGCCGCCGCGCCCGATTCGGGCATTTTCGGCCTGTCAGACACGCCGGAAGACGCCCGGGTGGTGCTCGTGCCGGTGCCCTTTGACGCGACGACCTCCTATCGCAAGGGCGCCTCGCGCGGACCTTTGGCCATCGTGGAGGCCAGCCGCCAGATCGACCTCTTCGATCTCGATTTGGGCCGCGTCTACGAGGACGGCATCGCCCTGTGGGAGCGCTCGGACGAAGACGAGGCGCGCCTTTTGGCCTGGAACGCGCGCGCCGGAGAGCTGGCCCAGCCGATCATCGATGTCGGCGGCGCTGTTTCCGCCGAAAACGCGCTCGCTCTGGAAGAGATCGACGCCATCTGCGCCGCGCTCAACGATCAGATCGAGGCAGAGGTCGGCGCCCTGCTCGACAGGGGCAAAATCGTTGGGCTCATCGGCGGCGATCACGCCACGCCCTTTGGTGCCATCGCGGCCCACGCGGCGCGCTTTCAGGGCATGGGCATCCTCCACATCGACGCCCACGCCGATTTGCGCGAGGCCTTCGAGGGGTTCACCTGGTCGCACGCCTCGATCATGTTCAACGCCTTCAGACGCCTGAGCGGCATCTCGCGCATCGTCCAGGTCGGCATTCGCGACTTTTGCGAGGCCGAGTTCGAGCTCATTCAGAGCTCTGGCGGACGAATCGAGGCGCACTTTGACGCCGCGCTCAAGCGTGAACTCTGCCGGGGAACGAGCTGGCAGGCGCTCTGTGAACGCGTCGTGGCCGCGCTTCCGCGTGAAGTTTACGTGTCGCTCGACATCGACGGGCTCAATCCGGCGCTTTGTCCGCATACGGGCACGCCAGTCCCGGGAGGGCTTTCCTTCGAAGAGCTGCAGCACCTGCTGGAAGTCCTCGTCGATTCCGGTCGGCGCATTGTCGGCTTTGACCTGACCGAAGTCGCGCCCTCCGAGGACGCCGCGGACGAGTGGGACGCCAATGTCGGCGCGCGCGCCCTCTACAAACTCATTGGCTGGACACGCCGAAGTCAGCGGTCGTGAGGCGTGGGGCGATGTGCTGCCCGGCGCGTGTTATTGGCCGACGATGTTTGGTCGCGCCCGGAAATTTCTTTTTTGTCGCGGTTGAAGAACGGCCGTCGCTGCCCTAACGCGCGGCCTCTTTTTGTGTCTCCATGCGCTCCTCAAGGACAAGGCGGGTGCCGATGCGCGGAATGTTCACAGCAAAGGCGGTGCTGCTCTGGGCAGTGGTTGTGGCCGCCTTTGGGCCGTCGACCGGTCGCGCTGCGGAACACATGGCGGGACGCTGGCAGAGCTCCTACGGGGCGGTTCAGTTCGTCCATCGCGGTGGCGAACTCGTCGCGGTCCTCCTGGAGGATCAGCCCGCCTGCGGGTTCAAGATGTGCGACGAAATCATCCGCGGTCGACTCGACGAGGATGGCGTCTGGATCGGCCAGCGCCGTGTCTGCGCGCCGAAGGCGTGCCTGGGCGACGGGGATTTATGGACCCTGGAGATGGGGCTCGTCTCCGACAACGACAACCGCATCGATCTCGTCGGCATCGCTCCGGAGCAGGATTGCGCGCTGAGCAATTTCACGCCGCAGGTGACAAGCCATCGCGTCAGCCTGGAGGTGGTCGACTGCCAGGAGGAGCGCCTGAGCCGGAAGGTGGCGGCATTGGACAAGCGCATGAACGCCATGACCAAAGGCCAGGACATCTCGGCGCTCGAACAGGAGATCGACGCGCTGATGGAGGAACACCCCAGAGAGATCGAGCTCGCCCACCTGAAGGCGCACCTGCTCCAGATTCAGGGAACGCCCGAGGCGCTGGAGGAGGCGATTCGGCTCTACGAAGACGTGGCCCACAGCCACAAAGACGAATTCGCCGAGTGCATTCTGGCGCACCTCCACGCTCAGACCTCGCATGTCCATCAGGCGATCTTGCACCTCAACCGCTGCGCCAAGTTCGGCCACATCAAGTGCACCGATCTGGCGAAGCCGGGCTGGGACCAGCTGCGCCAGGAAAAGGCGCTTCAGGAGATCCTCGATCAGCTCGCCTGCGAAGAGTCGCCCGCGCCACCGGCCAAAAAGCCCTGAGTCTTTGAATGGATTGAATGTTTTAATGATTTGATTTTATAAAACGCCCGGAAGAATTGGTTGATTGAATTGATTGAGTGCCCGGACGCGTTGAATGTCTGGAGAGGCCGGGCGGCTGGAAACATCGGATGTTTAAATAATTGTTTTCAATGATTGAACGGCCGAATGCGTTGAAACCCTGAATGCCAGAGCCATGCCGCAGACCGCGCTCGAGCGCGGTGTCCCCCCCCCTATGAGTTGTTTCCCCATGAGAAGAGGCCGCCCATGAACGACACTCAGCCCTTGATGCCACTCCAGGACGACGATTTTGCCCCTCCGCCGCAATCGGGCCAGTCAGGCGGCAGGAGCACACTCCTCGTCGGCGTCGGCGTGATTCTTTTGGCCGCGCTTGGCTTTGTCGCCTACACCCAGATCGATGCGGTCAAAGTCGAGGGTGCGCGCCAGCAATCGATCGATCAAATCCGTCGCGAGTATTTGGAACGGGCGCCTCTGGCGCTGACGATGGTCGATCCGGGGCGTTACGAGGAAGAGCGCCGGGCGTTGTTTAAATGGTATCTGAATGCCCTGACCACGCATTATAATAAATATCCGGAGCATCTGGATTATGCGCGTTTTGAAAAAGAATTAGGTAAAATGGGGGGCGACAAAGCCGCGCCTTATGAAAAGCGCTATCAGATTATTAAGTCGTTCTGGGAAATGATTTCCGCAGGCAAATATATTCCCGTCTTTACCGCCTATGATCAGGGCCTGCGCTTCGACATCTATCGCATGGAGACGACGACGCTCGATGGCGAGCCCGCGGTCCGGCTGCACTTCGCCCTCTACGGCGTCCAGCGCCAGTGGACCGAGGAGCAGTCGAACTCTGGGCGCCTCCTGCGCATGAGGGTGAACGCGCGCTATGAGGAGTTTCGCGTCGACGGACGCGACGAGGCGGGCAAGCCCAAACTGGAGATGAGTCTCGGCAGCGGCGAGCCCTTCAACGTCAACCACCCCGAGCGCTTTATCGAGGAGTTCCCGCCGGCGATGGTCGTTGGCTACTACGAGATTCCGCGCATTCCCGAGGTCGCCGCGCTGGAGATGAATTTTCAGATCGGCACGCGCTCCGTCGTCAGCGGCCAGGAGGTGCTGGGCAGTTTCGTCTGGAAGATGGCCGAGATGCCGAGCGAGCTGAAGTTGCCGGCCGGTCGCGAGTGGAAGGACGCCGAGCGGCGCATCATCGAGAGCGAGGAGTAGGGGCGGCTGGGGCGCGCCTGGCGGCGCGGCAGGGTCCGGGGTGACTGATGAAGAACGACAGGCAGTCGCGCGCGCGAGGCGGCGGTGATGGGCTGAAGTCGGGCGAAGGCGGTGGGGCGGGCGAACGCGTCAAGCCGGGCGCGGGCGACAAAGCGAACGAGCGTGTCTGGGCGGGCGGTGACAGCGACGCGGGGGATGTCTTCAAGAGGAGCTGGGGGGAGGATCGCCTCTCAGCGCTGGAGAGTCGCCTTGGCTTTGGCTTCACCGATCGGGCGCGGGCCCTGAGCGCGCTGACGCATCGCAGCTTTTTGCATGAGCACCGGGATTGGGCGGGTATCGCCGACAACGAGCGCCTCGAATTTCTCGGTGACGCGGTCCTCGACCTGGCCGTGGGCATGCGCCTGATGTGCCTGTATCCGAAGGCGAACGAGGGCGCGCTCTCGCACATGCGCGCTGAGATCGTTGACGAACGCGGGCTGTCTCAAGTCGCGCGGCGGCTGGGGCTGGGGGCGCTCTTGCGACTGGGACGGGGCGAGGCTCTGAGCGGCGGAAGCGACAAGCCATCCCTGCTCGCCGACGCCATGGAAGCTGTCTTTGGCGCCGTCTTTCTTGAGGCGGGCATCGATGAAGTGCTGCGGCTGGTCGATCGCCACTTCGCCCCAAACTTCGCGCGCGTCCGCCCGGGCGAGGTCGGCGGCGATTACAAGTCGCGGCTGCAGGAGCTGACGCAGGGGAAAAGCAAAGTGACGCCGAGCTATCGGGTCGTGTCGGCCGAGGGGCCGGATCACGCCAAGACCTTCCGCGTCGAGGTCGAGGTGGCCGGGGTGGTGCTGGGGCGAGGGGAGGGCGCCTCCAAAAAAGCGGCGGAGCAGGCGGCGGCGCGTCAGGCGCACGACGCCCTGATGGCTGAACAGGGCCGGTGAGTCGCGCGTATCTATCGTCCGGCCGCTGTCGCGAGCGCCCGTCTCTCCCAGTGGCAGCCCTGGATGCGGTCTCGCCAGGGAGCGGTCCCGACGCGGCGTGCGCTGAGATCAGTCGCGGCCTTCGGCATGGGTGGGACGTGCGGTGCTCATCGCGGCGACGGGTGATTAGATTTTGACGGAAATCGGACGGTTCGCGGCGAGCCGTCTGAAGCCAGAGCGATGCTCGGGGGAGGTGTCTTTGGCCCGTCATGACAAGGAAGCGTCGGTTCGCGAGGAGGTCTGCGTCGATCCTGTGCGCGAGGGCGAACGCAGCGAGAGTCGGAAGGCGCATTCGCCCAGGACAGCGGCGCAGGCGCTTGGCGATTTGTCCGAGGGCTTGAGCGCGCTCATCCGCGGCCAGTTCATGCTCGCGCGCGCCGAGATGAGGCAGGAGGTCAGGGCAGTGGCTCGCGACGCGGCCATGGAGCTCGTCGGCGTTCCCATCGCCCTCATCGGCTACCTGTTGTTGATGTTTGCGGCGGTGGCGGCGCTGGCGCTGGCTCTGCCGATCTGGGCGTCGTTTCTCATCGTTGCCGGGGCCCACCTTTTGCTCGGGCTCGGCGCCATCGCGTTTGGCGCGACGCGGATGCGGAAAAAACGACTGGGACTGCCGCGTTCGACTGACGAACTGAAGAAGTCCAAGTCGCTCGCGCAGACCATCGGCAGGGAAAAGCCGCTGCCAGTCGAGTCTCGTCAGCTGCACTGAGTCGAGCGCCCGTTTCCGCGGCCGTTGACCCGCTTCGCCTCCTCGCGCGCCCCGTGTCGCCGGGGAGGCGTTCGTGGGCGGTGACGGCAGGGATTCTGTCGCGCCTGATGAAACCAGGGTGGCGCAGGTCTCGCTCTCGCGACTGTCGCGTTTCAGCGCGTCGGCGATGCCAGAGCTGCCACCTTGGCGAGCACGAGCCGCAGGCTGCCCAGCGCTGAGCGAACAAGTCCCCGTGCCCGCGTTCGTCGGCCTGTCAGAGATTGCCAGCGGCCATCGCGGCGGCGCTCCAAAGCCGGACCAAAGAGGCGTTTCTGGTCGATCCAGCCATCTGGCCAGAGGAGGTTGTCGCCCTTCATCAACACGCGTCCGTCAGCGCGTCGGCCAATCACGCGGTGAGCGATGTGATGACCGCGCGAGGTCGATTCAAAGGCCCAGATTTCGCCCACCCGAGGGAGTCTCACGCCACGCGTGAAGCGCACGAGATCGCCCGGCACAAGGACAGGGGCCATGCTCCCCGTCGTGATCTCGCGCACAAATCCACCGCCCGAAATCGCCTCCCGTAGCGCGTCGAGTGGCGCCTTGTCCGTGGATCGCGTCATGTCAGCGTTTGGGGGGCGACACGTCCGGCGGCGATGTCGTCGAGGAGAGCGCGCGCCGCTTCAGACTTGGGAAACTGGAAGCGATGGGCCGGAACAACGGCGGCGATGCGCGCGGCGCGGCGGAGGAGCGAAGGCGGATCGCCCACCAGCGGTGGCACGGTGTAGGCCTGCTGCAGGATCGCCTGGAGAGCCACCATGCCGTTGAGGGGCGTGACGCGCGGCAGAGGCGATTTGTCGAGCACGAGCAGGGCGTCCAGCGCGGCGACAATCGGTTGGGGCGGGCGAGGGGAGGCGCTGCGAAAGGGGGTCGCCCAACACGTGAAGGTTTTCCCGTCTTCTGACGGCACAATGGCCACGGTCTCGTCGCTCAGGCTCTCGAAGCCGTCGGCGAGCGTCGTCAAGGTCGACTTCCCACCGCCAGAAGGCGCCAGGCACAAAAACGCCCGGCCATCGCGCGCGAGCGCCGCCGCGTGCAAAAGCAATCCGCCACGCGTCCAGACGCATAAAAGCGCACAGAGGCGCACCGCGGTGTCGATGGCCCGGGGCACGTTTTCGCCCACGCCACATTCGACAGAGAGCGGGGCCCGGCTGATCAGGCGATACCAACCGAGCTCTGGCTCGCGCGCCTCAAGCAAGTGTCCATCGTTCGGACAGGCCTTTCCCGTCTCGAACAACCGCAGCGCTGCCCCCAGACAAAGACCGCCCCCCTGATCGGCGACAACCGGCCAGGAGGGCGTGAGCTCTGTCGGCGCTTCGACCCGCAGCGACAATTGCGGGAAGAGGGCCAATATCTGAGGTGACATATCGACGCGCGTCACTGACACCAGGGCGCGCCGGGCGGCAGGCAAGGGGTGTCCGCGTCCGGCTGATGGCCCTGTCCCTGAGAGGCGCAGAGGATGGGGCCGAGAAGCTGATCGCGGTGGAGGACTGGCCGCGCATAGGGACGTCGCATGAATTGTTCCTGCGGCGCCAATGTATCGGCGTCATTCGCTAGGCGCATTGTCTCAGTAATAGACATGGAATTCTCCATTCTTATCGCCAGAACCACCAAAATTCTCATAACTCGGCGCGCCGACCACGAGATCGAGCCTGCCGTCGCCATTGAAATCGCCGGTCGCCAGTGAATAGCCAAAGGTGGCCGGGCCCTCGATGATGGAACCGTAATCGCGGCTGAGCCCATTGGCTGCATTGTTCCAGAAGATGTGCAGACGGTCGTCGACCGAGGAATAGCCGCCGACGATCAACGCTTCATAACCATCGCCAAGCAAATTGGCGGAAATGAGATTTTCGCCAAAGAAACCGCGATCGAAATCGGCAGCATTGAACTGAACGGGCGAATTAAAGGTGAATCCCGATTCATTGGCGACTGCCTGCGCCAGGACCACGTCGTTGTCGAAGACAAAATTACTGTCCTGGGAATCTTCAGAAGGCATGCCGATGAAGAGATCGTCGAGGCCGTCATTATTATAATCGAGCACGGCGAGCGCCCGGCCAAACTTTTGCGTTGCGCTGTTTTCCGGCTTGGCGATGACCTGCGTCGCATCCGCTGTCGTGCATCCGAAGGAATTGCCGCTGTCGACGTCAATATGAATCGCGCATTTTTCGGTCAGTGTCGCGCCATCAAAGAAATAAACATTGTGCCCCGTTTGATCGTCGCCAAAATAACTGCCGATAATTAAGCCATCGCTCGTTGCATGTTGAGGCGTTTTGAAGCTGGCGATGTTATGTCCGACAAGTTCGGTATAGGCATAGCCGAGTCCTTCAGTTGTATTGCTGGCGATCATGTATTCGCCAATATCACTGAGAGTGGCAGCTGTAGCGGCTAATTGATTGCGCAATTCCGGTTTTGTCGTGACGACGAATGTATTGTTCATTGTAAGAGGATACAGTGTCGCTTCGGAAAACACGAGATCAGGGTAACCATCGCGGTTGATGTCACTGATTTTTTCGACGTTTACAAATCCATAGCAGTAGTCAGGGTTATGGCAATATTGGGAATTAATAGTTAATGCGGCGTCAGAGATGCCTGACGAAGAGCCCAAATAAATGAAGATTTTTTGGAAATAATTCGCTGTGACGACGAGATCGTCGTAACCATCGTGATCGATATCAAGAACGCTTAATGCTGTGCCAAAATATATTTCGTCTGGGTTGATGATTTGTTTTTTGTTTGCGTCGGCGGTGATGCCCTGGCCGTGGAGCCATAATAGATCATCAGGAATGAATCCGTTGCATTGGGCGCGGAGACGACAATGTCATCGACGCCATCGCCGTTCAGATCGCCAGTGGCCATCTTACGAGCAAACTCCAATCCTGAAGCAGGTGCGTCGGAAATAATGTTCATTGCCGCATTTTCCTCGCTAAAGGTCCGCTTGAATGAATTCCAGAACATATCGACGCTCTTGACGATGGCGATTTCTGAATAGTTGCCGTGGGCGTCTTCGTCCTGGGCGCCGAGGTGGATGTAATTCATCGGCGTGACATTCAATGTTTGCGTTTCGAGCGAGTCGATTTCCATGGGAATGGCGCTGAACCAATGCATCAGCGTGCCTTCGTTGAAGGTCGTATCGTCAAAGGCCTCGGTGTTGTTGTTGGGGTGGTTGATGGCGATGGCCGTTCCCGTCGCAAAGCCGCGTTTGCGGGTGATGCCGGGCGCGGTTTCGTCGAGCCACACCTCAAGGACGCCCTGGTGACGGTCGCGCATGCAGGTGACGGAGGCGCCGCTTTCCTCCTCGCAGTCGACCACGGCGCCGCCTTCGGGCAGCTGGAAGACGGGCTTGGCCGGGCGCTGTGAGGCGATGGTGACGCCGAAGTTGAGCTGAAGGGTGGCAGAAAGCCCGCTCTCGCTGTGCGAGGCCGTGATTTCGACCCTGAATTCGTCGACCGTGCCCTGAGGCAGGCTCACCCGCTGATTGATGACGCCTTCCGCGGAGATTTCGCAGTTCGTCATGTCGAGCACTTTGTCGCCGAGCAGGTAACGGCAGTTGAATTGGTCGTAGTCGCCGCTTGACGGCAGCACTGGCGTGCCTTCGCCCTCCTGAGACTCGTCGCTCGCCTCGCCGCTCTCCCCATCGTTTCCGGCGGTGGGCGCGCTGGCGGTGAGGGTGAGCTGGAAGGTGCCTTGGGTGTCGTCTTCGGGGGTGAGATCGGCGGCGTAGCCCTCGGTGGCGCAAGCGCTTGTGGTCTCGTCGATGGTGGCGCAGTGCCGGTTGTGCGGGGAAACGACGACGAGGCCGTTGTCCTTCAGCACTGGCGCGGTGTGTTGGATGCCTTGGCTGAGGGTGTGCTGGAACACGCGGACGGTCTGCTCGGCGCCGTTGGGCGCGATGAGCGCGACCTCGACGGCTTCATGCATCCCCAGGCCTTCGGGCAATGCCACCGCGCAGCTGAAGTCGCCCGTTTCAGCAGAGGGATCGCAGCTCGTCGGCTCGCTGCCAGCTCCAACGCGCAGGCCGTAGGCGACGCTGGCGCAGGTCGAGGTGCCACTGAGGGTGAGTTGCGTGTTGGCGTCGATGGCGATGGCCGAGTTGGGCAAGGGAGAGGTGAGCGCCACGTTGCAGCCGAGATCGACGTGGATCGGGAAGCTGGCCGTGCTCTTGTTGCCGACCGCGTCGGCGAGGGTGATTGAGATCGTCCAGTCGCCCTCGGGCAGGGAAATCGCGCGGGTGAACTGCTCGCTGTCGCCTGCCGCTGTCTGGTGAATCGACTCGCTGAGGAGGGGCGTCGAGCTGCCGTCGTAGGCGATGGTCAGCGTGTCGGCGGTCATGCTGTCCTGGCTGAGCCCCTGCGCCGTGAAGGTCAGATCAAAGGTGCCGAGGACATCGCCGTTGTCGCTCGTGGAGACGCGGGCCTTCAGACCGCCATCCCTGAGATCGCTTTCGTGGCGCAGGGACAGGGCGTTCATCGCGCCGATTTGGAAGGTGTCGCCCTCGCCAGCGATGAGGAGGGGGACGGTGAAGTCGGCCGTGTAGGTGAGCTGGGCGCCGCTGGCCGCCGCGAAGTGCTCCATGCTGACCGAGAAGGCGAGCTCGGCGTCGGTCTCCGCGTCGTTGAGCGTGGCGCGGTAGGCGAAGCTGCCGTCAGCCTGGATGTGGGGGGATGTCTCGACGGTCTCGTAGCTGCCGCCGCTCAGTTTTTTGAGGACGGTGACGCTGCCGCCGGCGCACTCGGACGGAACGCTGCCGAAGAAGAGGTAGCTGGCTTTGGTCGCGCCCTGGTCGTGGAAGAGGCTGATGCCCGAGGTCTGGCGATTGAACTCGATCACGCCGGCCTCGTTGATCGGCAGGTTGTCGAGCGCGAGCGTCACTGGGCAGCCGGTGGAGTTCGTGACCTGGATGTCGATCGATGCCGAGTGGATGCCATTGGCCGCGTCGCTGACGGTGATCTGGTTCGGGCCAACCGCGAAGTCCGCCGTGCAGTTGAAGGCGCTTGTCCCACTGACGATCTGGCACTCGTGGGCGCCGAGCGTGAGCTGGAGCGTCTGCAGCTCCTCATCCGAATAGCCGAGCAGGACGCCTGTGACGGCCAGGAGGACGCTGTTGCTGTTGGCGATGCGCAGCTCGCTGCCGTTGTGGGGGCTGGTGATGAGGATCACCTTGGGGGTTGTCTCGCAGTCGCCGACCACCAGGTTCGTCACGGCCGTGCTCTCGTTTTGCCCCTCGGTGCCGGCGAGCGCGAAGGTGAGGTAGTGGCAGTCGCCCTCGCTGGAGAGGTTCAGCTCGCTGTCCGGCAGCGTGAGATCGAACGTGCCGACGGCGATTTGTTCCGCTGTCAGCGCATCTGTCCGCTCCATGGCCCGGACGCCGTCGACATAGACGTCGAGCGTAAACATGGCCTCCCCGCTGAAGTTGACGAGCGTGCCGTTCAGGCGGGTGCCCCGGGACGATTCGTCGCCTTCGATGCGCTCGCTGGTGAGCTCGATCGATTGCGGGTCAGGGACCACCACGGTGATCTCGTCGCTGGCAACAAGCTCGCTCTCGCCGCTGCCCTGCCTGGCGGTGACTTTCAGGGTGCGGCTGCCGCTTGGCAGGGTGACATCGCGGAAGGTGAAGACGTTGGCGCCGATCGCGGCCACAGCGTCGCTGTTCTCGCCGTCGATGGCGAGGGTGAGCGCGACATCGCTGCCGAAGCCTGTGAAGCGGCCGCTGATGTCGGTCTGAAAGCCGCTGGTAAAGGCGCGATCGCTCGACCAGAGGAGCGCAGTCCCTTCGCTGGGGAAGGCGATGATCACGCGCTCGGACGCGCTCTCGCCGCTGAGCTCGGGCACAGTGACAAGGGCGTGCGACTCAACCTGTCTGCCGTTGGATTTGGCCGTGGCGGTGAGCGAGATGAGACGTGTGCCGCTGTGAAGCGCGACGCGGTGGCAGGTGATGGCGATGACAGACTGATCGTCGGTCGTCAGGGCGCAGTCCTGCGAGGTGCCGCTCTTCTGCTGAACGCCGTCGACGTAGAGCGCGAAGTCCGCGTCTCCGATGTTCATCCCCGCGACGTTGGCCTCGACGCTGATCTGGAAGTCCTCCTGCGTGAACGAGGTGTTGTCGCGCCAGGTCAGCACGCTGCCGTCGGAGGGCGAGGTCATGGTGAGTGAAAAGGCGGGCTTTTGATCGGCGGCGAGAATGGTCAGCTCGACGCGTTTTTCGACCTCGAAGGTCGGCGAGGTGTCGCCAGTGTCAGCGCTCTGCATGGATTGGCGCGCGCGGACGACGAGTGTGGCGCTGCCATGGGCGGCGGAGAAGGTCAGCGCCTGGCGGAAGGCGCGGTTGGCGTCGAGCGAAAGGGAATGTTCGCTCTGGATGCCGTCGCTATTCTCGATGTGGGCCGTGATGCTGGGAGCGCCCAGACAGCCATCGCAGCCGAGGAGTTGTCCCACGAGTTCGATCGCCGCCTCGCCCAAGTCGTTGGCGTAAATCGCCGCGATGTCCGTGGGCCAGTAGACGCGGATGTCAAAGGCGGCGACGTGGACAATCACCGTCTCCGTGAACGCCTGATACGACGGACCGCTGACCTGCACCTGCAGCGCGTGCATGCCTTCGACCAGCTCGACGCCGGGGAAGGTGAAGGTGCCGCCCTGGGGCATGGCTGCCTCGACCGTGCCGCTCGGCTGGCCGTTGATAAGAAGGGTGAGTGTCTGTGCGTTTGTGTAGACACCTGTGACATCGACGCGGGCGCGGCCGTCCGTCAGGCTCAGCGCGGTGCCGTTGACAGGCGAGGTGATCTCGCCAGCGGGCAGGCCACTGATCGACGCGGGAATGGCGATGGTGATCTGATCGAGCGCCTGCGTCTCCTTCTGGCTGGCGAGCACGACAATCTCGTGGATTCCGCTCGGCAGGGTGACGTTGGCGAAGCGAAACGCGCGGACGATTTCCGTGTCCTCTGGCGGCAGAGGCTCGCCGTCCTGGCTGGCCGCCTCGATGGTCGCGATCACGCCCTCGTGATTCACACCGTCAATCTGCAGCGAGAGCGATGTCTCATTCATCGCCGCCACGGTCGTCAGCAGGGTGCCCGCGATGTCGATCTGAAACCCGTCGAGCGCGGGATCGGCGTCCTCGGACAGCGCCAGGGAGGCGTTGTTCGTCGGGGAGGAGATCTCGACGGCGAGTCCCTCGATCGGACGCTGTTCGGGCACGGCGATCACGGCGAGTGCCTCGCGCTGGACCTGCTGTCCCTCGATCGTCTCGCTGGCCGTGACGATGAGCACTTGCTGGCCGGCGGGCAGGGAGATGGCGGGGAAGCTGTAGCTCGCCTCGCTGTTGCGGAAGGGAACGGCCTCGATCGCAAGTCCGTTGCGGGAAATGGTGACGCTGGCCTCGGCTCCAAAGCCGCGCAGGGTGCCCTCCACATCGAGTTGGAAGCCCGACACCTCGCTCTGCGCGTCTTGGCTCCAGTCGAGAACAGCGCCGTTTTGGGGCGAATCGATCGCGATCGCGTAGGCGTCCTCGACGCTGTCCGATGCGGGCGAGAGCGCGATGTAAATTTGGGCAAAGGCGCGGCGTTCTCCCTGGGCTGCCTCGACGACAATCTGATGAACCCCGGGGTCGATCGTGACGCCATGGGCGCTGAAATGGCTCGACGCGCTGTCCTCTGCGGGCGTGACGTTGACCGTCGTCTCGATGAGCGCGCCATCGATCTTGACACTCACCGTTGGTGCCGCTTCGCCGATCGGCATGTTGTGCAGCTTGCCCGAGAGGTTGAACTGGAAGCGCGCCGCTTCGACATCGCTGTCCTCGCTCCAGGCAAAGAGCTTTCCGCTCTCAGGCGTCAGGATTTCGACAGCAGCCTCGCCCGTCGGCTCACCCTCGGGAACCGTGACGGTGATCTCGGCCGAGGCGTTTTGGCGCGCGGTGTGCGCAAAGACGGCGATTTTTCGCGTGCCGCCTGCCAGCGTGACCTGCTCGAAGGCAAACGCGTCGCCCCTGAGCGTGGCCCGCGCGGCGCTCGTTTGGCCGTCAATCGCGAGGCTGAGGGCGGCGCCTTCAAGGCTGTCGAACCCGCTCAGCACCCCGGCGATGTCGATCTGAAAGCCCGCAGTCGTCAGACCCGTGTCGTCGTTCCAGGAGAGCGCGGCGCCGTCCGTGGGGGAGATAAACTCGATGGCTGGCACGCGGAGCTCGGTCGGCGTGTCGCGCGAACAGGCGGCGACAAGCGCGCTGGAGGCGATGCACAGCAGGGTGAACAGAGAGCTGAGGTGTCGTCGAGTCATCATCGCGGGCTTCTCTTTCTGGGCAGAGACAAGGGTGGGGCGCTGGATGGCCGTGCGTTGTCGGCTCCACCGCTCCCGTCATTCGGTCAGGCGTGGCTGGAGGGCGCGTCCCCAAGCACAAAGGCCTGGGCGTTTTCGAGATCGAGAAAGAACGCGCACAAATCCTCCTGCGCGCGTGCCTCGCTCACTTGAAACTCAGCGCTCACGCGGGCGGCGATGTCACGGATCGAGCGCGAGCCATCCGCAAGTTCGAGCGCGCACTCCGCCACGGCGCTGGCGTCGTCATCCCCCGCGTCTCTCCAAAAGGAGAGGAGATCGCCCGCTTCGGTGGCGATCATGCTGTGCCCATCGACCGTCTCCCGCGCCGCCGAGGGCGTTGGCCGCGGAAATCTGTCGAGGAGAGGGGTGGGGGAGGACATGGGGCGCGCGTTTTAGTTTTTCATCGATGAAAAGCAAGGGGGCAGGTGGGGCGCGCGAAGAGGGGGAGCAAGAGGCGATACGGGCATGGCTGAATAGGGATCACAGAGAATTGTTTTTATCGATGAAAATAAAAAACCGATGCCCTCTAAAGGACATCGGTTTGTTTGGTTGAGTGGCGAGACGCCGATTGTTTTTTAATTAAGCGGCTTGCCGGGAGCGACGGGCTTGACCTCGAAGTCGGTGTAATTGTCGCCCGTGTCGTCCAGGCTGGAGTTACGCTGATACGAGTGCGTGCCGCGATTGCCTTCCTCGCCCGATGCGACATCGCCGGGAATGCCAACCGCAGGGCGATCCTCAGCGCAGAAGACGCTCGACATACCGATGAGATCGACGGAGAGCGATTTGATCTCGTGACAGCTGATACCGGTCAGATCTTTAGTTCTGTCGGTAATGATTGCCAGCGATCCGTCAATGCTGGGCTTATCGCTGATTTCGAGATCGTTGTTGGTGAGAGGTGTGGCGCTATCTACATTGTTGGTGTCGATCTTGATGCGGAAGTAGCTCTTGGCGGCGACTTCGCAGGTTTTTGTGGAGCAGGCATTTTGGAAGTCCACCCAAATCTGGAAACCACCATTACGAGTTCCCCGGACCATGGCCAGGTTGCTGGCGCCCAGATTGATTGTATCGGATCCATAATTGTAAATCTCAACAAAGCCGTTCGTATAGGTGGCTGTGTTCAGATGGCCATAACCACCAAAGTAAACTTGGCTGATTCGGAGCTTAGGCGCTGTCTGCTGTGAGTCGACCCATTCGCAGGTGTAGCGCTCCTCAGCGGATGTTTCGCCATTGTCGCGACAGAATTGATCGTTAGTGCACGCAGGATCGCACAGGTCAGAGGTCATAATCTGACAGGAACCACGATGGCCTTCGCTGCCGCTTTCCAGACACTGCATGCCTGACTTGCATTCCGACCAACGGCCATTGACGCATTCCGATTGGAGGTCAGCCGAGCACTCGCCCGCTTCGCATTCCGCCGCAATGCAGGTGTAGGAATTTTCGGTGGTGGTGTCCCAGTTGCAGATCATCCCCTCGCCGTGAATGTCAACGCACTGTTCGTCCGTGAGGCACGTGGCGGTGCACTTGAAGGTGTAGGGGTCGCAGTAGGGCTTGGTCTCGTCTGTGCACTGCGCCGAGGTCTGGCATTCGGGCGCGATGCAGACGCCCTCGTTCTGGCCGTCAGGAACTTCGCACCAGGTCTTGGTGCCGTTGTCCGCGCAGTCCGCGTTCGTGCTGCAGACCGTCACCTCTGCCTCGCAGGTGTTGGTCACCTCTTGATAGTCATAGCCCTCGACGCAGCCGGTCAGCGCGCAGCCGCGCTCGGCGACCCAGTTGGCATTGCCGTTGGCCGACTCGATGTAGTGCCATGACACCTGCGTCGTCTCGTCCTGCGCCGTCGCGTTGAGCTCGGCCAGCTCTGTCTCGCTGTAGGGCTCGCAGAGATCGGTCTTTTGGAACATGCAGTAGCCGTTATCGGTGTCGCACAGCTTCGAGTTGCAGTCCTCATTGCTTTTGCACTTGGGGAGCTCCTCGCAGGCAGTCTCGTCGGCATTCTTCTCGTAGCCAAAGTTGCAAAGCCAGGGGCAGGCGGCCGCCTCGCTCCAGGTGTTCGTCGCCGCGTCAAAGGTCACCTGAACCATCGATTCCGTGCTCGCGGTGGCGTTCTCAATCTGAGGATCGGTGCAATTGGCGAGCTTCGTCGTCGCGCAGACGCTGTTTTCGCAGAGCCCGGAGGCGCAGTCCTCGTTCGTGGCGCAGCCGCCGTTGGCGGGCACGACGCAGGCGCCGGTGGCCGTGTTGCAGGTGGTCTTACCGTCGGTATTGCCAGCGCAGTCAGCGTCCGAGGTGCACCCCGTGGCGACAGGCGCGATGCAGACGTTGTTGGCCGTGTCGCAGGTGGTCTTTCCATCGGTATTGCCAGCGCAATCCGCGTCCGAAGTGCATTCGATGTCCGAAGTCTCTTCTTCTTCGCCGCAGGCCAGGGCGCCCACGGAGAGCGCGGCGGACAAACCTAAAATCAATGAAAGGCGTTTCGTCATGATGATGTTCTCCTGTCGGGATTGCCCGACATTGGTGATGAGCGACTAAAAAACAGTTGCTCGATGTTATGCCGCATAAAAAGGCGGCGCCTTCTAGGGGCTCGCCGCAGGGCTGTCAATAGAGGGAAAAAGGCGAAAAAAAGGCCCCGCGCGATGTGTTTTTTTCTCTGGGAATTGGTCGTTTGGCCATTGGGCTGACATTCAAGTGGCGATGGCCCAAAGCGTAAACAAAAGGATTGATTTTGATTGCGCGTGTTTTGGGAAACGCGTCGCGCCATTGATTCGCCGCTAAATTCAGACGCCGTATTCGCGGTTTTGCCGCGTGGCAGAGAGAACCGCCTGCCAGAGGCTGCCTTCGGGGTCGATCTTCTGGCGGCTCATCACCGCGAGCGGGATGGGGACGTTGGTGAAATGCGCGCCCCATTTGCCGATCACCATGTCGGTCTTGCCGGCCATGGCCGCGTGAACGGCGTTTTCGGCGAGCTGGTAGCAGAAGATGGCGTCGTTGCCGCGCGTGGGGACGCTGCGGATGAGATAGCTCGGGTCGAAATAGCGCACGTTGCACTCGACGCCGCGCGCGCTGAGGTATTCGGGGATGGCGCTGCGCAATAGTTCGCCGATGTCGTGCTTTTTCACATTGCCGGAGGCGTCGCGCACCTCGGGGCAATCCCTGAAGAATTTCTGCCCCGCGCCTTCCGCCACGACGACGATGGCGTGACCCTTGCCCGCGCGCAGGCGGCGCTCGATGCGCGGGAGAAGACCACCCTCTCCCTCCAGATTAAAATCCACCTCTGGAACGAGGCAGTAATTGACCACCGGATTGGAGAGCGCGGCGTGGGCGGCGATGAAGCCGGAGTCGCGCCCCATCAGCTTGACGAGGCCGATGCCGTTGTAGGCGCCCTTTGCCTCCATGTGCGCCGCCGTGATGATGGGGTGACAGGCGGCGACCGCTGTTTCGAAGCCGAAGGCCTGCCCCACGAAGCTCAGGTCGTTGTCGATCGTCTTGGGCACGCCCACGACGTTGATCGCCAGGTGTCGCCGTTTGATCTCCTCGGCCAGCCGCGTGGCGCCGCGCAACGTGCCGTCGCCGCCGATGCAGAAGAGCGTGCCGATGTTCATCCGCTGCAGCGTGTCGGCCATGACCGCGATGTCCTGATTGCCGCGCGAGGAGCCGAGGATGCTGCCGCCGTCCTCGTGGATGGTGTCGACGACTTCCGGGTCGAGCATGAGCGGCGTGTAGCCGTAGGCGGGGTTGAGGCCGCGATAGCCGTAGCGCAGGCCGAAGATGTTGCGCACGCCGTAGGCGAACCAGAGCGTTTCGACGATGCCCTTGATGACATCGTTGAGTCCGGGACAGAGCCCGCCCGCGGTCAGGATGGCGGCGCGCGTCCAGGCAGGGTCGTGAAAGATGCGTTCGCGCGGTCCCGCCTCCTCAAAGGCGGGGAAGGGGCCCGGGGTGGAGATGAGCCGCCTGAGGTCGCCTTCGCGCGTGGCAAAGGCGATGCGCCTGTCGTCGGCGATGAAGCCGCGCCCTTTGATGGGCGAGGGCAGGGTCGGCATTCCCAGGGTGGAGACGGTGAAGTCGTAGCGCCCGGGGTGTTCGAGAACGTCGCAATAATTCATGGCGTGGCCCTTGGTTCGGAAGGCGTCCCGTCGAGGTGATGACGGTCGAGCCTCCCCGCGAGAAGGGCGCGCGCCCATGGCCCAAAAGCGAAAATTTTCAATCGAATTTTTCCTGGGCAATCGCGCATTGAAGCGGCCGGGCGGGGCGCTATAAGGCCGCCGCTGTTTCCCCCCTCCGGGCTGGCCCTCCCGCCAGTCCGGTTTTTCATTCACACGCCAAAGACGAGGTTTGCCCATGTCCCAGTTGATCGATGTCCTCCTCCTGTTCGCCCTCCCCGCGTCCGGCAAGTCCGAAGTCCGCAAGTATTTAGGACAGTTGCCCGCCGACAAATGCCGCGACGACTTCATGATGGGGCCGACGGTTCAGCTCGACGACTACCCCTACGTCCACATCATGCGGACCATCAGCCAGGAGCTCAGGAAGATCGGGGCCGACGGCATTTTCTTCGATGACGACTCCCTGCCGATGAAGGAGGGCAAGGACTGGGGGACGCTGATCCACCTCGTCAACGAGGACTTCGACGACCTGATGGCCAAGAAGCACCTCGACATCGCAGATCCGGCCCAGTGGATCCTCGATCGCTTCGACGCCGCGCGCGCCAAGGTCGGCGCCCCCGAGGCCTTCAAGAACATGGACGCCGACACCAAGGCCAAGCTGCTCAAGGCCGCGCCGTTCGTGGAGGAGGCCAAGGAGCTGTTGCGCGACAAGAACGCGACCATCCAGGACACCGAGGGCAAGACGATCGTCATCGAGGCCGCGCGCGGCGGCAAGGACGGCGCCTCGATGCCCCTCGCGGCGCCCTACGGCTACCAGTATTCGATTGGCCAGCTCTCCGACGCGATCCTCTCGCGCGCCGGCATTTGCTACATCTGGGTCACCCCCGAGGAGAGCCGCCGCAAGAACACCGAGCGCGCCAAGCCGACCAAGGCCGCCTCGACCTTCCTCTCGCTCAACCACGGCGTGCCGATGGCCGTGATGATGAACGAATACGGCTGCGACGACATGGCCTACCTGCTTGAGACCTCGGGCAAGGAGGACTGCGTGAAGATCGAGGCGCACGGCAAGACCTACTTCCTGCCGGTGGCCCGCTTCGATAACCGCGAGGACAAGACGACGTTCGTCCGCGCTGACAAGAGCGAGTGGAAGGCAGAGGACGTCGACGCGCTGCACAAGGGCCTGTCCGACGCCTTCCAGCGCCTGGCCAAGGCCCGCGGTTGATGGATTCCCGCCCAAGTGGCGACCATCCGCGTTTGCCGCGTTGAAAGAGGTCCGGCTCCCCTGTGGCGCCGGGCCTTTTTTTGCGTTGCGCCCAGAAACATTTGGGCGTCGCGGAACACTTGGCGCGGCGGGCGTGGCTCGTCGAGGTGAATGGCGCGGGGAAATGCGGAAGAGGGGAGGAAGGGCTCGGGGCGCTTGCTGTCTTTTGGTCGCTAGCGGCCCAGGACGAGGCTCACGTTGCTGCCGCCAAAGGCGAATGAATTGCTGAGGACGGCGCGGGGATGCGTGTCGCGCGCCTGGGCAGGCAAAAAGAGGTCGAGTTCGGGATCGAGCGGCGCGGTGTCGAGCGCCTGGGGGATGCGGCCTCTCGCGATGGCGGCGCAGGCGAAGATGGCCTCGGTGGCTCCGCCCGCGCCCAAAAGGTGGCCGGTGTAGGCCTTGGTCGAGACGACGGGCACGGCGCTGCCGAAGAGCTGGCGGATGGCGCGGCCTTCGATGAGGTCGTTGGCGCGCGTCCCGGTGCCATGGGCGTTGATGTGGTCGATGTCCTCGGGCTTCAGACTCGCCTGCGCGAGCGCGCCCCGCATGGCTGCCAGTGCGCCCAGGCCCTCGGGGTGCGGATGGCTCATGTGGTGGGCGTCAGCGCTTTCACCCACACCGTAGAGGCGCGACTCACACTCGCCCTCGCGTTCCAAAAGGAGCAGCGCCGCGCCTTCGCCGATGTTGAGCCCGTCGCGATCGGCACAGAAGGGGCGGCAGCGCTTTGCGGAGACGACCTGCAGGCTGCCAAAACCGCGCAAAGTGGTCTGGCAGAGCGAGTCGGCCCCACCCACGAGGACAGCGTCGCACAGGCCGCTTTCGATGAGTCGTCGCGCGCTGCCAAAGACCTTGCCGCTCGATGAACAGGCAGTGGACAGGGCGAACGAGGGGCCCGCGATGCCCGTGTTCAGGCGGGCGAACTCGACGAGTCCGTGAAAGGCGTGTTGGCGCTCGAAGTCGAAGTCCGTGGGAAGCGCGCCAGTTTGCGAGAATGCCTCGAACGCGGCCTCGGTCTCGGCGATGCCGCCCGTGCTCGTGCCCAGGACAAGACCGACGCGACGCGCGCCCCAGCGCTCGATGGCCCGCGCGATGGCGTCCGAGAGCTCCAGAAGTGGCCGCGCGAGGATGCGCGCCGCTCTGCTGTCAAAGGCCTTGGGATGGACCGCGTCGAGTTCGCCCGCCACCTCGCCGACAAAAGTCGGGAAGGGCAGGGGAAGGCGGCAGGGCGCAAGGCCCGTCCTCCCGGCGAACAGGGCGTCGAGCACTTCGTCCGTCGTGCGTCCGAGGGCGTTGGTCAGGGCAAAGGCCGTGATGGGCAGCGGGCGGGGACCAAAGAATGGCGCGCTGGCGTGGTCGTGGTTCATGGCGTCGGGTCTCTCATGGGGGGGCGCGATGGCGTGTCGGCTCGGGGCGCGGCGATCTTTCGCGGGCAGGTTTCGGACATGGCGTCGCCAGAAATCGGGCGCGCGGACAGGCCTTCAGACGCGTCGGGGCAGAGCGAACGGCGACAGTCGGCTCTGGAAGGCGCGCTTATCGCCTGGCCTCTCGTCCTTCGCGCCAGATGGCCTCCAGCTGATCGAGCTCGCGCCGCAGGATGGGGCGGGCGAGGGGCTCGGTTCTCGCGCGGTCGAAAAGCCTGAGGGCGCGGTTGACGCGTTCTTCGATCTCGCTGGCACGGGCGGTCGAGATGCGGTGCAGGAGCAGGTCGGCCGCGGAGGCGGCGAGCAGTCGGGCCACGTCGTTGCGATCGCGCAGTGTCGCGTCGCGTCCCTCACCGCCGCCATGGATGAGCCTGAGTCCCCGGGCCCGCGCTTTTTCCCGCGCCGAAAGCGCCCGTGGCGCGTCGCTCTTCACTCCGTCCGCTCGCATGGGCGCGCCTGATAGCACGCGCCGACGCCACGCCAAGTTTCTTCAGTGCCTCTGTCAGAGGGTGCCCGGCCTGGCCGTCCTCGTCGGGCGATGACTAGTTTTGCAGAGGGATATGGGCGGGGCGGGCGGAGGTGGCGGCTATGCGCGGTCTGTTGGTGGTGTCGTGTGCGGCGCTCGCCTTTGGAGTCGCCGTCAGTGTTCCGCGCTTTTGGGCGCACGGCGTTGGCGCGTTGACAGGCGCGGCCAGTGAGCAAGTCGCGCCCGATGCGGCCGAGGTCGAGGTGACGCCCAGAGCCATCATCCAACCACCCGAGGGACCATGCGCCGTTCTTTTGGCCCCGGCCTCTGGCGAGCCACTGCTGCCCGTCTTCATCCATCCCTTCGAGGCTGAGGCGCTCGTCGAGGCGCTCCATCAATCGGACGCAGAGGCGGACCAAAGCCCGGCCTTCACCGCCGACGGGGTGCTCCTCGCGCTCATCGACGCCCTGGGCGGACGCCTGGAAAAGGTGCGGATCGAAACGCCTCAACCCCTGAATTCGCGCGGCAGCCTTCACGTGAGAATGCCTTCGGGGACGCGCGTTCTCACAGCGCCGGGCGCCATCGTCCTCGCCATCGCCCTGTTTTCCTCGACGCCACTGACCATCGATCGCGCGGGCCTCAAGGCCTGGGGCATGGCGCGGCAGGAGATCGAGTCGCTCATCGAGTCGCTGTCTCGAACAGAGAACGGGCGGACGGCGGCCGAACAAACGCCGGGCGCCATCGGCCTGTGAATCCTTGGGGGCGCGTCGACCCAAAGCGGCGTCCCAGGCGGCGTCCAAGGCGCGGGCCTGATTCAGACGACTGCCTTCAGAGAGGCGTCGAGCTCAGGAGGGCTTGAGCCGGTGCGCGACAAAACCGCGAACAGTGCGCGTTTCCAGCTCGCCCAATGCGACAAACCGAAGCCCCATCCCCGGCAGAGAGCCGCCACAGGCTTCGTCGAGCTCCCGCTTCCAGACGACGACTGCCTCCACCTCCAGCGGCGCCCCCACGCGCTCGTCCAGCTGAAAGCGCAGTCTGGCGCGATCCCCCGGCGCGAGTGGCACGCCCGTTCGCAGAAAGGCGCCACCTTCGGACACGTTGCCGAGCGGCGCGTAGAGCGTGACTTTCCCCGATTCCAGCCAGCAGCGGCCGTTGTGTTCGACTCTCGGGTGTTGTCGCGCTTCTTTGAACGTTGCGGGAAACATCGCGGGGAACTCCTCGACCATGCGTGAGTGCCTCTTGGTTGGCGTCGGTGCTTGCCTCTCTGAACCGGGGCGGCGGTGTCGGATGCGGAACTCGCTCGCGCGTTGCGAGTCAGCCTTCGAGCAGTCGCGCGGCGCAGGCGTCTTCAAAAATCGCCAAGTCGTCGGGCAGCGGCTCCAGGCTGGTCATCGCGCGCAGGCGGTTGAAGCGCTCCAAAAGCTGGGTCGGCGTCACGTCGCTCAGCCGCTCCAGACTGAACCCCTCGACGGTGAACGACGCCAGGAGCGTGCCCATGGCCACGGCCTGCCGGAGGGTGCTCGGCGTCACTTCGCCAACGCGCGCGAGGAAGCCCATAAACCCACCCGCGAACGAATCGCCCGCGCCAGTCGGATCGCGGACATCGGCCGTGGGGAAGGCGGGCACGGCGAAGAAACCCTGTTCGTCGAGCAAGAGGGCGCCGTATTCGCCGCGTTTGATCACCACGACGCGCGGCCCCATGCGCAGGATCTGTCTGGCGGCGCGCACCGTGCTCGTCTCACCGCTCAGCGATCGCGCTTCGGCGTCGTTGACAAAGAGCAGGTCGATGCGCGCCAGCGTCTCCCGCAGCGCCTCTGCCTTGCGGTTGATCCAGAAATTCATCGTGTCGGCCGCCACCAGTCGCGGATGCGCGATTTGATCGAGCACGCGGCACTGCAGCGTGGGGTCGATGTTGCCCAAAAAGACAAACGGCGCGTCGACAAAGGAGGCGGGCAGGACCGGGTTGAACTGCTCAAAGACATTGAGTTCGGTGTCGAGCGTCTGCGCCTCGTTCATCTGGTTGCAGTAGCGCCCGCGCCAGCGAAACGTCCGCCCCTCGGCGCGTGTCAGCCCGTCGAGGTCCACGCGACGGCTCTTGAGGAGATCGAAATGGCGCTCGGGAAAGTCGCGCCCCACCACGCCCACGACTTGGACCGGCGTGAAATACGACGCCGCCATCGAGAAGTAGGTCGCCGAGCCTCCCAGGACCTCCTCCCGGGCCCCAAACGGCGTCTCCACCGTGTCGAGCGCCACAGAACCGACCACGAGCACACTCATGACATCCTCATCATCGAAACAAACTCTGGTGAATGGAGCGAAACCGGGCCGCAGGATGTCAGAAAGTTGCACCTTGGACTACAGTGGCAACAATGTAAGACATTGGCCCCCAAAAAGCGCCGCCCCTTAGCACCAAACCCCCCGGATTGGCAATGCCTGAAAGGCCGCGACAAACACGGTCCGCGAACGCCCGGATCGCCTCGGGTATTTCGCGATTTCGCGCGCCGGAGCGGGGGTGGAATCTCGAATTTCCGCGCGCCGGACAGGCCAGCGCGATCGCCCCGAAAATGAATTGAATGCGTTTTGTTTTTTTAGCGTTCCAGTTTTGTCGTATTCGCAGAGATAAATGCGGTTTATTGATTGTGTATTTTTATTTCGAGGGCGTTTTTTGTGTTGAGTGCGGATTTGTTTGTTCGATGTTATCGCTGAACGCGCCTTTCGCGATTTGTTCCGGCGTCTGTCTGTTGATGGATTTGATTTATTTGTCGGCAGGGCAGTCGCCGAGCACCTTTTGGACGAGCGCGCGCAGTCTGGCTGGCTCGGCCGGGCCTTCCCATCGTTCGACGAGCGCGCCGTCGCGGTCGAAGAGAAACGTCGTCGGCAGCTGGCGGATGGGACCAAAGGCGCTCTTGCCCTCGCGCAGCGACGCGTTGGGGACGAGCACGGGAAAGTCGAGGCCATGCATCTGGACAAACGGGGCGAGCACCGCGGCGCCTTCGAGGTCCATGCCAACGCCGATGATCGACAGGCCGCAGGGGGCAAATTCGCGCGAGAGCTGTTCGAGGACCGGCGTCTCGATGAGGCAGGTGAAGCACCAGGTGGCGAAGAAGTGGATCAGGCGCACCTGGCCGCGTCCATCGCCCAGCATGAATGCCCGCCCCTCCGCGTCCGAGAGCACCATGCCGCGCAGATTGTCGCCACGGACAGCGGGCCCGCTCGAAGCGCAGCCCTGAAGGGTCAAAATCGCGGCCACAAGAGCGCCCATCCACAGGCGGGCCCAAGGGCGTTGCGTGAGACCATCCGCGTGGCGCTGCGGGAGACCATTCGGAACGCGCCGCCCAAAGAAACACAGGTTCGCGTTCTCAGTCGCTTCTTGTCTCTGGTCGTCTGTCACCGCGTGCATCGCTTCTCCGCGCCTTGGTCTTTGTTTTGTCCGGGATTTTTGTCCGCCATTTCCAAAATAAAAACGCGCGTGAACTGCCGATAAAACAGGGAAATTTCCAGCGCCAATTCGGGGATTTTAATTCAGATGTTTTGGGGCGGCCTGTTCGCTGGTGCGTGTCTGATGTGTTCGCGCGACGATTGAATAAATAAATTAAATCGGCGTGTTGAACGTCGACAGATAAATCAGCGCGGCGGTGTTTGTTTTTATTGTTTTTCGCGGATCTGTTCCGCTTGCCTTCATAAAATTGGATCGCTAAAGGCGCGCGCCCTCATGAGAATCTGGAAATACCGGCTCAATCCCATTCAGCGGATTCGCCTCTGGTGGCGCAGCCTGTCGCTGCCAGGGCTTTTTGTCGCCAGCTTCGCGCTCCTCATCGCGCTGGGCACTGCGGGTCTGATGCTTTTGCCAGGCCTTTACGTCCACGAGCGCCATCCATTTTTCGAAGCCCTGTTCACCATGGCCCATTCGGTCTGCCTGACCGGGCTGACGGTGTTCGACATCACCGAGGAATTCACCTTTTTCGGGCAGCTGTGGATTCTCCTCTTCATCCAGCTGGGCGGCCTCGGGTTCTTCACCTTTTCCACCCTCATCATCGGCGCGCTCGGCCACCGCCTGTCGCTGCGCAGCGAACTGCTCACCAGCACCTCGCTCGAAGGCCGCACGCGCAACAAGGGCGTCTCCTCGCTGGCCCGCAACGTCGCCCGCTTCGCCTTTTTGCTCGAAGGCGTCGGCGCCGCTGTCCTCTGGCCCCAGCTCATCGAAAAATGGACCGCAGAGGGCGTCCTCAACGCGCTGTGGAACGCCGTCTTCCTCGCCATCACCGCCTTTTGCAACGCCGGCCTGACCCTCTACTCCAACTCGCTCTCCACCTTCGCCGAGCGGCCCTTCGTCCTTCTGCCCCTGTGCCTGCTCGCCATCCTCGGCGGCTTCGGCTTCCTCGCCTTCGAGGAGATTACCCGCTGGTGGCAGAACGGCGGCTTCCGCGGCCATCAGCGCTTCTCCACCCACACGCTCACCGTCTGCGTCACCACCGCCGCGTTACTCTTCCTTGGCTTCGCCTTCTTCCTCGCCTTCGAGTGGTCGGGCGTGCTCGCTGACTTCAGCGTCGTCGACAAGCTGACGAACGCCTTCGCCATGTCCGCCATGTCGCGCACCGCCGGTTTCGCCACCATCAACTATGGCCTGGTGTCGAACGAGACCGCCTACCTGACGATCCTCCTCATGTTCATCGGCGGCTCGCCCGGCTCGACCGCCAGCGGCATCAAGACGACCACCTTCGCCGTGCTCGTGGCCCAGGCCGTGGCGCGCATCCGCGGGCGCCGCTACGTCAGCCTCTTCGACCGCGCCATCCCCGACTCCATCGTCCAGCGCGCCGCCTCGATCGTCCTCATCGCCTTCTTCATCCTCTCCGCCGTCGTCTTCATCCTCGGCTTCACCGAGCAGGGCTGCGGCGACGACCTGACCGCCTCGCGCCAAAACTTCCTGCCCCTCCTCTTCGAGACTGTCAGCGCCCTGAGCACCGTCGGCCTCTCCCTTGGCCTGACCTGCCCCCTGAGCACCGCCGGCGAATGCGTCCTCATCGTCCTCATGTTCATCGGTCGCGTCGGCCTGCTCGCCTTCTTCTCGACCCTCTCCCTGCGCGGGAACGCCTCCCTCGCCCGCTACCGCCCCGCCCAGGAAAACATCTTCATCGGCTGAGCCTTTGCCACACAGCCGCCGCGCGCCCGCCGCCACCGCCGGCCCAATGTTGTCTCTTTGTCTCTTCACGGCCTTCCCGCGCTTTTGCCCGCCTTCCTTACCCTTCCGCGATTCTAGTCTAAGTCATTGATTTTATTGATGTTTTTGATGCAATTGCAGGCGCCTTGAGGCGACGGAATCCTACACAAGAAAGCCGTTGACACCCCCGGCGCCAAAAATCGAAAGCGCCGCGCCGTTTTGGGGGCGCTCTGCCCCCAGACGCCTCAGGGAATCGTTCCACAGCTCTCACAGGTGAATGCCCAGATGATCGCACAAGCCCTTCTGCTCACGGCACTGCTCGCCCAAACCGCCGACAGCGCGGCCACTCCAGAACAAACAGCGCCTGCCTCGCCCGCCCAGACGAGCGCCGCCGCCCCCTCTGCCCAGCCAACGGCCGCCGCCCAGTCGCCCGCCACCTCGCCGAGCCCCGCGCCCGACCCTGTCCAGCTCAAGCTTCAGCCGCCGATGTCCGCCATGGCCGCGCCCCAGGACAACGGCGCCACCGCCTCGTCCGATCTGCCCATCCTCACCCTCGCCGACGCCCTCAAAGAGGCAGAGGAAAAGAACCCCTCCCTCGAAGAGGCCCGCACCCAGCTCGCGCAGGCACAGCTCTATTCGCGCAAGGCCTGGGCCAACTACCTGCCCCAGATCAGCGTCGGCGCCTCCTACACCCACAACAGCGCCCCTTCGACCACTGTCACCCCCTCCACCGTCCAGATCACCGACCCCGCCACCATGAGCGGCATCGCCTTCTCCGACGCCAACAGCGAATACCGCATGGAGGTCGGCCAGGACATCTTCGGCGCCCAGGTCTCGCTCCAGCAGGCACTGATCGTCCCCAGCCTCTGGGCCGCCATCAAGAGCACCTACATCGCCGAGCGCATGGTCGACCTCACCATCGAAAACGCCCGCCGCGAACTGCTCTTCGGCGTGGCCCAGCTCTACTTCGGCGCCGTCACCCTCAAAGAGACCGTCGACGTCCGCAAGCGCATGCTCGCCAACACCGAGGCCCACGAAAAAGACGCCCGCGTCCGCTTTGAGGCCGGCACCATCCCCAAGATCCAGCTCGTCCGCGCCCAGATCGACACCATCAGCGCCCAGCAGCAGGTCCTCCAGGCAGAGAACAGCTACCTCACCGCCAAGCTCTCCCTCGCCACGCTTCTCGCCCGCGACAACGTCCAGTTCGACGTCGAACAGCCCGCGCCCGTCCAAATCCCCCAGGGCTCCGAAGACGACCTCGTCGCCATGGCCGCCGAAAAACGCCCCGACCTCCTCTCGGCCCGCGACAACATCGCCGTCGCCGAATACGCCATGGATCAGGCCGTCCTCGCCTACCTGCCCAACCTCTTCCTCACCGCCGCCTACCAGTGGGGGCGCCCCTCCTATGAGATCTCCGACTCCATGCAGGCCATGATGGAGATGAGCGGCACCTCTCTCGAAGAGTCCGACAAATGGTCGCAGACCTGGAACATCGGCCTCGCCCTCAGCTGGACCATCTGGGACGGCGGTCTGCGCGAGGTCACCCTCAAAGAAAACGAGGCCAAACTCGCCGCCGCTCAAGCCTCCTTGCGCGCCAAGGAAGCCTCCGTGCGCGAAGAGGTCCGAAGCGCCATCGTCAGCCTTCAGAGCGCCCAGTCCAACATCGTCAACGCCGAGGAACAGCTCCGCCTCGCCCGCGAAAACAGCGACATGGTCAGCGTCAACTTCAACGCCGGCGTCGCCACCCAGCTCGACGTCTCCGACGCCAACACCACCCTCATCGGCGCCGAACTCAACCTCATCGCCCAAACCCTCCAGGCCCAAATCTCCGCCCTCACCCTCGTCAAAGCCGCCGGCCTCTTCGACCCCAAAACCAACGCCGACAAAGACGCCGACAATCAAACCAACCCCTCGACACCCGACAGCTCAACCACTCCCTGACACCCCAAATCCCCCTCCGACGCCAAACCCGCTGAATTCATTTTCAGCGGGTTTTTTAGTGCATTCTGCTCTGCTTGAATTCATCGCCTTGGTTTTTCAGTGCATTCTGCTCTGCTCGATTCCGCCTGTTCGCTTTTTTAATGCGTTTTTTTCTGCCCGACGCCAGACCCGCTCGATTGAATTTTAATATGAACGGCCACAACCATCCCCCAAACAGGCCTGGAAACGCGCCAAAGTTTAAAAACTTACAAATTCCCCGTTGACAGGCGAATTGTTTATAGGAAGTATAATGCATTTTGAGCGCGCGATTGAAAGACGCGCTTTTTTCATGCGCGAAAATCGTCGCACCAACAAGGAGACAAGATGAAAACGCCCCCTGATAAACGCCCCCTGATAAACGCCCCCTGTAAGGAGCCGACTCAGGAGCGCCTGTTCACTTCCGTCCCTTCTTCCAGTTCTCCCGCCCAATCATCCTCAAATCATCCACCGACTAAACCCAAATCCAAATCCCGTTCTCCCAAACACCCCAAATCCATTGTCGATGTTTCTTCCTGCCGCGAAGTCGACACCTATTCACACGACGACAAAACGCGGGTGAATAACCCCAAGGCAGGCCTCGCGCACCGCGACACAGCCGCTGAATCGCGCAAGGCGTATTCGTTTGATCCGCATTTGTCGCCCCGGCTCGACTGGGCAGGCAAACAGGAACACACCTCGTTTGATGTCCCCACTTCCTCCATTCACATTCACGAATCCATCAAACCCCACAAAATCATTCGCTCCATCCAAAGCATTGGCGAAGGCGATAAGGCTTACGGCCAGCTGAGCTTCTTTGAAACGCCGCTCGAACGCATGCAGCGCCGCCGCCAGGAAATCGAATTTTACGAGCATCAAAACAAATGGACCAACCGCCTGATCGCCGGCGACAGCCTCGTCGTCATGAATTCCCTGCTGGAAAAGGAGGGCATGGCCGGGCAGGTGCAGATGGTCTACATCGACCCGCCCTACGGCATTAAATACGGCTCCAATTTCCAGCCATTTGTCGACAGGCGCGATGTCAAGGACAAAAAAGACGAAGACCTGACCCAGGAACCGGAAATGATCAAAGCATTCCGCGATACTTGGGAATTGGGCATTCATTCTTATCTGAGTTATCTGCGCGACCGCCTGCTTTTAGCCCGCGAATTGCTCGCCGACAGCGGCAGCGTGTTTGTGCAGATCAGTGATGAGAATGTTCATCATGTAAGGGAATTGTGTGATGAGGTGTTTGGGTGTGAGAATTTTGTAAGTATGATTGCTTACGAAAAAACTTCCAGTGCCACAGTGAATGAATTATCAAACATATACGATATTATTCTTTGGTACTCCAAGGATAAGGCGCTGATGAAATATAATCAGCTGTTCAAGAAAAAAACATTAGGAAAGGATGGAACAACGCAATATGTGTGGATTCAATCAGCAGATGGAAAAACAGAGCGCAGAATGACACCTGAGGAAAGAAATAATCCACAACTAATTCCTTCTGGCTGGAAAGTATTTGCATGTGACAACCTGACGAGTCAATCTGGAGGCGATAATTCCAGATTTCCGGTTGAGCTGGATGGAATAGAATATTGTATCTCAAAAGGCGGCTGGAAAACGGGGAAAATCGGATTTGATATGCTTAAAAGGAGAAATCGTATTAAGGCGATCGGGTTAACGCTAATGTATAAGAGAATGCTTGATGATTTTCCTGTTTCTCCAATCGCCAATATTTGGTCAGATGTTAAGATGACAGGTTTTACTGAAGATAAAATATATGTTGTTCAGACATCAACCAAAGCTATCCAACGCTGCATGCTCATGACCACCGACCCCGGTGATCTTGTTCTTGATATTACCTGTGGCAGTGGCACGACGGCCTATGTCGCCGAGCAATGGGGTCGCCGCTGGATCACCTGTGATACTTCACGAGTCGCGCTGACATTGGCCAAACAGCGACTGATGACCGCGACCTTTGATTATTATAAATTGGCCCACGAGGCGCAGGGCGTTGGCAGTGGGTTTATCTATAAAACTGTTCCTCACATCACACTGAAATCCATTGCCAACAATGAGCCGCCCGCCACCGAAACCCTGTATGATCAGCCATTGATCGACAAAAACAAAGCCCGCGTCACCGGCCCCTTCACGGTCGAAGCTTTGCCCGCGCCAGTGGTTCGCCCCCTCGACGGGAGCGGCGACACTGAAACGACTTTCAGCGCTAAACAAATGGACTGGTGCGCGCAGCTATTGGCCACGGGCATTTTGGGCCGTGGCGGCCAGCGATTGCTGTTTTCCCGCGTCGAGCTCATTCAGGGCACGCGCTATCTGCAGGCCGAGGCCGAGACAAAAGAGGACAGCCCGCGCCGCGCCGTCGTTTGTTTTAGCGGTGAAACCAAGCCGCTCGACGCCCGCATGGTCGAAATGGCGCTCGACGAGGCCGAAAAACAAAGGCCCAAACCCCAGATCATTGTCTTCGCCGCCTTTCAATTCGATCCGACCGCGGCCAGCATGATCGACGATGCCAACTGGCCCGGCGTGACGCTTTTAAAAGCGCAGATGAACACCGATCTGATGACCGATGATCTCAAAAAGAAGCGATCTTCCGATCAATCCTTCTGGCTCGTCGGTCAGCCCGATGTCGAATTGATTCAGGATCGCGAAAATAAAAACAAATACAAAGTCCGCGTCAATGGATTTGATTATTACAATGTCAAAAAAGGGATGGTCGAGTCCGGTTCCGTGAGCCGCGTTGCCATGTGGATGCTCGATCGCGATTATGACGGCATGTGCGTCGAGCCGCATCAGGTCTTTTTTCCCATGGGCGGCCAAAAAGACGGCTGGAACAAACTCGCTAAAACACTGAAGGCCGAAATCGATCAGGATCTCGTCGAACAATACGCCGGCAACGAGTCGTTGTGGTTTGAGGCCGCGCCCGGAACAAATATCGCCGTCAAAATTATCGATGACCGGGGCATCGAGAGCCTCAAAATCATCAAGATTGGGGACTAATCATGAAAGGCATCGAAAAACTCATCATCAATTCCGCCTTTCGCGAGCCCACCTCGCATTGGCGCCATGATTTTCATTCTCAGTCTTTTGTCCGGGAAGAGGGTCGGCGGCCCGCGGGCTATTTCATCGCCGGGCAGGGGAGCAATCAATACAACGACCTCGGGCAATTCATCGAACTGCCGCTGGTCAATCAAATCCGCCCCCGCGTCAAAGCCTGGCGCGCGGCGGGCTATCCCGGCGTGACAGGCGTGACGAGAAAACTCCTGGAACATTGGAACGATCCGTCTGTGCGCCTGCATCCATTCTTTTTCTGTCAGCTCGACGCCATCGAGACCATTATCTGGTTAACCGAGGCGCCCGCGGCGGACAAAGTGGGCGTTCATCTGCCCGGCGATGGCGGCGATTTTAAGCGAATTTGCACCAAACTGTGCACCGGCGGCGGCAAAACAGCTGTCATGGCCATGCTGATCGCCTGGATGTTCTGCAATAAAGCCACCTATCCCAACGATAAGCGGTTTTCCAAAGCTGCATTGATCGTCGCGCCCGGTCTGACGGTCAAAAGTCGGCTTCGTGTGCTGCGGACGGGCGGCGCGGACAATTATTACGCGCAGTTTAATATCGTGCCCGCGGGATTGATGGATAAACTCCATCAGGGAAAGGTGCTGATCGTCAATTGGCAAATGCTCGCCTGGGATTCTGAAGAAGTTTTGGCCAGAAAAAAGAGCGTCGACAAACGCGGCGCCAAAAGCGACGAGGCCTACACGCGGGAAATTCTCGGCGAGATGTCAAACGCCCAGAATATCCTGGTCATCAATGACGAGGCGCATCACGCGTGGCGCAAAAACAAAGAAAGCAAACTGAAACTGACAAAAGAACAAAAAGAAGCAGAAGAAGAGGCCACCGTCTGGATCAGCGGGCTGGATCGCATTCATAAAACAAGGCGAATTCTGACCTGTTACGACTTTTCCGCGACGCCGTTTGCGCCATCCGGCAAAAAGAACGACGAGGAGGCGTTGTTTGGCTGGATTGTCAGCGACTTTGGCCTCAATGACGGCATCGAATCCGGACTCGTCAAAACGCCGCGCGTCGTTATTCGCGACGATGGCGAGGCCAACGCTTCGACTTTTAAATCCAAGCTGTATCATATTTACGCGGACGCGACCGTTAAAGACGATGTCAACACAAAAGCCTCGGCCGAAACCCCTTTGCCCGATTTAATTATTCAGGCTTATTATCTTCTCGGAAAGGACTGGCAGCACCTTTATCACCAGTGGAAGGCCGCGGGCGCGTCTGTCCCGCCCGTCATGATTACGGTCGCGAACAGAACAGAAACCGCCGCGAGAATTAAATACGCCTTTGATCATCACAGGATTGATATCGAAGAACTCTGCGATCCCAATTTGACCATCGAGATTGATTCAAAAATTCTGGAAAAAACAGAGGACAGCGACGCGCTTCGCGAAATCGTCGATTCTGTCGGCAAAAAAGGCCTGCCCGGCGAACAAATCCGCAATGTGATTTCCGTCGGCATGCTGTCGGAGGGTTGGGACGCGCAGACGGTCACGCATATTCTCGGCCTGCGCGCCTTTTCCTCCCAGCTTTTGTGCGAACAAGTCGTCGGCCGGGGCCTTCGCAGAACAAGTTATGACCTTGAAGCTGGCAGCGACATGTTCACGCCCGAATATGTCAATATCTTCGGCATTCCGTTTTCATTCCTGCCTCATGAATCCGAAGGGGAGGGCAGACCTGTCGATCCCAGGCCCAAGACACAAATCGAATCGCTCAAGGAACGTTCGGAATACGAAATTCAATGGCCCAACATCATTCGACTCGATCGCGTATGTCAGCCCAAACTGTCGCTCGATCCATCCAAACTCAAACCATTGACTCTGGACGCCGCGGACACGCGCTTGCGCGCCGATCTCGCGCCCATGATTGATGGCAAGACAGATCTCACCAAATGCACGGAAATCGATCTGCAAAAGCTGAATGAAGAACTGCGCATGCAGACAGTGATTTTCACCGCTTCTGTCCAGGTCTACGAACAAATGCGGGCCACATGGCAGGGTGAATCGACCAAATTCGCTTTGTTGGGCCAGGTCATCGCTCTCGTGCAAAAATATATTGAAGGCGGCAAGATAGAAATCGTGCCACCATTGTTCAACGTGAACCCCACCCGCAAAAAGCTCATGTATATTCTGAACATGAACAGGATCGTTCAGCATATTTGGGGCGCCATTCAGCTGGAAAACACCGAAAAACTCTTTCCTGTTTTTGATAATAACAGGCGCGCGCGTTCCACCGCGGATATGCCGACATGGTGGACGACAAAGCCCTGCGCGATTACTCAAAAAAGCCAGATCAGCCATGGCGTGTTCGACAGCGCCTGGGAAAGCACCGAGAGCTATGTCCTCGAAAAAAATCCCCATGTCCTCGCCTGGGCCAAAAACGATCACCTCGGGTTCGAGATCGTTTATTCATTCAATGGCGTCATCCATAGATACACGCCCGATTTTTTGATCAAACTGGACAACGGCAGGATTTTGATTCTCGAAACCAAGGGGCGCGAGACAGAAAAAGACAGGGCCAAGCGCGCGGCTTTGTCCGAATGGGTCCAGGCGGTCAACGCGCTCGGGGAATACGGTCAATGGTGCCACGATATTTCGTTCAGTGTCGCCGATGTGGATGGGATTATAAAAAAATATATTGAATGATGGGGTGGATTCGCTCTGACATTTCATGTCGATACGTCAAAGTCTTGAATTGACATTGGCAGGTCAAAGTCTTGAATTGACATTGGCGTGTCGGCGCCCGCTCTGCCCCGAACGGCCGAATTTAGTTCGTTATTGTGCGAGCGGGAAAAACCCATGTTTTTTCCCTCTCGCGCTCTCCCTTTTCCTTACGCAACCGTCGGTCCTCGCTCCCACCAAAGGTGGGGCCGGCTGCGGGCCGCCGGACAAATGCCCGCCCTAAGCGCCTCAATGGCCTTTTTTATTTGCTCGATTTAATTTTGAACGCCTCGATGGGCCAGATTCGGCGCATGGGCGGCAGAAAGGCGCGACAAAAACGCATATTCCATCAAACACGCG